>NZ_CP087715.1:2457500-2757500 GCF_020991125.1 Microbulbifer celer
GCGCATCTGCCCCGCCACATAGGTAAAGCAGACAAAGATCGCGCAGATCACCGCCACAGTGCGCGCCGCCTGGGAATAGTAACGGTCACCGATAAAGTCCGGCACGGTGAACTTGCCGAACTTGCGCAGGTAGGGCGCCAGGCACAGGGCAAGCAGCACATAGCCACCGGTCCAACCCAACAGATAAACAGTGCCGTCATACCCCATAAAAGAGATCAGGCCGGCCATGGAAATAAAGGAGGCTGCAGACATCCAGTCCGCCGCAGTTGCCATACCGTTAGCCACCGGATGCACACCGCCCCCGGCCACATAGAAGTCATTGGTGGAACCGGCGCGAGCCCAGATGGCAATGCCGATATACACCAGGAAAGTCGCACCGACGATCAGAAAAGTGAGTGTTTGGACATCCATGGTTCAGTGCTCCCCCTGCAACTGTGGCGCTTCACCGCCGACATTGGCATCGCCAGCCGTTTCTGCAACGTCATCTTCTTCATACACGCCGTACTTTTGATCCAGCTGATTCATCTTGTAGACGTAGACAAAAATCAGCACCAGGAACACATAGATGGCGCCCTGCTGGGCAAACCAGAACCCAAGTTTAAAGCCCCCCATGCGGATCTGATTCAGTTCTTCGACAAACAAAATGCCACAGCCGAAAGAAACCACAAACCAGACCACCAGCAAGCTGAGCATCAGTTTGATGTTTTCCCGCCAGTAGGCACTGGCAAGCTGCTTGTTTTTGAAACTCATCGTTTTCACTCCTCATTTATTCTGGAATTATCGGATTGACGCCAAATCGGTGTTGCACAAAATACTGTACAGAATAAATACAACCCGACTCAGAAACTATATTTCACCGACAGCTGCATACGCTGCATGTCTCCCTCATCATCGGCCAACTGGCCACTGATATTCTCCACCGACTTGCTGGCAAAAATATACTCACCACCCAGTGTCATCTTCGGCACCGGCGAATACATCAGATTCACGTGCAGGCTCTGGTAAGAAGACGGCGCAGTATCGGCAACCAACCCCGGGTTATCCGCTGCAGTTGCTGAAAGTACCAGGTTGCTGCGCCACTGCTCGTTCCAAAAGTGTCGCAGGGCAATATACCCACCGTGCTGGTCGATCAATTCAATATCGCCACTGACCGGATCGATGATGCCGGCGCGGTAGCTGTTCAGCCCCAGATAACGACCGAGCGCATTACCGTAGCTATACATAAAGCGCAGATCGTCGCGACCCAACTGCCATTTACCGGAAAGACTGACCGCGTGTCCCTGCTCCGATTCAGAGGAAGCATCGGTGCGGTCGTAGGCCAGTTCCCGACTCATGGACGCAATGGAATAATTGAGATCCCCAATGCGGTTGTTGTAACGCAGGATCAGGTCCGGGCGGCGGTTATCGTCGTAGGGGTTTTCCGCCCCGTTATACAAAGTGGTGGCCGGATTCTCGGCAGCCACCTGCAGGCTGCCGCTGCCAATGCTCTGGGTATAGCGAATCTGCGGCTGTCGCTCGAAAATCGTGCCCACCGGGCCAACAAAGTCCAGCCCCTCCGGCAATGCGCCCACATTGAAAAATGTTGACCAGGACTGACCGGCCAGCAGCGAACGGTCGCCATCGATTTCCCAGTCCACGTAGGCGTGGCGCAGACGCTGCGCATAGGAATTACTGATACGTTCATCGCCCTGGGCACCGGCCATGGCATCTATCTCGATATGGGTCTTCACGCTGCCCGCCCCCACATCCGTCGCGGACTTGAAAAACAGCCGGGTAGACTTGGCATGGGCGTTATAGTGCACATCGCCACCTTCGCCGCTGACCGCGCCACCAACCGGAATCGTGGACGGTACAAGGAAGTCTTCTCCCACACCGGCGGTAGCACCGCTGCCGTCGGAATAGTCACTGAAAATACTGTCCAGTTTGACGTAGCCACCAATCTGGATATTCGTGTTGCCAAAGGTCGGGGCCTTTGCCGGCTCCGGGTTTTCGATTTCGGCCGGGGGCGCAGTGAGCGCGTCCACCCGCGCCTGCAGCTCGGCGAGCCGCTGCTGTAGCTGCTTCGCGGACATTTCACCGGACACTTCACTTAACATTACACCTGATTGCTCGTTTTGGGCCAATGCCATCAGGGGAAAACCATTCACCATCGCTGCCAGCGCCACTGCACCGGCCAGTTTGCGGTTTTTTATTATTTTCACCGTCATAACTTTGTCCTTGCCGTTTGTTTGCCATTTGGATAACGCAAGTCCAAGCAAACAACGTCACGGATAACCGCGGTATTAACCATTGGTCTAAATCGGGGATGAATTAAGACCAATGTCTATACCCGGAGATCATACCCGGCGCAGGCATCCACCGCCTTTCGACTTTTGTCTAATACGTGCCGTCGCCGGCGCGATGACAAAATGCCCCTGAAAAGCAAAACACCGATAAAAACCGCATTGATGAAGAGGGCCGGTCCGTGACCAGTAACAGTGAAACCTACCCTGTCCCCGCAGCCTACGCCGCCAACACCCTGTTGGACGAAGCGCGCTACTTCGAGCTCTACAACCACTCCATTGAAGACAACGACGGTTTCTGGCGCGAACAGGCGCAGCGTATCGACTGGATTGAGCCGTTCACTCAGGTAAAAGATGTCTCCTTTGCCAAAGACGACCTGCATATTCGCTGGTTCGCCGACGGCAAGTTGAATGTGGCCGCCAACTGTCTCGACCGGCACCTGGCAGAGCATGCCGACACCACCGCCATCCTGTGGGTGGGCGACGAACCCGGTACCTCCAGAGCAATCAGCTACCGCGAACTGCACCGGGAGGTGTGTCGCTTTGCCAATGGCCTGAAAAGCCTCGGTGTGCAGAAAGGCGATGTAGTGACCATCTACATGCCGATGATTCCCGAAGCCGCCGTCGCCATGCTCGCCTGCGCGCGTATCGGCGCCGTGCACTCAGTAGTATTCGCCGGTTTCTCCCCCGAAGCGCTGGCAGGGCGCATGGACGACGGCAATTCCCGCACCCTGATTACCGCCAATGCCGGCCGTCGCGGCGGCCGCTCGGTACCCCTGAAACAGAACGTGGACAAGGCCGTGGCCCTGTGCTCGGAAACCACCGTGGAAAATGTGGTGGTGGTCAATTACACGGATGACGAAACACCCTGGAATGACAGGATCGACCGCGATTACGCCAATCTGGTGGCCGCCCAGAGTGACGACTGCCCGGCGGCAGTGATGGGCGCGGAGGACCCGCTGTTTATCCTCTACACCTCCGGCTCCACTGGCAAACCCAAGGGCGTGGTGCACACCAGCGGCGGCTACATCACCTACGCCTCGATCACCCACGAGTACGTCTTCGATTACCGCCGTGGCGAGCGCTACTGGTGCGCCGCCGATATCGGCTGGATCACCGGCCACAGCTATATCATTTACGGTCCGCTGGCCAACGGCGCCACCACAGTGATGTACGAAGGTGTCCCTCATTACCCGGATGTCACCCGGGTAGCGCAGATCATCGACGACCACGACATCAATATCCTGTACATCGCCCCCACCGCCATCCGCGCACTGATGGCAGAGGGCGACAAGCCCGTAGCCGGAGCTGATCTGAAAAGCCTGCGCCTGCTCGGCACCGTGGGTGAACCCATTAACCCGGAGGCGTGGAAGTGGTATCACCGGAACTTCGGGCGCGGCCAGTGCCCGATTGTGGATACCTGGTGGCAGACGGAAACCGGTGCCGCCATGCTCACGCCCCTGCCCGGCGCCACAGTCCTGAAACCCGGTGCCGCCACCCGCCCCTTCTTCGGCGTACAGCCGGCGCTGGTGGACAATGAAGGCAATATTCTGGAAGGCGCCACCGAAGGCAATCTGGTGCTGCTGGGTAGCTGGCCGGGGCAGATGCGCACGGTATTCGGGGATCACCAGCGCTTCGCCGATACGTATTTCAGCACCTTCGACAACATGTACTTTACCGGCGACGGCGCGCGCCGGGATGAAGACGGCTACTACTGGATCACCGGCCGGGTGGACGATGTGCTCAACGTATCCGGCCACCGCATGGGCACCGCAGAGCTGGAAAGCGCGTTGGTGGCACACGAAGCCGTCGCCGAGGCCGCCGTCGTGGGCTATCCCCACGATATTAAGGGCCAGGGCATTTACGTCTACGTCACCCTCAACAGTGGTGTCGAGCCCAGCGGCGCCATGCACAAAACCCTGTGCAACTGGCTGCGCAGCGAAATCGGCCCCATCGCCACCCCGGATGTGATCCAGTGGGCGCCGGGGCTGCCGAAGACCCGCTCCGGCAAGATCATGCGCCGCATCCTGCGCAAGGTCGCCGCCGATGAGTGCGATCAGCTGGGAGATACCTCCACCCTCGCCGATCCCGGCGTCGTGGATGAGCTGGTGGCCAACCGCGCTGCCGTCTCAGATAGCGCATAAGGCGCCCTTTCGCACACGCTCTGGCGCGGCCGCCACTTTCTTCGTAAAGTGGCGGCCTCACCAAAATGCAGGGGACGTAAAGCGATGCATCCTAATACCGCCCGGCAGTTCATCATCGCGGACGATCACCCGCTGTTTCGCGGCGCTCTGCGCCAGTCGATCCAGCACAATTATCCCAGCGCGACCATATTTGAGGCGAGCGACATGCAGAGCCTGCAACAGTGCGTGGCGGAACACCCGGAGTGCGACCTGTTGCTGCTGGATTTGCACATGCCCGGCGCTCACGGCTTCAGCGGCCTGATTTTCCTCAATGGCCAGTACCCACAGTTGCCGGTGATGGTGGTGTCGGCCAATGAAAAGCCGGAGATCATGCGCCGCGCCATCGACTACGGTGCCTGTGGCTTCCTGCCCAAATCCGCCCCGGTGGACCAAATTGCCGATGCGCTACAGCTGAGCCTGGCGGGAGAAATCTGGCTGCCACCGGCAGTGGCAGAATGCCACGAAGGCGGTAACGCCGACAGCGATGAGAGCGGCGTTGTGAACGTGATCGCCACCCTCACGCCACAGCAGTTTCGCGTCGCCACCATGCTCGCAGAAGGACTGCTGAACAAACAGATCGCCTATGAAATGCAGGTTACCGAGGCCACGGTCAAGGCACACCTCACGGCACTGTTCCGCAAGCTGAATGTCAACTCCCGCACCCAGGCAGTGCTGGCCCTCGGCAGCCTGGATGTGGAAGCGCCCGGGCAGTTTGCCCCACCTGCGCGCCCCGGGTCAAAACCGCTCAATTGAGTCTTTAATTTTCAGGGCAACCCAGTCAGAATTTTTCCACCGGTTGCTCAACCCCCTGCCCGCTGCGCACCAGGCGCCGGATCAGGTTGCGCAGTGCCGCGGGCTTCACCGGCTTAGCCAGATAGAAGCAACCGCGCTCGGCGGCGCTGTTGCGCACCGCTTCTGAAGTATCGGCACTGATCAATATACCGGGCAACGCGACCTGCCAGTGTGCACATAGCGCTTCCAGGGCGTCGATACCGGTCGCTTTGCAGTCCAGATGGTAATCGACGATCACCACCGCCGGCGGCGTTGGGTACGGCCAGCGCGCCAGAGCCTCGTCCAGTGACACCGCGGTAACCACCCGACAGCCCCAGCCGGTAAGCAGGCTCTCCATGCCCCGCAATATCTGACGTTCGTTGTCGACACACAGCACCGCCGCAGAAGCCAGACTGGCGCTACCGCCGATGCTGGGCGCCTGCACCGGCGCGGATTGTATTTCGCCCACCGGCACGCGGATACCAAACATGGATCCGCGGCCGGGAACGGATTCCAGGCGCAGACGGTGCCCCAGCAGATCCGCACTGCGGCGCGCGATTGCCAGCCCCAGTCCCAACCCTTTATCGGTGGCGCGCTCGCCGCTCCCGAGACGCACAAACTCGTCGAATATCTGCTCACGGGCATCGCGGGCGATGCCCGGCCCCGTGTCCCAGACCTGAATTTCCAGAACCCCCTGCTGTTCGCCGCCCCGGGGGATTTCAGTGCACCGGCGCACCCCCAACAGCACCCGTCCGCGGGATGTATAGTGCAGTGCATTACTGAGGAAGTTCTGCAGGATGCGTCGCAGCAGGTGGCGATCTGAATAGACCCAGGCATCGGTAGGTACATAGCGCAGGGACAGCCCCCGCTCACTGGCGAGTGCGGAGAACTCCGCATTGAGGCCATCGAGCAGCTGTCGCAGGGGGAAACTGGTGCGCTTCGGGGTCAGACTGCCGGCATCCAGTCGGCTGATTTCCCGCAGGGCACCGATAAGCTGCTCGGCGGAAGTCAGCGCGCTGTCGATATAGTGAATATCGTCGCCCATCTCCCGCCAGCTGCCAACTGCCGCTTTCTGCTGCAGCGAGGCGATCAACAACCGTGCCGCATTGATCGGCTGCAGCAGATCGTGACTGGTATGGGCGAGAAAACGGGTCTTGGCCGCGTGCAGTTCGCGGATCTTCACCTCCGCTTCGGCGCGACGGCGATTCTCCTGCTGCAGCGCTCGGTTACTCTCGGACAATTCCGCCGTGCGCTGCTGCACCCGGTCTTCCAGGCTGCGACGGTTCTCTTCCAACGCGTCCACTGCCGCCCGGTATTCGCTGATATCGGTAAATGTGGTGACAAAGCCTCCGCCGGGCATGGGCGTACCGCGCACCTCAACAATGGCAGCGGAGGGCAACCGGCGCTCGAAGCGGTGCGCACTGCCATGGCGCAACAGATCGATACGCCGCTGCACCTGGGCCTCCAATACCTGTAAATCCTCACTTTCTCCGTACAGCCCGCGCTCCGCGTTGTGCCGGTAGAGATTGGCCACCGGACAACCGATGTACAGCAGCCGCTCGGGATAATCGAACAGTTCCAGATACTGACGGTTCCAGGCCACCAGCCTGAGATCCGCGTCCACCACACTGATCCCCTGACTGATGGTTTCCACCGTGGTCTGCAGCAGTTCCTGACTGAAGCGCAACCGCTTTGAGGTGCTGTCCACCAGCCGAGCAATGTCTTCGAGTTTCAGCGGCCGATTGCTGTGCAGCAGCCCCATGACCTGATGCGCTGCCGCCGAGCCGACAATCCCTGCCAGCGTGCGCTCCGCTTCGCCAATCACAAATCGCGGCGCGGCATCGTCCGCCAGCAGGCGCTGCTGACTGCGCTGCTCGAAATCGTTCCAGATCTCCTCCAACCGGTCGCGCCCCACAAAAGGCTGCAACAGGCTGTGCAGCTGCCCCATGCGGATACCGGTAGGCACCATATCCGGCACCGGTTCGCCACTCTGCTCCGGAGACACGAAGGCCGCCGCCTGATGGCTATCGCCCTCACTTTGACGGGAAAAAATGGACACCCCTAGCAGCAACACCACATTGCACAGCAGACTCCAGAAAACCCCGTGGCTCAGGGGATCCAGCCCCGAAAGACCGAACAACTGCTGTGGCCGCAACCACTCGACGCCGAACGCCCCCTGCGCCAATAGATCAGCGGTGGGGAAAGTCGCAGGCAGCACCAGGCAATACAGCCACAGTCCGTAACCGGCGATCAGCCCCGCCCAGACGCCGCGCCGATGCGCGCGGGGCCAGTAGAGCGCAGCAATGAGCGCCGGAGCCAGTTGTGCTGCGGCGGCAAAGGACAGCAGGCCGATAGAGGCCAATGCCTCCATTCCGGTAATGGCCTGGTGCATGCCCCAACTCAACAGCATCAGCAGTAGAATGCTCACCCGACGGATCAAACGCAGGTGTTTCCCCAGGGAGACCGCGGTCAACCGGGTGTAGCGGCTCAGGTACAGCCACACTGGCGCCACCAGCTCATTGGACACCATCACCGCCAGGGTCACTGCGGCAACAATCACCATCCCGGTCGCGGCGGAAAAACCGCCGATATAGGCCAACATGGTGAGCGCGTTCTGGCCACTGTGCAGCGGCAGCGTCAGAACCAGGCTGTCCGGCGCACTCAGTCCCGCCGTCACCAGCGGCTGGCCGGCCAGTGCAATGGGCAGGATCAATACCGAAAACAGCACGAGGTAAGCGGGCAACAACCAGCGCGCTGTGTTCAGATCATCCGGATTGCGGTATTCCACTACCGCCATATGAAACTGTCGCGGCAGACAGATAATGGCGGCCATCGCCAGCAGGGTCTGGGTGAAGAAATTGACATCCGGAATCCCTCCCTGGAATTCCGGCGCCCAGTCTGCGCGCGGCACATCCACCCCGCCGCCGCCAGACATCAATAACCACAGGGCCAGCACCGCCACCGCAGCGAATGCCAGCAGCTTCACCAGCGACTCCATGGCAATCGCGGCCACCACCCCCTGGTTGCGCTCTCGCCCCTCCAGATGTCGGGTGCCGAACAGGATCGCAAACAGCCCCATCAGCAGTGCCGTGGCAAGCGCGGTATCCAGGTTAACGAAGCTCCCACCCTCGCCACTGCCGCCGATGGCTTCCCAACCCATGGTCACAGCGCGCAACTGGAGGGCGATATACGGCAGGCTGCCGACGATCGCCAACAGTGTTACCAGCGCAGACAGGCCGCGGCTTTTACCGTAGCGGGAGCCGATAAAGTCTGCGATGGACGTAACCTTCTGGCGCTCTCCCACTTGCACCAGTTTGCGCAGAAAACCGCCGGCGAACAGGAAAAGCAGAATCGGGCCGAGGTAGATCGGCAGATAACTCCAGGTATCGCTGACCGATTGCCCAACCGCCCCGAAGAAGGTCCAGGAGCTGCAATACACCGCCAGGGTGAGCCCGTATATGATCGGCCGGAAGCGCTGCATCCATTGTTTTCGCTGGTCCGCCCGCCACGCGACGACAAACAGCAGGGCCACGTACAACAGGGCGAAAAACAGCAGGAGGGGCTTGCCGATCATCAGATCCTCGGGTTCAGATGGCGTAAGAACATTCACACCTGTATACCCGAACGATGCCGGAGAAGGCAATTAGCGAAAGGTCCTGGCCCACAGGCACCGTATTCAACGGCTTTGACTGTCAGGCTAACGGATACTGAACTAGTCTCAAAAACGGGAGTATTTCACTTAACGATAATGCAACGAGATTCGCGACATGATCATTGCAACCGATATGCCCGAAGTCAGCCGCTGTGCAGCCATCGAATGTGCCTACAACACCGACTCCGCCTGCCACGCCCGTGCGATTACCATTGGCGATGGCCCGGATGACCCGGATTGCGATACTTTCTTCAGCAATACGCATCACACCAAGCGGCAGCGGTCTGCCGGCGTAGGCGCCTGCAAGGTCACCGGCTGTAACCACAATGTGGACTTTGAGTGCAGTGCCAACGAGATTGAGCTGGGCTACAACGGCGATTCCGTCAACTGCCTGACCTACGCTCACTGAAACGGGCTCAGACCTGACAAAAAAAGGGCGGGGAGCCGCAAAGCTCCCCGCCCTTTTTGTATCAAACCGCTATTTCGTTCAGTGCGCCACCTTGGACCCTTTCAGGCCGTAGTAGGCGATATACGCATAACACACCACCGGTACCAGGAAAGAGATCTGCAGGCCGGCGGTATCCGCCACCACACCCTGCAACAGCGGCACAATCGCACCACCCACAATCGCCAGGCACAGCACACCAGACGCCTGCCCCGCCTGTTTGCCCAGGCCCTGCAGCGCCAGGCTGAAGATGGTGGGAAACATGATGGAGTTGAACAGGCCCACCAGCAGGATCGCCCACATGGCCATCGCACCGGCACCGAGGATCGCGGCAAATACCAGCAGGATCGCCGCCACCGCATTGAACGCCAGCACCAGCCCCGGCGAAACGGTGCGCATCACTGCCGCACCGATAAAGCGGCCGACCATAGCGCCGCCCCAGTAATAGGCGATGTAGTGCGCTGCCTTGGCCTCTTCCATCGCCGCCACGCTGTCGAGGCCGAGGAAGTTCACCAGGAAGCTGCCGATGGACACTTCCGCGCCCACGTACACAAAGATACCCACAGCACCCAGCACCAGGTGGCGGTGGGACCACACGGAGTTGCCCTCTTCCGCCACTGCCTTGTCTTCGTGCATCTCGATCTGTGGCAATTTCAGCTGACTGAAGATGATCGCCAGCGCCGCCAGTACACCCGCCAGCATCAGGTAGGGCACTTTCACCGCATCCGCCTCTGCATCTGCGCTCAGAGCCTCGGCCCCCACGGTGGCGGCAGACAGGATCAACACACCGCCGAAGAACGGCGCCAGGGTGGTCCCCAGAGAGTTGAACGCCTGGGTCATGGTCAGGCGGCTGGAAGCCGTGGCCGGATCACCCAACGCAGTCACATACGGGTTGGCAGAAACCTGCAACAGGGTAATCCCCGAAGCCAGCACAAACAGCGCCCCCAGAAATACCGGATAAGAGTGGCTCTCCGCTGCCGGGTAGAACAGTAAACAGCCCAGTGCCGCAACCATCAGGCCACCCACGATGCCCTTCTGGTAGCCGATACGCTTCACCAGCGCGCCAGCCGGCAGAGATACAGTGGCATAGGCGCCAAAGAAACAGAACTGAATCAGCATCGCCTGGGTGTAACTCAGGTCAAATACCGCTTTCAGGTGGGGAATCAGGATATCGTTGAGGCAGGTCAGAAAGCCCCACATGAAGAACAGCACTGTGAGTGCCGTAAGTGCAAATCGGAAGTTGCCACCGGCGTCCGTGGCAGAAGAAGAATTGACGTCGGTCACTGGAGCCTGGATCCCGGCCATAGTGTTCACCTCTTATGATAGTTATTGTGCTGCTACATCGTTTAACGGGCGACAGCGGCAAAACCAACCCCGCACACTCAACCCGCAGCTCTCACATCTCGGTCACATCTCGGTTTAAACGCCGCGAGCGTAGCACGCAGCCCCGAAATGCCCCCGTACCACTTTGTTTTCCCGACGTCCCACTTGTGCCGCGGTGCAAACTGGAACCGACCCGACTGAGAAAACCAGGGAAAACTATCACAACAGCTAATTTCAATAATAAATATCAATGTCGCACTGCTGGTCATATTCCGTCATTAGGATTAACGACCAATAACCAGCAGTCACGGAGTGGCGCAAGGACACCCCAGTGCCCGTCAACGAAGCCATGGACAACACAAACCTCGCCTATCACGCCCTGTTCGACGAGCTTTCATCGGAGAGGCCCAGGTTGCTGCACTTTATCCGCAACCGTGTGCGCGACCCCAACGATGTGGAAGATGTCTACCAGGAAGCCATGCTGCGACTCGCCCGACAAATCCAGGGCAGCCCCTGGCCCGACCAGCCAGTGAGCTACCTGTACCGAATCATCATCAACGTCATCAACGATGATCTGCGCCGCAGCCGCCCCATGGACAACTTCGATGAAATCGATGGCGGCGAGGGGCTGCCTGGCGATCTCCCGCCGCCGGATCAGCAATTGCACGACCAACGCTGCCTGGCCCTGGTCAGCAAAGAACTGAATGCGCTGCCACCGCACACCAAAACCATCATCATCATGAGAAAGCTGCACGGAATGACCAATATCGAGATTGCCCGCCGCATGGGCTTCACCGCCAAAGGGGTGGAAAAGCAACTCAACCGGGCCCTGCGCGCCATTGAAGCTTCGCTGGCCAAACAACTGGACCACCACAGCGACTAACTCGCGCACCCAGCTCCGGAGGCAAACAGACTATGCACCGCAACCAGAAACTCAGCCGCCACGAAGAAGAACGTATCTACCGCTGGTTAGTCCACGGCGACGCCGAAGCCGCCAGTGCCAGCGATCGGGATCACTTCAATGCCTGGCTCGAACAGACTCCCGCCCGCAAGGCAAAGGCCCGTTCCGTCAACAACCTCTGGAACCACCCCGAGTTCCACCAGGCAGTCACCCTCATGGCCAGCAGCGAGGCCGCCAACCCCAGCCGCCCCAGAGCCTGGCAGCGCGGCAGCCGCCTGCGCGGCGCACTGAGTGTGGCCGCCTGCGTACTGGCCGTAGTGGCCAGTACCCAATTGTTGCTGGACAACACACAACCGGCCCCCGCAAGCCAGGTCTACCGCACCGCCCACGGCCAGACCGCGCACCATACCCTGAGCGACGGCAGCCAGCTGGACCTGAGTGCCAGCGCCCGCCTTGCGGTGGAGTACGGCGAGCACGCGCGACAGGTCCGCCTGTACGACGGCGAAGCCCGCTTCAGTGTGGCCAAGGATCGCCAGCGCCCGTTCACCGTCGAATCCCGTCACGCCACCATGCGCGCCCTCGGCACCGTGTTCGAGGTGGACCAGCGCAGTGGTATGACCGAACTGGTGGTACTCGAAGGTACCGTCGCGGTACACCCGCTGGAATCCCCGCAGCGACGTGTGGAAGTTACCGCCGGCCACCGGGTCCGCATCGGCGAGCAACGCCTGGCCAAGGTGGAAAGCTTTGATCTCAAGGAATACCGCAGCTGGCTCGACGGCCAGGTACAGGCCGACAAGCTGCCGCTGGCGGAACTGCTCACCGAACTCAACCGCTATGCAGAAAAACCAATCGTCGCCCGCGGCGGCGCCGCCCGGCTACCGGTCAGTGGCAGCTTTGCCCTGGACAAGATGGAGAGCAATATCGAAATCCTCGCGCGCCTGCACCGCCTGCAGGTAGAGCACACCGCGGATGCCGTGGTACTGCGCGAGCAATGAGAGGGGTCAGAAGTCGTAGCTGAAGCGCAGCTCGTAGCGGCGCCCTTGTTGGTAACGTAAAAACGTCTGCCCACCCTGCTGGTAGTGGTGGTCGTCATCCAGCAGGTTTTCGACCGCAAAAGCGATGCTGGCATCGGCTAACAGCGGTCGGTTGTAAGCCAGAGACAGGGTGCCGCGGGGGCGGCGGTATACCGAGGGCACGTCGAAGGTATTACTGACGATATACAGCTCGCCGCCGGATTGTTGATAAGTCAGCGACAACCGCTGGCCGCTGTGCAGGTGCTGATAGCGCAACTGCACACTGCCGAGATACTCCGGCTGCCCCTGCATCGCCCGTTCACCGGATTCGCGCCCCACCTCCGCAGGAATGTCCACTTCGGAATCCAGTCTGGCAAAGCTGGATTTCACCGACAGCTCGTGAGCCTCTGCCCACAGGCGCCGCCAGTCCAGCTCCAATTCGTAACCGTAGAGGGTGGCCGCCTCCGTATTGACGTAGGTGAAGACATTGAAGGTGCGATCGCTGGAGATCACCGGATCAAAAAATACCCCCTCAATGGCACTGTCGATGGATTTGTAAAACCCCAGCAACTTGGCTCGTACACCGCGCTCCTCGTCCTGCCACTGCCAGCGCAGATCCCAGTTTTCTGCCCACGCCGCCTCCAGGTTGGGGTTGCCGGTCATTTGGATACGCAGCTCCACATCCTCGTAGCGCCGCGGCATCAATTCATTCACCCCCGGCCACACGGCGGTTTCGCTGTAGCCCAGGTGCCACTGTTGCGAGTCCGAGGGCGAGTAGCGCAGGGCGGTGGAAAACAGATCGGTGCGCTCATCCAGCAACGGCACCCAGGCCTCCGGCGCCGCGTCCCAGAAATCCGCCCGCACCCGGTCGCGCTCGTGGCGCGCGCCCAGCAGCCACTGCCAACGGTGCCGGAAATGGAAATCCGCCAGCAGGTAGCCCGCGCGGTTGCGGTGTTCCGAGGCGTAAAAACCACCATCCAGCGCCGGTGGCGTCAGCCCCAGGTCGGAGACGTTATCCAGCAGAAAGCCATCCTCTCCCGGCAGGCCGACAATATTATCCGGGGTGAGAATCTGCGCGGGATCGTTCTGTTCCATCAATACCTGATCCGCATCGATATCCCCCTTGGCGATAAAGGTGTAGTCCAACAGGTAGCCGTCCTGGCGCGCCCGCAGCGCGTCCAGTCCCCACTTTACCTCGCCGGACCAATCCGCCCCCAGTGACCAGCTGGTAGCCAGGCTGAAGCCCGCGCTCAAGGCTTCCTCCTCCATCGCCTCCCAGCCCACCCCGAAACCTTCGGAGCCGGTCTCAAAGCGGTAGGAGCCGTTCTGCTGGCGGTGGTAGCGGTAGCTCACATCGTAGGGGCGCTGGTAATCGGAGTGGGCGCTGGTCAGGTGCCAGTTTGCCCCCAGCTCATCGTCCGCACCCAGCGTGTGGCTGCCATATAACTGCCCCAGGGCCATCTGCCGCTCGGTCCAGTTAAACAGGCTGCGCAGGGTTTCCTCGCCGTTTCCCAGCGTGCTGCCGTTAGCACTGAAAGCCTCGGAGAGGATCTGCTGGCTGTGGTCGGTGCTCTGGCGCAACAGCAACAGATTGGCGCCAACATGCTGGCGCTCGTCAAACCCGTAGCCCAGGGCCAGCAAGCCACTGACATTGACGGTGTGATCCAGGCGCCGGTGGCGGGAGGCCTCGCTGGCATACAGGGTGTCCGCCCCAGTCTCGCCACCCTGCCCCATATCCTGGCGAACCGTACTGCGACGCTGCAATACGCTGGATTCCACCGCCAGCTGCTGCCAATCAGTCTGGTACCCCAGAGCACCGCTCAGGCCCCAGCGATGTTGCCCGGCTCGCCAGGCGCGGCCTCCGCTGATATGAGCCAGGGTATCGGCGCCAGCATTGCCGGTGCGCAGGGCATAGTCCGTGGGAATGGCCTCCCCCGCCGCCTTCCGCGGCCCCTCGGGCCACACATCCGGATGGCCCAGGTGGGCGCTGTCGGCAATCACCGCGGGCAAATCGCGGCCGCCATCGTCCACCCCCAGCCAGTCCTGCGCGCCCACATGCCCGCGCAGTACCGCTTCGCCACTGGTGCCGCTGCGGTAGGCTCCGCCGGTCACCAGGGTAAGCTGGTTCTGCTCGGGAATACGGCGGGTTTCAATATTCAGGACCCCGGCGCTGGCACTACCCGGGGCATCGGCGAATACGGATTTGTGCAGGTCCACCTGGTTGAGAATATGCACCGGGAAAATATCCAGCGGTACCCGCTCGCTGGAAGGGTCCAGGCTCGGTATGGCGGCGCCATTCAAACGCACGGATTGATAGCGCCCACTCATACCGCGAATCACCGCGTAGCGCTGCTGCTCCATTTTTACCCCGGACACCAGTGCCAGTGCCGATGCGAGATCGGTAATACCCAGGTGCTGGATATCCTGCAACGCCACCACCGCATCGGCGCCGCCGGCGTAACTGCCGTAGCGGCCATCTTCACTGAGCGTGTCACCGGGGCGATAGCGGCGGCCCTCTACACGCACTTCTGAAAGCTGCGCTGTTGGCGGTGTGGGTTGTACGGCGGCTCCCCCTGTGGACGTCCTCTGCGCTTCCCGGAATACCACCAGTGTCCCATCGATTATGGAAAACGCCAGGCCGTGAGGTGCCAGCAGCTGGCGCGCGCGGACTTCAAAGCGCTCACAGGCCGTTGGTATTGACACCTGCCGCCCTTCTACAAGATCCGGGCTGGTCACCAGCCGATACCCGCCCTCGGCGCTCAGTTGCTCCAGGGCGCGCATCAGTGACGCCGGGTTGATATTGCGACTTTTGTTATTGTTGTTGTGAAAAGTACAGCCTTCCGTATCCGCCGACACCTCATTAACTGTGTGCGCGGCCACCTGCCCCGCAGCAAAAATCAGCCCCGGCACACAGAGCAACAGATACGACCGCGCCAGCGCGCGGATTAAGATCGGGCAGGGAATATTCAGAAGCAACAACCCCGGAGAGCGCTTTATGGATTTTTCTATGCCAGCGAATGGCCATGCTGGCAGAGGGGCGTTGCAGAAAAATGACAAACGGACGGGCGGCAACGCGAATCTCGTCACTCGTCATTCCGGCGAATGCCGGAATCCATCACCACGGAGCTGGATTCCGGATCAAGTCCGGTATAACGCTACTGGCCGGGAATGACTCCGTACTGGCGTAAATAATTACAGCGCGAGAAAAAAGGCGCAGCCCAAAGGGCTGCGCAAGGGGGACTCTGATTGTTGTGTTAGGGGGCAACAATCAGTTACAAGCGGGCGCGCTCCAGAATGAAGCGGTAGAGAAGCCAGTAGCGCTGCCAGAGGCCGGCAGGTGCATGCTGGCAGAAGTATTGGCGTTACCGGCGGAGCAGCTGTACTCAAGCGTAGTGAATACCGTGGAACCACCGGTGTAGGCAGTGGAAGTATCGTCACACACACCGGTGTAGTTGGAGTCGATTACCACGTTTTCGAAAGAAGCATCGGTGCCTTCTTTCAACTTGAACGGTACATCAATGGAATCGCCAGCTTTATTCAGCGTAAGAGTCACATTTTCCACCATGCCTTTGGCGCGTGGGGTAGCACCGTAAGTATTGGGATTGTTGGCCAGCTCAAACGCATGGTCGGCGCCGTTGTCCTGCAGAATGCTGACGTTGGTCAGTGAACCCTGGAAACCTTCATCCCAGTCCACACTATCGTCTTCATTACAGGTCAACCACAGGTTGGAAACGGCAGCATTACCACCGAAGAACTCGATACCGTCGTCCTGGTTGTTGTGCACATGCACGTTGGAAATAGAGGTAGAGTCGTTGACGGTGTACAGGGTCAGACCGTTGATTTCGCTAGCGGTCGCGACTTCGTGACCGCCCTCGGCGATCACCACGTAAGACAGGGTACCGCTACTCATGCTGGTGTTCAGGTACTTACCGCCACCGTAGTAATAACCGCCGGCCACGCCTTCCATTTCACAGGTATCCACACCGGCAGAGCTCGGGCAGTTGTTGCTTTCACCGAAGCCCGCGAGAACCAGGCCGCCCCACTCACCGGAGCCATCCATATTGTCGTCCAGCGAAGAAAATACAATCGGATTGAGGTTGCTACCCTGAGCATCAATCTGTGCACCGCGGGAAATCACCAGTGCCGAGTTGCTTTCCACCGCACCGGCGATTTGGGCACCGGCTTCGATCTGCAGTACGGTTTTGTCTACGGTGGCGGGGTTGGCGTTCTGGGTGTTGCCGTTACCGACGACGACGATACCCGGCAGGGTCCAGACGATTGGATCACCGTCTTCGTTCTCAACTGCAAGAACAACAGTATCGTCTTCAACAATACTGGCAGGCAGATCACAACGAACGTAATCACCGCCGTTAAAATTCACTTCATCAATATAGGTCCCATTTTCGTTACACTCGCCGTCAAGACCGAGGGTCGTTTCCGCAAAGGAACCGGCAGACAAGAGCATCAAGCTCAAAGACAAGATTGTCTTTTTCATTTCCATTCACTCCAAATATAAAATTGAAAAGTAAGAAAAACCGAAAAATCAAACCTGAAAAACCAACCAGGCAAATCCACCATACCCATACAAAATTTCGATAACATTACCAAAACAGAAAAATAAAAATAAAAATGAACTAAAAAAAACAGAAAACCCATAAAATATAGAGACGGAAAAAACAGAAACGTGCGACATTTATTCTAATGAATATTTCCTTACAAAAACAAAAAGCCGGGCGAAAGCCCGGCCAACAAAAGAATCAATTATAAACCATCAATCATCAACAATATCGAAACCAGCCTCAATCGGAATAAAGTAATCCAAAACACCCAGATACTCCGACTCTTTTACAAACCCCATATCAACGGTCTTAGAGGAAGAATAATCTGATTCTGCGGACCCGAGATTTACGACATTTGCCACCGGGTACTTTATAGCCCTCCATTCCTCAAATACCGCCACACCTTCCAGATCATTATCAAAATCAGTATCCGTAGTATCGTCAGAGAGTGCCCAGTCGATCCGGTAAATATCATGATTCGCACGTCCGGGAACAGATACGGTAGCAGAGTTTGCTACATTTCCAGGAATCCCGATAATTTCAGTAACACTAAAGTTATCCTGTACAGCATTGTTGAATACCATGTTATTGGAGAATTCTGTGCAGTCTGCTGCCACCTGATTAAAAACAATTTCCGTACCCAAAAGTGGTGCAGAGGTTTCATCGACTCTCAAGCAATAATCCATCATTTCCCCATAGCCGGGAGAATGAGGGTTGGGGTTTTTATCTTCCTCTTCAAAATCCGCGCTGTCGGTTCCCATCAAGCTGTTGTATAGAAACAGGCCTGAACCGCCATTCAGTTCCGCCATCGCACTTAAACCATCGCCAAAATCGTGTGGGTCAATTTCATACCCCTCAAGGGTCAGGTTGGCAATTGTGGGCATGGAACGAGGCAGATCATCTTCATGCCCGGGCGCTCCATTTTGCCCCCGAATAGCCACCTGGGAAAAGTACGGCTTTCCATCGCCACCCTCAGACACCATTTTGAAGTCAGGGATATCATCCGCATCATCCTGTTCATTGGCCCAAACCAGGCTGACGAACTGCATTGTGCCCTGATAACCGTGATTCCACCGGATATGGCTGCCCCACACCGGTTCCGGATCATTCACTTGGAGGTTGCGAATATTAACTGCGCCGCCATCAATTGCGATTGCAGAAACACCATAGTCCACAGGGTTCAGGTATTCCCAATCTCCACTAAAGTACAGGTTTTCAACCAGCCCACCTCGACCAACGCTGTTGAGTTGGAAAAACCCACCGAGCATATGCATATTTTCTATATGCAAGTTGCCGTGATCGTTATCGTAGCCACCGTAATAACCGAATTCACCTTTGATATTGCAGATACGGCTACCGGCTTCGGCCATGGCATCCGGACACTGATTATTGCGGCCAAACCCATCGACAATCACACCGCGCCAAGGAAGTACATCTTGGTCTAGTGGTTCACCAACCGTAAAGCTATTTACTCGTTCAAACTCGAGCAACCCGAGCATACTAACAGGACCAAACGCATCTGGTTCCTCCTCGTCGACAATGCTCTCGCCACCAATCACCAGAAGCTCTCCGCCCCGGGTTACATGCAAGCCACCATTGTGTGATGACATAACAATCGCGGAAGCCTCTATACCCAGAGTTACCGGATCGGCTTTCATCGCCTCCACTTGGGCCAGGTCGGTAATTTCCAGGTGCCCTTCACCCACACGAACCAGGCCATTCAATAACCACAGCGTAGGCAGAGGGTCCCGTTCAACCTCAAGCTCGCGGGGAAAGAAATTTCCCTCATCATCCAGCACGGTAACCTGCACAACGTCCACCACTGGCTCGCCGTTTTCTACAGCTACTGCGTCCCGGCCGGTATAAGTGGTGAGTACGAAATCTTCGGTGATGGTGCCGCGCAGGCCACACACGTTGAAGCGAGGATAGTGATCACGACCTTCCGTTATGTTGTGGCCATCCGGGTCAACCACTACATACCGGGTTCCGGTGGTGTACACATAATCGTCTTCCAGCACGCCCTGAAAATCACACTCCGCCGCCAGCAAAACCCCTACAGAATCACTCCAACCCAGATACCAGTCATCCACGGAATCCCGCACCGAGCCCATATAGCCCACACCGGCATTCAGGTAGTTGGCGCTGGCGCCGGCAAGGGAAAAATCAATGCTGGATTCAATGCCCGGAATATCCTCACCCGTGGCAACAAAGTTGCTGTCCAGTACTGCGGCTACTTCATATACGCCGCTCTGGCTCTGGGTGGTGGCAGCGTAGTCCTGGCCGCTCTCTTCTTCTTCAGCGGAGACGGTGGCGTCACAGTCCAGCACCACGTTGTCAAAGTGGATCTGCGCCGGGTCGGTCGATTGCAGGCTGTTGGTGGCCGGGTCGTCGATATCCAGGCAGGTGTTGAAGTCCGCCACTACCGAGTTGTACAGCAACAGGCCGCTGCCCTGCTCCAGCAGGATGGCGGTGTCGGCACTATCGGAACCCTTGGCGGTAATGTTCGCCAGTACCGGGCGCGAGCGCGGCGCGGCATCGTGGTCCTCTGCGCGGTTGCGACCGTGCAGGGCGTGGCCATGGCTGGCCTCGCCGGCCTGCAGAATGGCGTACTGCAGGGTGCCGCGGTAACCGTTGCTCCACTGCACCTGGTCACCGGCGGCATCCGCTACCAGCAGGTTTTTGATATTCGCCGCGCCGCCGTTCAGGGCCAGGCCCGCACTGGCGGAATCCGCAATATCCAGGTAATGCACTGCACCGGCTTCACTGACCTCCTTCAGGGTGAGTGCCGGCTGGCCGTTGCCGGCATTCAGCAGGCGCAGGTAGTTGATATCCACAAACTGACGCTGAGCCAATGCGCACAGCTCATCGCTGTCGCAGCTGTCGGCCAGGCCATTGATGGTGATACCGCCCCAGCCGCTTTCGCCGTCGGCAGGTGCCAGCTCCACCGACCGGGTACTGCTGCCCTGCACACGGAGGGCCACACCGGGGTTGACGATAATGGATGCACTGCCGGCCAGCTGGACCCTGGAATCACTATCCAGAATCACATTGTGGGGCGCTTGCAGGCGCGCCTGTTGCTGCGCGGCTTCCAGGTCGGCAAAGTCTTCCCCCAGGGTGAGTGCGCCATTGATGCGCCAGACAATCAGCTCACCATTGATGTCGTTATCAAAGTAGAGGTTGCCCGCGTGCTGGCCCTGGAGTTCACACACGCGGTAAGTGCCACTGCCAATGATCACCGTTTCCTCCAACAGGGTGCCGGCGCCGTAGCAGTCCGCATAGGTGAGCGCAAGACCGAAGCGCTCCACCAGAGAACCGGATGCTGGCAGGCTGCCACCGGTAACCCCGGCAATGGCGGTATTGCTGATGGCCAGCTCCGGGGTCAGGTCCGGATTGAGGGTGTAAATATTTTCACCCGCCGCCAACACCTGTTGCGCGTAGTTGCTGCCATCCTCTGCGGCTCTGTTGGTTTCCGTGCAGTAGAGGGCGCTGTTGGCCAATGCCACCTGGGTGTTGCCATCGGCAATCTCCAGGCAGTGGTTAAAGCCCTGCACCACCGCATTATCAATACGGATACTGCCACCACCGGCCAGTGCAATTGCGCTGCCGGCATTGAGGGATTGATCCACCAGGGTGAGACCGGAAATCGACACGCCGGGGGATTCGCCAGTATCCAGCCCGGCCCAGGCACCGCCGGTCATGGCACTCTGCTCGCCTTGCAGGGCCGCGCCTTCCCCCTGGTGGTAAATAACACTGTTATTTACCGTGCCCGAGAAACCGCTGTGCCAGTGCACGGCGTGATCCCGGTTGCCCTTGGCCAACAGGCTCAGCTCCTGTGTGCCACCGTTCAGGGTGACACCGGACTTGGCGCTGTAAAAGACACCCTGAGGGTCAAACGTCTGCCCCAGCAGCGGCGCGTTGAAGGTAATGGCTGCATCCAATGTGGCACCATCGACCTCGCCCCCGGCTTCCGCGGCGAAACCATTGAAGCCAGTGCGGAAAGCAGTCTGGCTCAGATTGTCTTTGCGGAGCAATACGACTTTCTCGAGGCTCTCCGTCTGGGAGAGGCCACCAAAATAGCCCCACTCGCCCTGGATATTACAGAAGTTGTCGGCGCTGACGCTGCTGCCGCAATCCGGGTGGTAGCCAAAGCCATTGACCACAACCCCGCCCCATTCGCCGCCGCCGATATTGTCGTCATCCACGGAGGCAATATCGGCACTCAGCCGCGCGTTGCGGTGTACCACCACCACGGCACCGGGTTTGGCGTAGAGGGTTTCGTCAGTTTGCAACAAGTACACCGGGTCGGCCTGCAGCTCTGCCAGGGTGGCGTAACTTTTGCTGAGGCCGATTTCATAGGTGCCGTCCAGCACCCATACCAGTGGCTGGTAATTGTGGCTGCGCTTCAGGATCACCTCTTCCTGCTGGCCAATATCCGTATTGAGTACGCAGGCCTGGGTTTCTACACCGTTGACCATGATCGGGTCGGTGGGTGTGCCCACTACGCCGTTGTCGGCAAGTTCACACTGCTGCAGGGCCAGGTCCTGGGGTTGCTCCTGAGCAACTTCATTGGAGACGTCGCCGGAGCAGCCACCCAGTAACAGGGCGATACTACCGGCGAGGAAGGCGCGGCTGAGCAGGCTCCGGCCAAACAGCGGTGCAAGGCGCTGCGGTAGTGCTGCGCCGGGGCGGCCCGGGGCGGCTGCCGATGTTTTTTTGTGATGCAACATAATTTCACCTGATGGTCTTGAATTTTTTGGGGCACACGCGGCCCGAAATTGTGTGTTGTATTGATCAGAAATCGTAACTGGCCTTGAGCTTGAAGCGCCGCCCGCTGGCGTACTGCAGGTATGGGGTGTTGTAATCCTCGTACTCCAGTACATGCTCTTCGTCCAACAGGTTATCCACCGAGGCGGAGAGCGAAAGGCCGCTCAGGAAGTTCTTTTTGTAGATCAGCCGCAGGTCGTTGTAGGCCAGGCGATACACATTGGCAGGGGTAGCATTGTTACCGGCACTGGCCACCGCCAACTCCTCTCCCTTGCGGTTGAACACCAGGGTCACTTCCTGGCCGGTATCCACATGGTCGTAGCCCAGTTGCAGGTTGGCGATATATTCCGGCTGCCCCTGCAGCGGGCGCTCGATCTGCTGGGCAAACACGTGACTGCCCTCGGTAACTTCCACCTCGGAGGTGATGTCTGTGTAGTTGAACTGCACAAACAGCTCGTGGCCCTGATCGGTACCCAACACAAACTCCCGGCGCATATCCAGCTCGATGCCCGTTACCTCGGCGAACCCGGCATTGTCGAAGGTGTAGTAGTCGAATTGATCACCGATTCGATCAAACCGGTTTTCAATCGCGTTGGTAATGTCTTTGGAGAAAAGCGCCAGGGTGATGGACTCGGTATCGGACGGATACCACTCCAGGCGCAGATCCATATTCTCGATATCCGCCGGCTTTAACTCCGGGTTGCCGCGGTAGCGCTCCAGGGTTTCGATATCGGTAAAGGTGCGCGGCATCACCTCGAAAATTTCCGGCCAGCTGACGGTTTCCGACCAGGCCGCGCGCAGTTGCCAGGCATCGTTAAACAGATAGGTGAAGCTGACCGAGGGGGTATTGCGCTCCTCGTCCAGCAATTCTGTCAAGGGCTCCGGGGTGTAGGCATATTGCTCACCTTCCAGTAGGAAAGTCTCGCGACGTGTGCCCAGGTTGATTTTGAGTTTTTCGTAGAGGTTGGCTTCCAGCAGGGCGTAGTTGGCAGTGAAGTCCTGTTCCACCAAATAGCTGTCGCCGGTAAAACCTACATCATCGTCTGGCAGTTTATTGCCAATACTGAGATAGATACCACTGTCGTCTCCTCCCAGAGAAGTAAAATCCTCTGGCGCATATACTTGGGTAGGATCTGGGTTTTCCAGCTGTTCTTCGGGCAGCTGATTGGCGCCCTTGATCGTGTAATACTGGTATACGCCGTCGCGGTCCCGTTGTAACGCATTGGTTCCAGCCTTGAACGTCAGGGAAATGCCGTACAGATCTTCGATGGGCAACTCAACATCCACGCGATGCCCGCTGTTGTCTTCTTCCATGGCTTCCCAGACGTTGTACTGGCCACCGACGCTGCCATCAAAGATCTGATAGCTGTTACGGTGAGAACTGCGATAGGTATAGCGGCTGGCGTTGGGACGGTCGTATTCCGTGGCCGCTTCCATCAGCTGCCAATCGACACTCAATTCTCCCAGGTAGCGGGAAGGCAACGCGATCGCGTGCTCGCCCCACAGTTGATGGCTTAGCAGCTGCTCCTCGATCCAGTCTACGCGCTGGGATTTGATGCGCTCATAGGTCTCCCGCTTGATCGCGTCAATATCATTTTCCTGCAGTGGAGTGTCAGAACTCGGTGGCTGGTAACTGGTATCAATCTCCGCAGAGCTAGTGGTATGGCGCAGGGCAATATTGTTCAGGCCCAGTTGATGCCGGTCGTTGATATCCCACTGCAGGTTGAGCATGGCACTGAGATCGATCACATTGTTGGTGTCCTGCACCTCGCTCAGATCACGGAGCATAATGCGTTCGTGCTCGCCTTCACCCGTTTTGAGGTAGCGGAAATTGGTTTTGGTGTTGCTGCTCCATTTGTTGGCGTAGCGCAGGGCGCCGATCACGCCCAGGCGCTGGGTACCCAGCTCCCAGCTGTCGCCACCACTGAAACTCATGGAGGAATCGATGGGGGCCTCGCCGTATTGGATCTTATTGTGTGGAATACTCTGGCCCATGGCGATAATGGCGTCTTCATCGAAACCGCCGTAGCCACTTTCACCGCTTTTCATATCCACCCACTTGTTCAGGGTGAGCTTCAGCTCCTCCGGCAGTTCGCGGCTACCATCGTCCATACCCAGCCAGTCGCGGTCGCCCTCGGTGCCAGACATCAGCAGGTCATCACCGTGCATATCGCCGCGAGTGGCGGAGTAGGAAAATTTGAAAAAGCCCTGTTCGGGGATATCCCGGGTTTTCATGCTGATATGACCGGCGGTGGCACTGCTGGGCACATCGGCGGTAGCACTTTTCTGCAGGCTCAGGCCCTGCATGATGCCGGCGGGAAAAATATCCAGCGGCAGGTCGCGGCGGGCGGGATCGGTGCTGGGGAGGGTGGCACCGTTTAAATCCGTCGACTGGTAGCGGCTTTTCATACCGCGCACCACCGCGTAGCGATCATCTTCCAGGGAGACCCCCACCACGCGCTTGAGCGCGCTGCTGACCATGGAATCGTCAAAGCGGGAGATCTGGGTAAAGTCGATGCTGTCCACCACGGAGGAAGAAATACGCTCGATCTCGATGGGGTTGCCGGGCAGGTAGCGGCCCACCACCTGTAACTCTTCGATCGCACCGCCTGTGGCCGTATTGTTCCCGGGGCCAGCGAACACATCTGCCGTACTCATCGCCACATCCACTGCCAGGTTCATCTGCGGCAGTACCCGCAGCCGGTTAAGCTGGCTGGGGCGGTAATCACTGTGGGCAAGTTGCAGTTGATAGACGCCGGGGGGCAGTTCCAGCTCAAATTTGCCGTAGCGGTCGCTCACCGCACTTACGTCACTGCCGACCACGCTCACGGTGACGTTGCGCAGCGGGGCCTGGTTATCCTTGCTGAGCACGGTGCCCTGAATCAGGCCCGGAGCGAGGTTTTCCTGAGACTCAATCAGGCCGGTAATTACACCACCGTCCTGGTGCAATTGATCCATATCCACTCGCTGCAGGGAGTGGGTGGTTTCACCACTGTCGGAAGCGCGATTGACGGTAACCAGTGCCGCCTGGTCTTCACTGATGGAGAAGTCGTAGGGAATTTCCTCCTCGCCCATACGCAGCACCAGATGGTGGCGGCCGCCCGTCAGGTCGCTGTGCCAGAATTTTTCCCCGGTGTTGGTGGTGCCGATCTGCTCGCCGTTCAGCAGCACTTCTGCCGCACCCTGGGGCTTGCCGTCTGTGAATACTTCCAACCTGAGTGCCGCGGCCTGCGCCTGGCTGCCGACGGCAAGCCCGATGGCGCTGGCCAGTAGCGTTTTAGAAAGTCGAGATCCCATGTCTCCCCCACTTCAAACCTGAAAAATAAAAAATCGATGGCGTCGCCGTGCGGGCCATCGTGACTGATTGTTGTCGGGCGTTTTTATCGGATACGCGCTAAGCAACGCCTTCAAAGACGATGCGGGGCGCAATCGGCGACAGGAAAAGCGTGAAGATTTGGTGAAGGTTTTATGGACGGGCTATCAACAAACTGGTGTTGATAGAAATAAGAAAACCGGCGGGAGTCGCCGGTTTTCTTTACTGCTGTTGTGCTGCGGTTTTATTACCGCGCTCGATTATTCCTCCAACGGCGGGTAGGCATTTTCTACCAGCACCTGGAAGGCTTCCGGGAACCAGCGGCCCGCGTGCGGAGCGTTGTCCAGGGCACCGGTGCCGACGGAGCTGTCGTAGCGGTTCGGGGCATATGGATCACACATGGGGTCGTGCCGCTTGGCCGGATCGTTGGGGTCCGGTGTGAAGTTGGGATCGCTCACACCATCGGACTCCCCTTGGGGTTTCACCCACACATACGCGTCGATGCCCGGCGCCGGTTCTGCCTGCGGGCGGAATCCCACACCACCGGGCTGGTTACACCAGTTGCCGCGATGCACCCGGCGGTCGATACGGCTCTCACTCACATAGGTGTTGAGGTCGGTACTGGTGGACGGGCCGGTGGGCCGATCCGCGCCACCCCACCCATTACGGCCGGTATCAATCAGCATGCCGAGGGTTTCCGGAGCACCGCGGGCAACCATGGCTTCGCGCCAGTCCTGGGCAAAGGTGAGCTCTTCCAGGTAGTCGTTCCACTCGTAGAAATCCGCTGCACGTACCGGCTGGCCACCCACGTTCAGGGTCGGATCCGGCAGGTAAGGTTCTTCCACCGGAGTATAGTTGGAGGAGTTGGTGACGAAGCCGGCAACGCTGTCCCAGCCTGCATCGGTGGACTCCACCACATCGCCGATCAGGTCGATTGCAGGACCGAAGTTGCTGCTCCAGCCAAGCCAGCCCGAATGGGCGATGTCCACGTAGGAATAAACATTATCCAGCGGCGCCAACTGGTTCAGCGCGTAGCGGATACCGTCGCGATAACCACCGGGGCCATCCGCTTCCTGACAGTCCGGCAGGCTGATATTGGTAATCAGGTTCGGCAGCGAATCCACTTCGATGATAGTGACGATATTTATATCGGCGTAAGCCGGGTCTGCGAGGACCTCTACCAGCGGATCGATGTATTCGGTCTGGTAGCGCTCAAAGCCATTCTCAGCGATCAGCAGTTCACCGTTAGACGCAAGCGCGGCGCAGTCGCGGTTGGGTAAGTTGTACACCACCACCATAAACAGGTCGGCGCCCTGGGCCAGTGCCGCATCGAGATGTCCACGCAGGCCGCGACCATCGGTGAGTGCGCCAATGCGGTCCATCCACACCGCGGAGCTCACGTCGGCAATCGCCGCGCCGCCGGGCTCGTTCATGGCATTCTCGGCCCAGTCCGGATTCACATACCAGTTACTGGACGCAGTGAAGGGATTATCCAGACGGCCACCGGAGCTGCCGCTACCACCGGAACCCGAGGAGCTGGAGCTAGAGCTGGATGAGCTGCCGCCGGACGAACTCGAAGACGAACTCGAAGAAGAGGAGCTTGAGGAAGAAGAGCTGGAAGAGGAAGAACTGCTGGACGAGCTGCCACCGGAAGAACTGCCGCCCTCGCCGTCTACGCTGATTTCCACTGCGCTCTGGCCACCGGGGAAGGCGACAAAACCAATGGTGACCTGGCCGCCCACGGGAATTTCATTATTGTAACCCGCGGAGGCGAGCACATAACTGCTGCCGTTGTGGGATTCGACAACACCGTTCCAGATATTATCGATATCCACCGCCATATCGAAAGACAGATTCCAGTCTGTCAGTGGCTCGGTGCCATCATTAACCACGGTGACTTCTGCCTGAAAACCACCACCCCAGTCGCTGACGATATTCATGCTCGCCTGTGCGGCCAGTGCCTGGGCACCCCACAACAGGGAGGCCACACTGCCGAGGCCCGCATACAACCATCGCCTGGTCGTATTTCTTTCTGTGAAAAAATTCATTATCGCTATCCGTTCCAATTATTTTTATCGGAATATTTTTGCTGAAAGAATACCGGTGCCCTTGCGGGGCACCGGTATTGTCGCGCGGGGAATTACTCGGAAGAGTTGCTCCACAGGCGGTTCAGCAGGTTGGTTTTACGCTGGTCGAAATCGAGCCATTCGCCCCAACCGGTGGTGTTGCTCTGAGGATCGTACGCGTGGCCGTACCAACCACCGGTATCACCGGATTCCGGGTTGATGGACCAGTAGCAGCCCTGGATATTTTCCTCGACCATATAATCGACAAAAATCTCCTGCCATTGCTGATCAATACCCGGGGTGATGTGTCCCCAGCGCGCCTGATCGCGCAGGGTGGCTTTTTCCGGCCAGTCCATATTGCCGCCGAACTCGCCTACCACGACCGCATAACCCTGATCGCGCAGATAGCCAAAGTGCTCTTCCCAGCCCAGGCGCAGATGTTCAGGATCGAGCACGATGTTACAACCGGCATCACCGGCTTCATCGCCCTCAAGGCCTTCACACTCTGGCTGCGCTGCTACATCCATATAGCTGGCCTGTACAAATACAGACGGGCCGTAAGTGTGCGGAGACCAGACCAGTCGATCACGGGGAACGTCAGGCAGGTTGTCACCGGCTTCGAACAGGTTTTCACCCCAGTTCGGGTTGGTGGATTCATCACCGTGGGGAACCTGGGTGATGGTTTCCGGGGTGCCGTCCTGGTTATTGGCAGTAGCGGAAATGCCCTGCACAAACAGCAGCGTGTCCTGGTTCACCTCATTGATGGCGACGTAGGCGTCTTCCACCAGAGCTTTCCAGTCTTCCCAGGTGTAGTCCCACGGCTCGTTGAAAATATCGATACCGATGATGTTGTCGACACCCAGTTCCTGTTCCAGGCTGGCCAGCTCGCGCAGGTTGTCGAGCCAGATATCACGGTCGTACGGCTGAATATTGGTAACGCCATCGGGGTTATTGGTGGCGGCACAGGAGCTGTCCTCCCGCGGGAAGTCATACATATCGCGAGTGCGGTCTACATAGGGCGGACGCGCATCCAGTCGGCCCGCACGCCAGCCCACATAGTTGGAGCAGGAGTGAATATCCAGCATCACTTCGATACCATTCTCGTCGGCAGCGATGATGAATTCCTCCATCGCTTGGCGGGCATTCGGTACCAGCACAGACTCGTGGTTTTTCAGTACATCGCCCATGCCCTGGGGATCATTGGGATCCAGGGTCTGCGGCGCAACCGGGAAGCGCACCACATTCACACCCATGGCGGTGATCTCGCTCATGGTCTGCTGGATGGTACGCCCGGTTCCGGCGTTGTTATTGGCCCAGAAAGTATTGCCCATGTACAACTCCATGGGTGCACCACTGGGGTTATCGGGATCGTCAGACGGCTCGTGACGTCCTTCCAGGCCGAACCAGGAACCACAGTTCATGGGAATGACTTCACCGTTTTTGGTGATATTGCCGGTTTCGTCCACGCGGAAACGGCCACCAGTAGGTTCGCCGCCGGAACTGCCACCTGAAGAGCTGGAAGAACTGCCGCCGGAACCGGAGCCACCGGATGAGCCCGAGGAGCTGGAAGAGCTACCGCCAGAGCCGGAACCACCGGATGAAGAAGAGCTCGAAGAGCTACTGCTGGAGGATCCACCGGAGGATGAGCCCCCACCATCGCCTGCTACCGTGACATCCGGAATCGGCTGACCACCGGGGTTGGCAGTAAAGCCGACAGAGACTTCCGCGCCCGGGGCAATGGAATTATTGTAGGCCGCAGCACTGATAACATACTGGCTGGCACTCTGGGACTCGATTACCCCATTCCAGAGACTGCTGATATCAACGTCCATGTTGAAAGACACAGACCAATTGGTGAGCGGTTCACTGCCGTCATTGACGACTACGATTTCCCCCTGGAAACCACTTCCCCAGTCATTGAGGACACGCATTTCCGCTTCCGCCGCCATCAGTGAACCCGAGGCGAGCCCCAGCCACAATGCGAGGCCGGTTTTTACAAACTTACGATTCATTTCGCTTCTCTCCAGTCGCTATGAAATATGTGCGAATTATTTTTTGATGCAAGCTCACCGGTTACTACCAAGCGGTAGTGACGGCACACTCCGATTTACTTCGCACCTGGCTTCCTGCCATACCCCTTCCCTGCACAACGGATGCCGCCCACCCGTACTGCTGCGCTTCAGAACCTCTTCTTCCTGTTAAATCCTGTGAGATTTTTTTATTGATTTTTCGGTTCCACAGCTACTGAGACGTCATTTCAGCCAGGACGTACATCCGCTGTACCACCTGATCACCATCCAGCATGTCGACCAACAGTTCTCCCCGCTCCGAGAGATAAGTCATATCCAGCACTTCACCGGTGGCGCCACCCAACTGCCGGTAATTACTGCCATCGGGCAGACTCACGGCGAGGGTACTTCGATCGGCTGTAGACAGTTGTCCATCACCATTGCTATCCCGTTCCACAAACTGGTAAAGAATGCGCTGGGTCACAGCGCCGTATCCAACATTGTTGTGGTAGAGGGGCCAGTAACCGGTGACGACCTGGCTGTTGTCATCAAACAGCCGCTGGGGTCGAATTCCTTCACGAATAAAAAACTCGATATTGCGCAGCTCTCCATCATCTCCGGAGTCCCCGGCGGTTCTGAGCTCGTGCAAGTGAATGGAGACGCCGAGCAAATCCACCTCTCGCCTTTCCAGCTGTGCAGCTGAAACCGGAGCTGGCGGCGTTGACGCTTGTTGTTTCGACGTAATTGCTGAATTGGTCTCTGCCCCGCCTTTCCGCAGCCGTTCCGCTGGCGCCGCGGTGTTGGAAACAGGGGGCTCAGTCGCCGGCCGTGCAGTTTGTGTCACCGGGGTTTGCGATCCGTTGAGCAGGAACAGCCACACCAGCAGTGCAATCACGCCCAAAAAAAGGACTGGCATAAGCCGGTCGCGAATCCATTGTTCAGTTCGATCAGCAGACATCAGATAGATCCTTAACAGGCTCAATTACGCACGGCGAGCACAGATTTTTTCGACACATCGTCGAATATCCGTTGTCTCTCGCCGCCCTGCAGATCCTGCACAACCAACGAATACTTTCTCGCATCAAGCTGTTCGGCAAACAGATAGGCTATCTGCGAGTCGCCAAAAAAAACCGGCGCGCGGGCTGCGCCACCCGCCCCGGCCAAGGGCTCACGATGACCATCCAGGTCCGTGTGAAACACCTGCATGCTGCCTTCATATACTTTGCGATGATTGCGCTCGTCGTAGAAATAGCGGTAATCCACCAGTGCCGAGTACAGCAGAGACTTATTGTCTGCGGACCAACTCACCGGGCTTTGTACCTGATGGCTGGCATCAGAAACCGGCACATCCTCCCGCCCCTGTAACGCGAGTACTCGCAAAGTACGCACCCCCGCCTCGTCGGGATGAAGAATGTAGGCGATGCGTTCGCCATCCGGCGACCAGGCCAGCGATGTCACACTCCCACACTGCGGGCAAGAGCCTTCCGCTTGCGCGCCCAGCCGCGGAAATTCTTTCAGTACCGAGGGGATAAATGGGATCGCATCATTGCTGGGGAAGTGGTCACCCGACTTGCCGCTCACGCCTGGATCTTCACTCGAATGACACGCCGGCCTCAGCAGCATCAGCGCAGCCCCCGTCTCAGAGCGCATGGCGATTACAAAACTGCTGCCATCTGGTGACCACGCGAAATCAAGAATCTCGCCGGCAGAAAATACGGGTTGTGGAGACTTGCCTTTTTTATCCGGCGTGTCGCTTTTGGGAAGTGCCTGAACCAGTAATTGGCTTCGCTCGTAGACATAGGCCAACCGGCGCCCGTCGGGACTGAAGCGCGGCAACATTTCATTGCCAGGTGTTTTTGTCAGCCGCTCCAGTGCTCCTCCCCTCTGCGGCGCCCAATAAATATCGAACGCTTCCGTGCGCCGGTGAATATCAATTTCAGTGCTCTCCTCGCGATTGGAAGAGAAGGCCACAGCGCCGAGACTGGAGATATCCGCATCCACATCCCGCCAGCGGATATTGTCGGTAACCTGTTGTAATTTCCCATCTGCGGAGTAAGTGACCACATTGGAAACCGGCCCCATCACTTTGCTGCTGAATGCCAACTCCTGTGCGGAAACACACATGGAAAAAGCGAAACACAACATACTGGCAAATCCAAAAAGCCTGCTAATTCCCACAGCGAGGTGATTGACCACTGGCAGTGATATCTCCAATTTTCCGACCTTGCAGTAAAAGAGTATTTCCGGCGCCATACATCATTGATGTACATACGCGATGTACATGCGCTTAGTTGCAACGTGTCTGGAATTGAAAACAACCCCGTGGAAAGATGATCCAGAAGCCAATTTGTTAAAAATGTGGACGGGTGTCACGAACGAAAGAGGAAGGATGCGAAAGGCAGGGCAATGTGAAGGTGGACTTGTTCACACAGAAACAGGAGAAAGCCCGGCGGCTGCCGGGCTTATGTCATTATCAGTTCAGGGTCTGGACACCCATGTTGTAAAGCGTAAATCCGAAAATATCCGCATATTGCTCAATCGTCTTGGATACCGGCGTGCCGGCACCGTGACCAGCGTTGGTCTCGATGCGGATCAGCGTCGGAGCAGGGCCGCTCTGGTGATCCTGAAGTTCCGCGGCGAACTTGAACGAATGCGCGGGCACGACACGGTCATCGTGATCGGCGGTGGTGACCAGGGTAGCCGGGTACTCCACACCATTTTTTACATTGTGTACCGGGGAATAACCGTAAAGGTATTCGAACATTTCCTTATTGTCTTCCGCGGTGCCGTAGTCATAGGCCCAGCCCGCACCAGCGGTGAAGGTGTGGTAGCGCAGCATATCCATCACACCCACTGCTGGCAGCGCTACTTTTACCAGGTCCGGCCGCTGGGTCATCACCGCGCCAACCAGCAGGCCACCGTTGGAGCCACCGCGGATCGCGAGGTAATCACTGGAGGTGTAGCCTTTTTCGATCAGGTATTCACCGGCGGCAATAAAGTCATCGAACACATTCTGCTTCTGCAGCTTGGTACCCGCATCGTGCCAGCTTTTCCCGTATTCACCGCCACCGCGCAGGTTGGGAACGGCATACACACCGCCTTGCTCGAGCCATACCGCGTTGGCAATACTGAATGACGGCGTCAGGCTGATATTGAAGCCGCCATAGCCATACAGAATCGTCGGATTTTTGCCGTTGCGCTCCAGGCCCTTCTTATAGGTAATCATCATCGGCACTTTGGTACCGTCCCTGGAGGTGTAGAATACCTGCTCAGACTCGTACTGCGCCGGATCAAACTGAGCGCCCGACTTGCGATACACACTGGACTCACCCTGCTTTACATCGAACCCAAAGATGGTGGCCGGGGTTTTGTAGTTGGTGAACGAATAGTACAGGGTTTTGTCTTCGCGCTTACCACTCAGGGAGCTGGCACTGCCCGGACCGGGCAGCTCGATTTCACGCACCTGCTTGCCATCGTAGTCGTACTGATAGACTTTTGACAACGCATCCACCATGTACTCGGCAAACACATAGCCACCACCGGTGGAGGCGGTCAGCACATTGTCGGTCTCACCAATAAAGTCCTGCCAGTTGTCCGGAGTGGGATTGGCGGCATCGACGGTGACGATTTTTTTGTTCGGCGCTTCGCGGTTGGTGACCAGATACAGCTTGCTGCCCTGGTTATCCAGTACGTAGGTATCAGAGTCGAAATCGTCGAGCACCTGCACCAACGGCGCATTTGCTTTAGTGAGGTCGCGGATATACAGATCATTGCCAGAGGTGGAGGTCGCACCGGAAATCACCAGATAGCGATCGTCTTCGGTCACACTGCCGGAAACGTAACGACGTTTCTCCTCTGGCTTGCCGCCAAATACCAGCCGATCTTCAGACTGCGCCTGACCAAGCTTGTGGAAATAGAGTTTGTGCTGGTCGGTTTTTGCAGACAACTCGCTGCCTTCGGGCTTGTCGTAACTGGAGTAGTAGAAGCCTTCGTTCCCTTTCCAGGAAATACCGGAAAACTTCACGTCTACCAGTGGCTCTTCCAATACCTTTTTGGTTTCTGCATCAATGATGATGATCTTGCGCCAGTCACTGCCACCTTCGGAGATCGCATAGGCGGCAATGGAGCCATCTTTGGAGAACTCAAGTGTTGCCAGCGAAGTAGTGCCGTCTTCACTGAATGTGTTCGGGTCCAGGAAAACTTCCGCTTCACCATCTCCCTTCTTGCGCCACACCACATACTGGTTCTGCAGTCCGTCATTGCGGTAGAAGTAGGTGTAATCCCCTTCTTTGAACGGGGAACCCACTTTCTCGTAGTTCCACAGTTCTTCAAGACGATTCTTCAGATCGTCGCGGTAAGGGATTTGATCCAGGAAACTGAAGGTCACCTTGTTCTGTGCTTCGACCCAGGCTTCGGTCTCTTCACTGCGGTCATCTTCCAGCCAGCGATAAGGGTCCGCCACATGGGTGCCAAAGTAGGTATCGACTACGTCGTCTTTACGGGTGTCCGGGTATTGCATTGCTGTCATCTGGGTACTGGTAGTGGAGGTCTCAGGCTGTGCCTTTACACCGCCCGGTGCTCCTTCAACGGCGTTATCGCCAGAGCACGCGGCCAGCAGGCTGACTGCGGCGACCAGGGTGAGCTTGTTCATCGGCATCTCTTATTGCTGTTTTATGTAAAACGTTTGACGAAAAATGCACTTATTGCACGATGGGGTAGAAAACCCAATCCGGCACCAAACTGCAAGCAATTCTCCAGCCAGAATACCCGGGCAACATATTCTGTGGAAAAACCAACAGGATGCAGGATAAATATTGGGAAACTGGAAGCTATAAAACACCCATTCGTAGAAACAAAAACGCCCGACAGGGACACTGCCGGGCGCAATCGGATGCCATTCAGGTAAGAGGAGCCTCTCGAGCTCAGCTCACCACTTCGCCGTGAGCCTGTTTATCTGCGTGGTAAGAGGAGCGCACCATCGGGCCACAGGCGGCGTGGGTGAAGCCGATCTGTTCGGCGTAGCGGCGGTATTCCTCAAATTCGTCCGGGTGAACGTAACGCTGTACCGGCAGGTGCTCCTTACTCGGCTGCAGGTACTGGCCGATGGTGAGCATGTCGATGTCGTGCTCACGCATATCGTCCAGCACTTCAAAGATTTCTTCCTTGGTCTCGCCAAGGCCCACCATCAGGCCGGATTTCGTGAGGACGTCCGGGCGGCGCTTTTTGTATTCCTGCAGCAGTTTGAGGGACCACTTGTAGTTGGCGCCGGGGCGGGACTCCCGGTACATGCGCGGCACGGTTTCCAGGTTGTGGTTGAATACATCCGGGGCCTCGGCCTCGAGAATGTCCAGTGCCACGTCCATGCGACCGCGGAAATCCGGGGTAAGGATTTCCACCTGCAGGTTGGGCGACAATTCACGGGACTGCCTGATACAGTCGGCAAAGTGTTGGGCACCGCCATCGCGCAGGTCATCCCGGTCCACAGAGGTGATCACCACGTAGCGCAGGCTCATGGCCGCGATGGCTTCTGCCAGCTGTTTGGGCTCTTCCGGATCCAGCGGGTTCGGCTTGCCGTGGCCCACATCGCAGAAGGGGCAGCGACGGGTACAGATCTCGCCCATGATCATGAAGGTGGCGGTGCCGCCACTGAAGCATTCACCCAGGTTGGGGCAGCTGGCTTCTTCACACACGGTGGCGAGTTTCTGTGAGCGCAAAATACTCTTGATGCGCTCCACTTCTTTGGACGCTTTTACCGAGGGGACTTTCACGCGAATCCAGTCCGGCTTGCGCAGGGTCTGGTCGCTGGCGATGACCTTGACCGGAATACGCTCCACCTTTTCGCCGTCACGCAGTTTTTCCCCCTGCTGCAGGCGGCGGGTGCGTTTTACCGGGACGATTTCGGGTTTATCAGCCATTACTTATTCCTGATTCGGTTCGGGTACCGCAAAGAGAGTTTCATCCATCGGCTCCCAGCCGGCGTTGGATAATTTGAGGGCCTGTTGCAACGCGGCAACAAAGCGATCGGCCACGGTCTTCCACGCGGGCACCGGCTGGATGACTTCTGCCATCTGCACCATCTGCATACCGGCGTAACCGCAGGGGTTAATGCGCAGGAACGGTGCCAGATCCATATCGATATTGATCGCAATACCGTGGAAGCTGCAACCGCGGCGCACCCGCAGGCCGATGGAGGCAATCTTGTTGCCGGCGCGAGGACCGTCGGTGAGGTAGACGCCGGGCGCATCTGCCCGCGGCGCGGCGGCGATGCCGTACTCTGCCAGCATCGCCACGGTGGCTTCTTCCAGCGCGGTCACCAGGTCACGCACCCCGATCTTGCTGCGCCTGAGGTCCAGCAGCGGGTAGACCACCAGCTGACCGGGACCGTGATAGGTCACCTGGCCGCCCCGATCTACCTGCACCACGGGAATATCCCCGGTATTCAGCAGATGCTCGGCCTTGCCGGCCTGGCCCTGGGTGAATACGGGAGGATGTTCGACGCACCAGATCTGGTCCCGGGCGTCGCTGCCACGGGTGTCAGTGTAATGGGCCATGGCACGCCAGACGGTTTCGTAATCCCGCCGGCCGAGGTCAAAAATCGCGACGCTCTGATCGGCCATTACAGCACCATGTGCACGCCCGGATGGGCTTTGAGCTCATCAAACAGTGCCTGCAGCTGCGGTTCGCCGGTGGCGACGATATAGAAGGTCACTGAAGTGAATTTGCCGTTGCGGCTGGGCTTGTGCTTGAGCTTGCTTTCATCCAGCTCCGGCGCGTGCCGGCGCATGACTTCCAGCACAAATTCGTGCACGTCGTCATCCGCATCGCGCACGACTTTGACCATGTAGTCTTCACAGGGAAACTCGATCTTGGGAGGCTGCTGCTCTGAATCTTGGGTCATACCACACTCACAAGGCCGCAGGTCTGGACTAAAACCGGGGATTCCGGGGGATTGCGGCCGGGCGGCGATTATACAGTGGGGAAGCGGGAGTGGACAGGTGCCGGGACAAAACTGACCTTTGAGCACGATCATGTGATTTATACAGCGAAAGCCGAAGCGAAGGTGCTGCTACCGGGTACAGCTTTGTAAGACCTTCCGCGAGAGGGGCCGAAGGCGCCGTGAATACATGGAGCGGCCGGGCCACCTCGCGGAAGAGCCCCCATGGGCCGAAGGCGCCGCGTTGAAGCGGCCGGACTGGGTTCACGGCGTGTCTTACAAAGCTGTACCCGGTAGCCGCAGCGCCACTAGATCTCACTAGCGGTATTGAATTACTTAAATAGTCCCATCACAAAGCGCTTAAGAGAGTCCCAGATACGCTTGAAGAAGCCTGCTTTTTCCACTTCTTCAGCAACCACCGCAGGAACGTCTGCGACGGTTTCACCGTCCAGGGTCACAATCACTTTCCCCACCTGCTGGCCCTTGGCCAGGGGGGCTTCCAGTTCACCATCCACGATCAGGTCGGCCTTAATGCTTTCTTCGCCGCCGCGGGGAATGGTCACGAATACATCGTTTTTCACGGCTACGCCAACGCTGTCGGTCTTGCCGCCCCATACGCGCTCGGTCTGTAGCACATCGTCAGCGCCATAAACCTTGTGGGTCTGGTAATAGCGAAAACCGTAAGCCAGCAGTTTCTGGGTTTCAGCGGCGCGTTTTTCATCGCCTTCGGTACCGACCACTACGGAAATGAGGCGCATACCGCGTTTGACCGCGGAGGCAACCAGACAGTAGCCTGCCTCTTCGGTGTGGCCGGTTTTAATGCCGTCAACTGCGGGGTCGCGCCACAGCAGACGATTGCGGTTGGGCTGGTTGATACCGTTGAAACGGAAGTACTTTTCAGAGTACAGCTCGTAGTGGTCGGGGTGATCCTGGATCAGTGCACGCGCCAGCTTACCCAGATCCCGCGCCGTGGTGAGGTGTCCATCTGCGGGCCAGCCGGTGGCGTTGACGAAGTGGGTGTCCTCCATGCCCAGTAGTTGTGCATGCTGGTTCATCACTTCGGCAAACACTTCTTCGCTGCCGGAAATATGTTCTGCCAGCGCAATACTGGCATCGTTACCGGACTGCACGATGACACCGCGCAGCAGATCGATGACAGGCACCTTTTCGCCGACTTTAACGAACATTTTGGACCCGCCCTTGCGCCAGGCTTTCTCCGAGATGTTCACCAGGTCCTGCTCTTTTAAACCGCCTTTCTCAAGTTCTTCCGAGACGATGTAACTGGTCATCATCTTGGTAAGGCTCGCCGGCGGAATCTGCTTGTCTGCATCGTGCTCAACCAGGACCTGCCCGGTATGGGCGTCAATCAGCAGGTAAGCGGTGGCGGCCAGTTGCGGCGGAGCCGGTATCAGCGGTTTGTCTGCGTGGGCTATATTGGCGCTGACAATCAACAGCAGACTGGCAAATAAGCGTTTGAACATGGGTATCTCTTTATTTCCTTACGTTCAGGTTTGTCTAAACCCGGATCCAGCCGGGCGTGCGCACTGGTCTACGACCTGAGCAGCAGTTGACGGGTCAGTCCACCACTACCTGGGGCTGCCCCAGCGACTTCTGCTCGACCGACTCTCGCAGTGCCGCCAGTGCCCTTTGCTGGGCAATCGGCCCGATCCGCACCCGGTAGAGGGTTTTTCCACTCCTCTTCACCGGGCTGACGGATACAGGATAGCCGAATGCGGCGGCAAGCTGTTTACGGATTTCCTCCGCCTGGCTGGAAGAACTGTAGGCGCCAACCTGGAGGAAAGTGTTTGGAGGCAGCTTGAAGCTGGCATCTTCCGGTAGTGCCTGGCGCGCCGCGGCGTCTTTTTCTACAGCCAGGGTTTCTGTGGCACTGGGCAGGGAATCCGGGTCCAGTGCGACCACTTCTACGCGCGCCACGCCTTTGTCGACATAGCCGAGCTTCTGTGCCGCGGTATAACTGAGATCGATGATGCGCCCGGGCACAAAAGGACCACGGTCGTTTACCCGCACAATGATGCTGCGACCGTTATCCAGATTGGTGACCTTGGCATAACTGGGGAGAGGCAGAGTCTTGTGCGCGGCAGACATGGCGTACATGTTATACACCTCGCCATTGGCCGTTTTACGTCCGTGAAATTTTGTGCCATACCAGGAGGCGTGCCCGCGTTCTTTGTAACCTTTGGCGCCCTGAAGCACCCGGTACTTGACGCCGGCTACAACGTAGGGCGACTTGTTTCCGGCAACACCGATCGGTTCCCGTACCGGTGTCACCTCCGGTGTTGCCAGCATATCCACCGGCACATCGGGCCCACTGTCGCGCAACTGATCGAACGGCACGTCGTTTTTCTCGTTGCCGGTCTGCGAATCTTTCGGCAGTGGTGCGGTGCTACAGGCACCTAACATAGCGAGGGCACAGGCAGTGCCAAGCCTGAATAGAGTTTTTGTCATGTCTTCCCCCCGGCACAGGCGCCACTGCTGCCCGCAACCGCGATCATACTGTTATTTATACCGGCGCTACATGGGCGCTGGTGCTGATCTATCTACAAGTGAATCCATTTATAAATAGTATATTGCTCGACGAACGCCCTTCAGGAACGACCACCGCGAGCTTTGATGATTTCCTGCCCCAACTCATAGACCGCCATCGCATACAGGCGGCTGTGGTTGTAGCGGGTAATCACATAAAAATTGTTCAGCCCGATCCAGAACTGCTTTCCATTATCCGTATTCAGAGAGAACACACTGGCGGGCATATCTTTGGTGACCTGCGCCGTGGTAGGGAACCCCTTTTCTGCCAGTTGGCCTACGGTCCACTTGGGTTTCAGGTCATCGTTAACCACGGTCATATCCGCATTGGGCAGTGGCTGGGTAATCACCGTGATCGGTTCACCCGCTTTCCAGCCATGCTCCGCAAAATAGTTGGCCACACTCCCGATGGCATCCTCGGTATCCGTCCAGATATCTACCTTGCCATCACCGTTAAAGTCCACCGCGTAGTGGCGGTAGCTGGAGGGCATGAACTGGCCGAAGCCCATAGCGCCGGCATAGGAGCCATTGAGCGTGGTCGGATCCACGTTCTGGTCGCGCGTGAGCAACAGGAAGTTTTCCAGTTCTTTGGTAAAGAACTGCGAGCGCCGCGGGTAGTTGAACGCCAGTGTAGACAAGGCATCCAGCACTCGATAACTGCCCATATTACCACCATAGCGGGTTTCGACGCCGATGATGGCGACGATCAGTTCTGGAGGCACACCGTATTTCTCCTCCGCCGCCTTGAGCGCCTCGGCATTTTTGTCCCAGAAATCCACACCGCCGCTGATACGGGCGCTGGTCAGGAAGATTTTGCGGTATTCGTTCCAGGGCTTGGCTTTTTCGGCAGGACGCTTGATGGCCTTGAGGATGGAGTCTTTTCGCTTTGATTCCCGCATTAATTTCATGAGCGTTTCGCGATCGAAGTTGTGCTCTTCCACCATGCGATCCACAAAGGCCAGTGCCTGTGCGTTTTCTCCGTGATCCCGATCCTGGGCACAGGCGGTAAGTACCATCCCGAGCCCAACCAACAATCCTGTGGTCCACTTCAAAATTACCGCTCCTGTATTCATAGAGTGCGCTATTCCTGTATCCCGTTGTTCTTGAATGCGGGATTATGACCGCAAAGCTGCCAAAAAGTGGCAGCAGAGTCGTCATTTTTACCAGAATCCGTGACTTCGGGATTCAGTAAAGCACTCTGCGTCTTTCCGTACTGATAGCCATCAGAATTCCAAAGCCCGCCATCAGGGTAACGACTGCCGTCCCACCGTGGCTCACGAGCGGCAGTGGTACCCCCACTACCGGCAGCAGTCCCGAGACCATGCCGATGTTGACGAACACGTAGACAAAGAAAGTCAGTGTGATGCTTCCCGCCAGCAAACGGCCAAATACACTCTGGGCCATAAGACTAATATAGATGCCGCGCGCAATGATCAACAGATAGAGTAAAAGGAGTAGCAGCGCGCCGCGCATGCCCCATTCTTCCGCCAACACCGCGATGATGAAATCCGTATGACTTTCCGGCAGGAAGTCGAGCTGGGATTGAGTGCCCTGCATATACCCCTTGCCGGCCCAGCCTCCAGAGCCAATCGCGGCTTTGGACTGGAAAATATTCCAGCCGGCGCCGAGGCGATCTGCATCGGGATTGAACAGGGTCAGTATCCGCTGGCGCTGATAGTCCCGCAGCCCCCAGTGCCACATGGGCCAGGCGGCTACGAGCGCCACCACGCCGGCACCGCCGATCATTTTCCAGCTGAGGCCGGACAGATACAGGGCGAACAGGCCAGAGGCTGCAATCAGAATAGACGTACCCAGATCAGGCTGACGTACGATCAATAGTGCCGGCACCGCAACGATGGCCAACGCGCCAATGACGGTCAGAAATGACGGGGGCGCACTGCGCTGGTGGAGGTAGGCCGCCACCGCAATGGGCACCGCGAGCTTGAGGGCTTCCGACGGCTGAAAGCGGAAGCCGCCAATCTGCAGCCAGCGCTGCGCACCTTTGGCGCCAACTCCGAAAAATAACACGGCCACCAGCATGCAGCATCCAGCCAGATAAAACCACGGTGACCAGCGGCGATAGAATTCCAGTGGAATCTGCGCGGCGATCAACATCCCAACAAATGCCACGCCCATAAATACGGCTTGACGTTTGACGTAGTGGATTTCTTCTCCGGAGGCACTGTACAGCACCCCCAGCCCCACCGAGGCCAACAACATCAGCAACAATAACAACGGTACGTCGATGTGCCAGCGCCGGGAAAAACTCACCGGGCTGCGCAGGCTACTGCCGGCATCCGGCAGTCGATGCATATAATCGCGACTAGCCACGGGCGCTGATCTCCTGCTGTATTTTCGGGAGAATGGATACGTTGGGGGCTGCGGAAGCGGCATCAGGCATCAGCGGCGGATGCCAGCCAATCGGCATCCGGCTGGCGGTTTCCTCCAGGGGGCGCCCGACCCAATCCGCCAGGACTTCCCTCGCCACCGGCGCAGCCACCCGGCCACCGCCCTCACCGTTTTCCACCAACACTGCGACGGCTATCTGCGGATCATCCACCGGTGCGAAGGCGATAAACAGCGCGTGGTCCCGGTGGCGCTCTTTCAGCGCCTCGGAGTCGTAGCGCTCGCCCTGGGCGATCCCGACAATCTGGGCGGTGCCGGATTTGCCCGCCACCTTGAAGTCCAGATCCTTGCCAGCTCTCTTGCCGGTACCGTGCAGGCTGTAGACAACGGCCTCCATCCCCTCGAACACCAGATCCCAGTATTCGGGCTTCGCCTCTACATGGTGCAGCACCTCAGGAGGCTGCTCGATACCGTCCACGGCCATCACCACCTGGGGCCGGAAATGGGTGCCGCGGTTGGCAATGGTGGCCGTCATTACCGCCAGCTGCAGTGGCGTGGCCAGCACGAAACCTTGCCCCAGCACGGCATTCAGGCTGTCGCCGGGGAACCAGGGCGCACCGCGCGCGCCGCGTTTCCAGGCCCGGGACGGGAACAGTCCGGCACGCTCGATGGGCAGATCGATGCCGGTTTTGGCACCGAGTCCGAAACGAGTGGCTACATCGTGCATACCATCGATGTTCCAGCGTGCGGCCATATCCCAGAAGAACACATCACAACTCTGCGCCAGGCCCTGGATGAGGTCTACGTGGTCGCCGTGCCCCCAACGCTTCCAGTCGCGATAGATGCGCGGGTCATTGGGCAGCTTGTAGTGACCGGGATCCTTGATTTCCGTGTCTTTCTTGATGACTCCGGCCGCCAGGCCGCCGAGCCCCATCATAGGCTTCAGGGTGGATCCGGGCGGATACTGCCCCTGCACGGCGCGGTTGAACAGGGGAACATCCAAAGAGTCACTGAGCGCGCGATAGTCCTTGAAGCTGATACCGGTCACAAACAGGTTCGGATCGAAGGATGGCTGACTGACAAAGGCCAACACACCACCGGTTTTGACATCAATGGCGACCACCGCGCCACGGTTTTCTCCCAGGGCTTCGGTCGCTACCTGTTGCAGGCGCGCATCCAGTGACAGGGTCAGCTCCGAACCGGGCTTGGGGTCCTGGCGCTCCAATACCCGCAGTACGCGGCCCCGGGCATTGGTTTCCACATTCTCGTAGCCCACGTCCCCCAGCAGCACATCCTCATAAGAGGCTTCCAGCCCCACCTTGCCGATACTCTGGGTACCGCTGTAGCGACGTACGTCTTCCTCGGTAAACTTCGCCAGATCCCGATCACTGATCCGGCCGACGTAGCCCACACTGTGGGCAAATAGTCCCCGCTCGGGGTAATAGCGTACCAGTTCTGCTTCGACCGACACCCCGGGCATATGGAATTCGTTGACGCTGATGCGGGCGATCTCGTCCTCTGTCAGGCGATAGCGCAGGGGCACTGGCTGGAAGGGGCGGCGGCGCGGCAGGCGGCGTTTGAATTTTTCCACGTCACTGTCGTCGAGGCGCACCAGACGCCCGATCAGTTCGAGCGTGGCATCCAGGTCATGCACCCGTTCGCGCACGATGGAAAGCGTGTAACTGGGGCGGTTGTCTGCCAGCAGCAGGCCGTTGCGATCGTAGATCAGGCCACGGGTGGGGGGGACCGGACGCACCTGAATGCGGTTCTGGTCGGACTGGGTGCGGTAGTTCTCGTAATTGACCACCTGCAGGTTGTAGAAGCGCACGACCAGTACCCCGATCAGCACCACAACACCGACAATCGCCACCGCCATGCGGTTGCGAAACAGTCGCTGTTCCGAGTAAGGGTCTTTGAGGCGCAGATTATCTGACATCGATTCGTTCAGTTATCAGGGTGCAGGTGTGGCGCTGAATTTGACCACGGAGTGTACACAAAAGGTCCCTTTAATGGGTAATGTGGTCACTATTTGTGGATCGGCTGCTTCACCGGTCCGAGGCGGCACCGCTACCGGGTGCTGCCTTGTGAGACACGCCGTAAACCCATCCTTGGGGGCTCGGCTGCGGCCGTCCTGGCCGCAGACGGTCTCACAAAGCAGCACCCGGCATCGGCACCTTCACAGCCATTGCAGTCCAATTAATTCATTCAGAGGTCATCAACCAAAGAGAGAATCACTTGTGATACGGATGCCCCGCCAGCAGGGTCCAGGCGCGGTAGAGCTGTTCGGCCAGCAGCACTCTGACCAGCGGGTGCGGCATGGTCAGGGCGGACAGGGACCATTTCTGGTTGGCCCGCGCCACACACGCCGGTGACAGGCCATCGGGGCCGCCGATCAGCAGGCACACGTTGTCGCCGGACATCTGCCAGCCCGAGAGCTCCCGGGAGAGCTGCTCGGTACTCCAGGCTTTGCCCTTTACTTCCAATGCGACCACATGGTCTCTGGGGTTGATGGCGGCGAGCATGGCCTCGCCCTCTTTCTGGCGGGCTTTCTCTACCAGTGCGGCGGAATTTTTCTGGCCACGATTGCCGAGGGGAATCTCGACGATTTCCAGGGTCAGTTCACGGGGCAGGCGCTTGGCGTACTCGCTGTAGCCTTCCTGCACCCAGCCCGGCATTTTGCCACCGGCGGCGATGATTCGGATTTTCATCGGGCGTGCGGTCAGTCCTGGTGGGGATCGCTGCCATCACCGCCATCGCGGGAGTTGGGCATCATCGACCAGAGTTTTTCCAGGTCGTAGAAGCTGCGGGTTTCCGCCTGCATGACGTGAATCACGACATCGCCATAGTCCACCAGTACCCATTCGCCCTGCTCCATGCCTTCCACGCCAATCGCGCGGACGCCGGCTTCCTTGACGTCTTCAACGACGTTGTTGGCGAGGGATTTCACCTGCCGGGTGGAGGTACCGGTACAGATGATGAGGGTATCCATCACGTCGCTGAGTTCGGAGACATCGAGGGCGACAATGTCTTTCCCTTTGAGGTCTTCCAGTGCATTTACGGCAATTTTCTTGATATCAGTCATAACACCAACTGGTTTCTGTTCATGGTAATTTTCTACAGTTGCTCGCGGCGCTGGTAGAGCCTGTGAGCCTGGATGTATTCATACACCCGCTCGGGCAGCAGGTACTGCGCGGAGCGGCCACTGCGTATAAGTTTGCGCACGCCGGTGGCGGAGATGGGGAGCAGGGTCTGCTCCCGCAACAGTATCCGCCCGGCGGCTTCGCTGCGCAGGTGTTCGGGCTCGCCGCGGTGCTGGGCGAGCAGCTCTGCCACTTCGCCCCCCTGCGGGATCTGCCAGCCGGGCCGGGTGACAACGATCAGGTGGGCGAGCTCGGTGAGCTTTTCCCATCGGTGCCAGGCGGGCAGCCCGAGCAGGGAGTCCAGTCCCATGCAGAAACTGAGGGAGACGTTATTCCCCAGTTCCTGCCGCAATTCTTCGAGGGTGTCTACGGTGTAGGTGGGCCCTTCCCGGTTCAGTTCGCGCTCGTCCAGCTGCAGCTGCGGGCAGTTTTCCACCGCCAGTGCCACCATGTCGCGTCGCGCTTGGGCAGAGGCACCCGGCTCTGCCCGATGAGCTGGCTGGCGCGACGGCAGCAGGCGCATTTCGTCCAGTTCGAGCAGCTCTTTCAGTTCCAGCGCCATACGCAGATGGCCGAAGTGCACCGGATTGAAGGTGCCGCCAAACAGCGCGATGGTTTTCATTCCCGAATCTGTCCGTCGCCGAACACGATCCACTTCTGCGAGGTCAGCCCTTCCAGGCCCACCGGGCCGCGGGCGTGGATTTTATCGGTACTGATACCGATTTCCGCCCCCAAGCCGTATTCAAAGCCGTCAGCAAAGCGGGTGGAGGCGTTGACCATGACCGAGCTGGAGTCCACTTCGGCCAGGAAACGCCGCGCGCGGGTGTAATCCTCGGTAACGATGGATTCGGTATGACCGGAGCTGTACTGCGCGATGTGGTCCATGGCGGCGTCCATGTCGGCGACGATGCGGATCGACAATACCGGGGCCAGATATTCGGTGACCCAGTCTTCGTCGCTGGCCGGCTGTGCGTCGGGGACGATGGCGCGGGTCTTTTCACAGCCGCGCAGCTCTACCCCCTTTTCACTGTAGGCCGCTGCCAGCCGCGGCAACACTTCGTTGGCGATCCCTTCCGCCACCAGCAGGGTTTCCATGGCGTTGCATACGCCATAGCGATGGGTTTTGGCGTTGAGGGCGATATTGAAGGCTTTTTCGCGGTCGGCACGGTCGTCGATATAGACATGACAGATACCGTCCAGGTGCTTGATCACGGGCACGCGGGCGTCGTTGCTGATGCGTTCGATCAGGCCTTTGCCACCGCGAGGGACGATGACGTCGACATATTCAGACATGGTGATCATGGCGCCCACAGCGGCGCGGTCGGTGGTCTCGACCACCTGCACTGCGGCTTCCGGCAAGCCTGCCTGTTTGAGTCCGGCGGTGATGCAGGCGGCGATGGCCCCATTGGAGTGCAGCGCTTCTTTGCCACCGCGCAGGATGGTGGCGTTGCCGGATTTCAGGCACAGGCTGGCGGCGTCGATGGTAACGTTGGGGCGGGACTCGTAAATGATCCCGATGACGCCCAGGGGCACACGCATTTTACCCAGCTGGATACCGCTGGGGCGGTATTTCAGGTCGGAAATCTCACCCACCGGATCCGGCAGGTCGGCGACCTGGTTGAGACCTTCGATCATGCCATCAATACGCGCATCGGTGAGTTCCAGGCGGTCCAGCAGTGCCGCATCGAGGCCGCTGTCGCGGCCATGCTGCATGTCCTTGGCGTTGGCCGCCGCCAGCTGTGGTCGCTGACGGTCCAGCTCATTGGCTATGGCGTTGAGGGCAGCGTTTTTGGTGCCGGTATCAGCGCGGGCCATCAGGCGGGCGGCGGCGCGGGCGGCGCGGCCCATGGCCTGCATACGGGCTCTGGTGGAATCCTGTTGCTGCTCGGTGGCGCTGACTGTGTTCACTGCTGGTCTCCATGCATGTCGGACTTGCACGGCGGGCGACCATCCGCACCCGCCGGGTTTCCAGTACCGGCGAAACTGCCAGCTTCGCCCGGCTCCGGTAAAAAGGCCGCGCAGTATACCGTAAGCGAACGCTTATCGCGCGCGGCCTGCCAGTTTCTGGTGCAGGTAGGCGATTCCCAGCAGTGCCAGGCCCATGCCCATGAAGGAGGCAACCCGCAACAGCCCTTCCAGACCAGACATATCCACCAGGAACAGTTTGACGATCACCAGCGCGAGCACCGCCATGCCGGCCTGATAGCAGCTGCGCCACCCGCGCCAGCTGCCGATCAGGATTGACCCCACGGCCATCAACAACCACACCGCAGAATAGGTGTAGAGCTCTCCGGTCTCGGCCGGGGTATCCAGGCGGATATTACCCTGCCACAGGTGGCGCACCTCCAGAGAGATCCAGATAAATGCCGCGGCAGCCGCGACCCCAGCCGCCCATTTGCGCACCTGGGGCAGGTAGTAGCGGCTGGCGAGCCAGGCCAGCAGCGCCGGCCCGGCAAACGCGGGCAGCAACAGGTTGAACAGCGGCCGGCCGCTTACTGACTCCCAGGCCCAGGGCTCGCTGGTGGCGGTAGCCAGTAGAATCCACAGATAGTTGATCACGGCGGCCAGCATCAACAGGCGACCGTAACCATCGTACCAGGCAGTGAATTGATCGCTGACCAGGCTCTTGCGGTAATACACCAGCCCCAGCCCGGCAAACAGCCACATATTCACCACCGCCTCGGTAAAGGTGTATTCCGCGGCAAAAGTATTGCCACCGTAGAGCCAGTAGCGAGTTTCCGCCCACAGTGCGAGCACAAACAGGTGCAGCGCTGCGGCCTCGGCCCAGCGCGCCAGTGGCACGAATCCGGGCACCAGCATCCGCGCCGCCAGCCAGGCGCACACGGCGGAACCGCCGTAGGTCCAGAGCGACCAGTGGCTGCCCTCGGGATAAGACAACAACCAGGGGTTGAGCGTCAGCCGCATCACCACCAGCAACAGCACACCCTTGAGCAGCCACCCCAGGGCGGGCACGTCAAACCGGCGGATCAGCCACGCCAACGAGACCGCCTGCAGCGCCAGTGCCAGAGTCAGGCTGGCCTGCTGCAACCACAGGCAGACCGCCAGGCTGTAGCCGAAATGACCCGCCGCAAACAGCCACAGCACCATCGATTTGGGCCACCCTTTGCCCGCTCCACGGCTGCCCAGATACACAAACACCGCCCCCATGATGGCCGCGTACAGACACCACCAGTAGAGCGACAGGTAATCCCCGGCCAGCAGATATCCGGTAAGCAGAGCCAGCACCGGCGCCATTACCGCGAGCGAGGCCCACCAGTAGCGCGCCACACCGCGGCGGAAGTTATGCAGGGACAGCACAGCGAACACGACCGCGGTAACGCCCAGCCACAGCAGGAACGGCCCCTGCTCCGACGCCGCGAATGGCGAAAGCCGGTACTCACCGCTGACCGGGTCCAATCGTGAGATGCCCCAGGCCACACACTGCCCCAGCCACAGCGCCCAGGCGGCGATGGCCAGCCCTGCCCGCTGGCGCGCGCCGATCAATACCACCAGTGCCAGTGGCGTCCATGTCAGCAATGCCAGGGACGAGAAACTTCCTCCCAGGAGAGAGCCTTCAGCCAATAGAGAGCCTTCAGCCGGGATGGAGCCTTCAGCCAGCAAAGAGCCCTCAGCCGACGATAAAAGGCCTTCGCGCAGAATCGACAGACACTGTGCCGCCACCAGCACCAGCAGGCTCGGCAGTATCAGCGGCTCAATGTGCTTTGTCGCCGCAGATCTGCCGCGCAACAGCCAGTCACCCGGCACCACCGTCAGCGCCAGATACCCAAGAATGGCCAGATAGGGCCCGCGCCAGCCATCGGCCTGATCTCCGGTGAGGGAAATCAGCCACCACAGCAGCGCGCCCGCGAGCCACCCCAGCCACAACCAGGCGCGATAGACATGACGTAGCAACAGCAGAACCGAAACAGTGATGATGAGCGCGTAGGCCATCGCGGCCAGCACGTTTCCCTGACCGCTGGAGACCAGTATCGGCACCGAGTAAGCGCCGAGCATGCCAATGGCCGCCAGCACCGGACCGTGCAATCGCGCCAGCCACAGGGTGATCAGTGCGACCACCGCCAGCAGGCCGAACGCAAAACCCGGGGAAATCAGCTGATACAGGTGTACCGCGGAGAGCACCGCGGCAAAAGCGGTGATGGCGCCGCCTCCGGCGAGAGCGGCAAAGACAGGATGGGGCTCGCCGGTCTTGCGGCGCAGATACTCGGCACTCAGATAAAGCGCCAACGCGGTGAGCAGCCCCATCGCTACCCGAGTCTTCGGCCCCAGCAATCCCTGCTCGATACCGTAGCGGGCGAGAAAGATACCGGCCAGTGCGACACAGCCACCGCCGAGCCAAACCATCCAGTGCTGCTGCAGACGGGACCAGAACCCGGCGAGCACGGGTGAGGATGTCCCCGACTCCGTCGGCCAGACCTGCCCCTCCGGGAGATGTGCCGCAGATGGCTTCGCGTTTTCCGGCGCGGGCTTTTTCGGAGATGGAGATGGGGCGGACACGGCAGCCGGCACATTGGCCTTGTCTTCGGCATCCGTCAGATCCAACGGGGGCAGCGGAACCTCGTCGGAACATGGGCAGGCAGGTGTCGCGGGCTGAGCAACCAGCTCGCTGCGCAGCCGGCGGACCTCGGCACGCAGCTTGCGCACCTCGAAGTACGACACGATGCCCAGCACCGCACCGGCCACAATGCCGAAAATGATCAGTAATCCAAACAGTGCAACGCCGTCCATGTGTCCTCGGTAGCTCTTATCTTGTAATCGTTTTATTTACTGCGGTTTTATTCCTGGGACCAACGGTCGAGGTTGACGGCAATACTTGCCAGTCGCTCCAGCGGGTCGTGGCTCGCCAGTAGCTCCACCCGCGTGGCATCTTCCAGTGGCAGCAATTGCGCCAGCTGCCAGGAGAGCGCCTCGGCGGTTTCTACCGGGGGCAGCTTCAGGGCCAGCATGCCAGCGTGCTCCTTGAGTTCATTCAGCACCGCCAGCAGACCGTCGCAGCTTTCCGGTACCGGATGGGTTTCCTCCTCCGGCAACCATTCCACTTCTGCCATCAGCAGGCCGTCGTCTTCCGGGAAAGTCTCGAGCACGCGAAAGCGGGACTCGCCGGACACTTCGATATGCAGCAGCCCCTCTTCCCCCTGGCTCCAGTCGACGATGCGAACATAAAGCCCCAGGGGCCAGACCTCGGCCGTGCTCCCCACCTCCCGGCCGCTGCGGATCAGCGCCACACCAAACCCGGTATCGGTCTTCATACAGTCGGTCACCAGCCGCAGATAGCGCTGCTCAAATATACGCAGCGGCAGCGTGACGCCCGGAAACAATGCCATGCTGAGAGGAAAAAGAGGAATCAACGACACAACAAACACCCCAACCCGTTCTGACCAGCGACAAAGATACCACCCCAACCACCGACACGAGGATAACGTTAAACCTGAACCCCTGATTTCATGACGGATCCAGGTCACAAACAAAACAAAAAATTGCGCCAGCTGATCTAGACTCAATTCAATGATGGTGATGAGTGATACCGGGTCAGCGGCCCGTGAACAAGAGGTATCCCTATGCGTTGGCGCCAAGGTCGCAAGAGTTCCAATGTTGAAGACCGACGCGGCGAATCTGCGCCGCGGGGCGCCGGCGGTGGTGACGGACTGGGCAACCTGCTGGCCCTCGCCCCCTTTTTACTGCGCAGCAAGTTCGGCTGGCTGATCTTGCTGGCGATGGCCGCGTTCTACTTTTTTGGCGGCGACCTGTTCTCGGGCAACACCAATACCGAACCTCCGAGCCTCGGCCCGGACAGCCAGACACAGACACCCGGCCAACCGGCCCCCAGCGATGAGGTGGCGGAATTCGTGTCGGTGGTGCTTGCGGACACAGAGGATACCTGGGACAAACTGTTCCAGCAGGCGGGCTCCCAGTACCCGCCCCCCAAGCTGGTGCTGTACAACAATGCCGTGCGCTCAGCCTGTGGCCTCAGTTCTGCCGCAGTGGGCCCGTTTTATTGCCCCGGAGACGCCAAGGTCTATCTGGATCTGAGCTTTCTGAACGAATTGAAACAGCTCGGCGCCCCCGGCGACTTCGCCTTTGCCTACGTGATTGCCCACGAAGTGGGGCACCATGTGCAGAACCTGATGGGGACCTCGGAGAAAGTGCAGCAGGCGCGGATGCGCGCGGACAAGGTCACCGCCAACCGGCTTTCGGTAATGCTCGAACTTCAGGCAGATTGTTTCGCCGGGGTGTGGGCGTTCTACGCCAACCGCGATCGCGGCATGCTGGAACCCGGTGATGTAGACGAGGGCCTGCGCGCCGCTGCCGCAGTGGGCGACGATCACCTGCAGAGGCGTGCCGGCCGCACGGTAAGCCCGGATGCCTTTACGCACGGCAGCGCGGAACAGCGCGCCTACTGGTTCAAACAGGGTTTTACCACCGGCGATGTGAACAAGTGCAATACCTTTGCTGCGCTGTCCGGTCAGTAACCATCATCCATCTCGGTCTTTCGTTTCCGCGCAGGCGCAGCTAAGCTTGCGCGCTCAAGCGGACGAGAATTCGAAGTAACCGCTCCATCCAACTAGTCTCAGGGAGATTCCCGTGCCAAAAGCTACAGCCCGCCACATCCTGGTAGAAAGTGAAACCCAGTGTGAAGATCTGAAAAAACAGATCGAAGAAGGTGCCGATTTCGGCAAAATTGCCCAGCAGTATTCCAAGTGCCCTTCCGGCCGCAGCGGCGGTGACCTGGGAGAGTTCAGCCAGGGGCAGATGGTCCCGGAGTTCGACAAGGTGGTATTTAATGAAGAGCTGAACAAGGTCCACGGTCCGGTGAAGACCCAGTTCGGCTACCACCTGCTGGAAGTGACCAGTCGCAGCGACTGATTGCGCTTGATCGCCTTTCTTTGCCCATAAAAAAACCGCGCCACGGTGCTAATGCTGCTCACTTAAAGAAGGTCTGAGCGAAGGCGGCGATACCGGGTGCGGTCTTGTGAGACCTTCTGCGAGAGGGACCTCGCAGAAGAGCCCCCATGGATGGGTTCACGGCGTGTCTCACAAGACCGCACCCGGTAGCGACGCCGCCACTTGGCAGCATAAGTGAACAGCATTACGCCACGGTGCGGTTTTTTATGGGCAGCAGATCCTCACAGGGCGGTTTTCAGTTCGGTGGTAACCAGCTCGATGACTTTCCTGTTCAAGGGCACCCAGCGATGCAGGCTGACGGGTATGCAAAAGGAACGTCCCAAAGGCAGGCACGAACTGGAGTGCGGCACGACAGTGATGTCGTAGGGCGTCCAGATCGACACCGGTGCGGTAGGTTCCAGTAGTGCAATCTCACGGTTGAGATCATTGAGAAAGTCGCTGCCGATGCACAGCTGGCGTCCGCCCCTGTAGGGAAGAAAGCGCGCCCAGAAACTGCCGAAATGCGGGCTGGAGATGGTCACCAGCTTGTGCACCCTGGCGGTGCCTCCCAACCTCTGCAGGTAGTAACGCGCCACAATGCCCCCCATACTGAAGCCGACCACGGCACACGTCTCGCCGTGCTCGGTCACAGTTTCCACCAGATCATGCACTTGCTGCGCCAGCGGCTCCAATCCGTGCCAGCCGCTGTTGGGTTTCAGGTTGATGTAGTGTGCCCTGAAACCTGCCTTTTCCAGATTGTCCTTTATCCGGTGCATCGACTTGCCGCGGTCAAAGATACCGGGCACCAGGATGGCGACTCTGCTTTTTTGCTGCACTTTCACAAACGCCTGCTTGCCCCTACCGCCTTAAAGCATAGAAGCCCGCAGCCGCAACGCCTGTCGCGGCCCAGCGACTAGTGGTCCATGCGGAAAATTCTGTAACCGATCACTTCGCCACAAACTCCAGGGCGGCGCTGAAAAAGCTTGAATTAACGCTGCTAGTCCTGCGCTTTTTCAACGCCACCCTGGAGCCTGTAGCTGTGTGCTTTAGTTACCGAATTTCCCGCATGGACCACTAGCTCGTCACGACCTCACGGTTCATCGCTGGCTTTCCCGGCTGTGCCACCACTTTCGGCTTGGGCAGCGGCTTGATCAGCACCAGCAGTAACGGTAACAGGGTCAGCGAGCCCAGCAGTGCAGCGGTCATTGCCAGCGCGGTCAACAGGCCGAAGTAGATCGACGGCACGAACTTGGACAGCGCCAGGATCGAGAAGCCGGCAATAATGGTGATGGCGGTGTAGAACATCGCGCGTCCGATGGTGGCGTGACTGCGGTGCATGGTGGCCACGTAATTGCCGTCTTTAGCGAACTCCTCGCGGAACCGATACAGATAGTGGATCGCGTGGTCCACACCGATTCCCACGGTAATCGCGGCGATGGTGATGGTCATCATATCCAGTGGAATATTGGCCAGCCCCATACCGCCCAGTACCACACAGGCGGCGAGCATGTTCGGCACCAGCGCAATAACCGCCAACCACAGGGAGCGGAACAGCACCAGGAACATCAGCAGGATACCGGCAAATACCGCCCCCAGGGTCAGGATCTGGGATTTGAACAGGCTCTGCAGCATATTGTTGTACAGCACCAGCATCCCGGTCTGACGTACGTTGTCAGGCGCAATGCCCATATCATTTTCCACATAGTGGTAGATACGCTGAATCAGCTCATCCCGGCGCAGGTTGGGGTCGGTTTCCTTCACCCGCATGGTGATACGAACCTGCTGATCGCCGGCCGACCAGTACGGGTTCACCAGTACCTGATTGATTTCCTGCGGCAGGCTCTGGCGGGCCACCGCCAGCTCGAAGTCATTCAGACCGCCGTTGTTCAGGTCCTTGGCGACTTTGTACAGGGTCGCCAGTGACTGCACCTTGCCGATCTCGGGCTGCGATTCGAGGAAGTCGTGCAACTGCTCGATCTGGTTCAGCCCCGCCACGGTGAACCAGTAGGGATCGACGCTCTGGCCGGCACCGCCGCCGGACGCAAAGGGATCATCCGCTGCGAAAGGATCCTCTGCCGCAAACGGATCGGCCTCTTCACCGCCTGAGTCATCACCAAAGTCACCGCCGAACGGATCCTCTTCACCTTCAAAGGCAACGGCAGTCTCTTGAGGCTTGTCCAGCACCACATCCAGATTGATGGTGCCGCCGAGGCGCTGGTCGATTACCAGCATGCCCTGATAGATCTCGGTGGAATCATCAAAATAATCGATAAAGCGGTTTTCCACCTTCAGCTGGGTAATGCCTACCGCGCTGACTCCTGCCGCAAGCGCAGCCACGCCCAGCACCACCCACTTGTGATTCTCCGCAAAGCGCGAAAACACCTGGGTAAAGGCATGGGAATTGTCTTCGCCCTGCCCGGCATCGCGCTTTTTCAGCAGCATCAGGCTGGCGGGAATAATCAGGAATGACAGTACCAGTGCCAACACCACTCCCATGGTCATCATCCAGCCAAAGTCGATCACCGGGCGGATACCGCTGACCACCAGCGAAATGAAGGCGACCATGGTGGTCAGCCCGGTATACAGGCACGGCTTGGCCATGAAAGACACGGTGGCCGACGCCAGCTGAAAGCGATTCCACTCGGGATGTTCAGCAAAATACTCCCGATAGCGCACCGCCAGGTGAATGGTGATGGCGAGCGTGATGATCAGCAGCAGAGCCACGAAGTTGGCGGAGATCACCGTCAACCGCCAGTCGAGCCAGCTCAGCAGCCCCAGCATCATCACCGCGGTGGCTACACATGTGGTCAGCGGCAGCAGCACCCAGCGCGGCTGGCGGAAGATCAACAGCAGAGTAACCACGATAAAAGCCAGAATACCGGCCCCGAACACCGCCAGGTCACTCTGGATAAACGCGATCATATCCGAGGTGATCATGGTGAGACCGCCCAGGAACAGTTCGGCGCTATCGTCGTACTGGGACAGGATCCCGCGCACTTCCTTCACCCGCTCGCGGGCCGCCTCCTCCTGTGCCGTGCGGTGCTGCAGGTATTCCGCACTCACAGCTTCCAGGCGCCGGGATTCTTCTGCACTGAGCCCCTGTTCATTGCGTTGGCGACGCAGGGCATCGCGCTCGCGCACCAGATCCAGGCCTTTCTGGTCCAGCTGGAGATTGAGCATCATGGCGGTAGTTTCGCCATCGGGGCTCAGAATCAGGTCTTTGTAGATCGGGCTTTCAAGGAACTCCTTTTTGGCCAGATCCCGGTCCACTCCGGGACTGGAGAGGGTGCGGATACCGTCGGCCACATCGGTAATAGAAAGCTTGGGGCTGTACAGCAGGGGAACATTCAGGATGGACTGAACACCGGCAACGCCCTCCACCATCGACAGCTCATCCTGCAGGCGGCGCAGCGTCGCCAGGGAGTCGTCACTGAACAGGTCGCCCTGATTGTAGCGATAGGTGACAACCAGAAAGTCCCCGGAGTTGTAACGCTCGGAAATCTCGCGGAAGAAATCCAGCGAATCGTCGGTTTCCAGGGTCAGAGAATCCGCGGAAGCATCCAGTTTGAACCGGGGCAGGCCTGCTGCAGCGGCGATTGTCAGCAATGCCACCAGTGCCAGCACGGTTTTCGGATTTCCGAGCACCAGTTTTTCGTACCAGGTCTTCAAGCCCAACAACATAATCAATTCGCTTATCTAAAATGGGAAAGGCGCAATGGGTCTGCGCCGGTGCCAATAGTTTCTATTAACCGACTGCGTCAATTAATCAGTATCTACCGGCATATTTAATCGATCTATTCGAAAAGTCCGTGATCTCGCTAGCAAGTGTTCACACGCGCTATTTATCCACATGACCGAGATCCCGGTCCGGGAACAGCACATCGCGCACTTTCTGCTTCAGTTCCTTTGGCCCCGGGAAGCCGCCGTCCCGTTTGCGCTCCCAGATCAGGATATCGCCAACGCGTATCTCGAACACGCCGCCAGATCCCGGCTGCAGGGCCACCTGCTCCAGATCTTCAGCGAAAGTGTACAGTAACTCCTGCGCCATCCAGGTGGCGCGCAGCATCCAGTTGCACTGGACGCAGTAATGAATGGTTACGACTTTTTGCATCGGATAGATCTCAACGAATACCCCAGGGGGGCAATAGGGTCTGCTCGATTTCCAACTGGCTCAGAATTCTGGCCACGACGAAATCCACCAGGTCTTCCACCGACTGCGGCTTCTGATAAAAACCGGGACTGGCGGGCAGGATCATCGCGCCCATGCGGGTGAGCTTGAGCATGTTTTCCAGGTGGATCTCAGAATATGGGGCTTCTCTCGGCACCAGAATCAACTGGCGACGCTCCTTGAGCGCAACGTCCGCCGCGCGTTCGATCAGATTGTTCGATGCCCCACAGGCAATCGCCGACAGGGTGCCGCCGCTGGCCGGACAGATCACCAGGCTGCTGGCGGTGCCGGTGCCCGAAGCCACAGGCGAGAACCAGTCGCGCTTGCCGAACAGGATCAGCTGCCCGTCCTCCGCGCCGTACAGCTCACACAGGAAGGATGCCGTCCGGGCCTCATCTTCCGGCAGAGTAACCTCGGTTTCGGTCTCGATCACGATGCGCGCGGCATCGGACAGTAGCAGCCATACACGCACCCGCGCCGCCAGCAGGCATTGCAGCAGGCGCAGGCCATACTGCGCCCCGGAGGCGCCGGTCATGGCAAGGGTGACGGTCTTGGAAAACGCAGATTCAGACAAAGCAGACCCGTATCGCCTCATCTATATAGAGGCTCGTTACCTATTTCTGTTGCCCATACCTTTGTTCAAGTGCATCGAGCAACCGCTGGTGTACACCGCCAAAGCCCCCGTTACTCATCACAATCACGTGACTGCCGGGGGCTGACAGTTCGAGGACGGATTCTACCGCAGCGTCGATGCTGTGGAGAACCTTCGCCGGCACCGTGGAATGGTGAACCACCTCATCCAGCGACCAATCCATCCCTTCCGGCTGGTACCACAGCACCAGGTCAGCCCCCGCACAGGCCCGCGCCAGCTGATTCTGGTGATGCCCCATACGCATGGTATTGGAGCGCGGCTCAATCAGCGCAATCACCTTGTCGCTGCCCACCTTGGCCCGCAGGCCGTTCAGCGTGGTCTCGATGGCAGTGGGGTGATGGGCGAAATCGTCATACACGCGAATGCCCTGGATGTCCCCCAGGCACTCCATACGGCGCTTCACGCCACCAAACCTGGCCAGCGCTTCCGCCGCCGTCGCCGGCTCGACCCCCACATGGCGGGCAGCCGCCATGACCGCGAGGCCATTCTTTACACTGTGCTGGCCGGTTTGCCCCCATGCCACACTCGCTACAGTGTTGCCTTCCAGCTGCACGTCAAAGTGGCTGCCGTCCGCGGCCACATTGACCGCACACCAGTCGCCCAGGCGCACGCCGTCTGGCCGCTCGACATCAAAATGTTGTACCTCGCTCCAGCAGCCCTGCTCCAGCACCTGGGAGACCGCGTCTTCCTGTGCGGCGATGACCAGGCCGCTACCGGGCACCGTGCGCACCAGGTGGTGGAACTGTTTCTGGATTGCCGCGAGGTCATCAAAAATGTCCGCGTGGTCAAACTCCAGGTTGTTGATGATCAGGGTGCGCGGACGGTAATGGACAAATTTTGAGCGCTTGTCGAAAAACGCCGTATCGTACTCGTCGGCTTCCACCACGAAAAACGGGGTAGTTCCAAGGCGGGCGGACACATCGAAGTTCTGCGGTACACCACCAATCAGGAACCCCGGGTCCATGCCCGCGTAGTCCAGCACCCAGGCCAGCATACTGGCAGTGGTGGTTTTGCCATGGGTGCCAGAAACCGCCAGCACCCAGCGCCCGCCGAGGAAATGGTCACACAGCCACTGGGCGCCGGAGGTATAGGACAGCCCCTTTTCCAGCACCGCCTCTACCGCCGGGTTGCCGCGGGACAGGGCATTGCCGACGATCACCAGATCCGGTGCCGGATCCAGCTGGGCCGGGTCATAGCCCTCGGTCAGCGCAATGCCGGCGCGCTCAAGCTGGGTACTCATGGGCGGATAGACGTTGGCATCGGAACCGGTGACCTTGTGACCTTCCGCCACTGCCAGCTGGGCGAGACTGCCCATAAACGTGCCACAGATGCCTAAAATATGAATATGCATGCCAGATCAAACACTCATTGCGGGGAGCTTCGGGCCTTACTTCAGCCTGGCAGACTGCGTATTCACGCAATTTTTGCTCAGAAACAGACCTCAAACCCCTGTTCAGGAGGAGATTCCGCGCCCGGGCGCGGTTCTTGCTTCATTTTATGACGGTGCCCAAAGCCTTGGGCAGAAGCGGTGTATTCACGAACCCGCAAGCTTATCACGCAACCAGGGCGCCAACTATTAACCAGACCCCGTAAACATATGCGAACAGTGTCTCGCAGGTATTCGCTCCCACAGGCCGCAAATGCCCGCAATTCCATGCAATTGCCATATGAATACATTAGACTTCGCGCCGCACCGACCGTCCAAAACAAGGTCGGGATTATAAAAAGACGAAGAGAAACCGCCTGATGACAATCAGGGCGCACTTATTGCCAGCAGCTATTTCCAGCACCAAAGGAAGAACATGTCGACGAAGAACGCTTTTTACGCGCAGTCCGGTGGGGTCACCGCCGTCATTAACGCCTCCGCCTGTGGAGTGATCGAAACCGCCCGCCAACATCCAGACAAAATCGGTAAAGTCTACGCAGGACTGAACGGTATCGTCGGCGCTCTCAAGGAGGAGTTGATCGATGTCAGCCAGGAAAGCGAAGCCACCATTGCCGCCTTGCGCCACACCCCTTCCGGTGCCTTTGGCTCCTGCCGCTACAAACTGAAAAGTCTGGAGCAGAACCGCGCGGAGTATGAACGCCTGATCGAAGTCTTCAAAGCACACGACATCGGCTATTTCTTCTATAACGGTGGCGGCGATTCCGCCGATACCTGCCTGAAAATTTCCCAGCTGTCGGAAAAAATGGGTTACCCCATTCAGGCCATCCATATCCCCAAAACTGTCGACAACGATCTGCCGTTTACCGACAACTGCCCGGGGTTCGGTTCCGTTGCCAAATACGTGGCCATTTCCACCCAGGAGGCCGCACTGGACGTGGCCTCCATGTGTGCCACTTCCACCAAAGTGTTCATCCTCGAAGTGATGGGCCGTCACGCGGGCTGGATTGCCGCCGCCGGCGCCCTGGCCCAGGAGCAGGAAGGCGATGCGCCGCATATCATCCTGCTGCCGGAAGTCGCGTTCGACAAAGAGAAATTTCTGGAGAAAGTGCAGAAAACCGTCGACGAAAACGGGTACTGTGTGATCGTGGCGTCTGAAGGTGCCCAGTACGAAGATGGCACCTTCCTCGCCGACGCCGGCAGTGTCGATGCATTCGGCCACAAACAGCTGGGGGGTGTCGCGCCGACCCTGGCCAAGATGGTCAAGGACGAGCTGGGTATGAAATACCACTGGGCGCTGGCGGACTACCTGCAGCGCGCCGCACGTCACATCGCTTCCGCGACTGATGTTGAACAGGCATACGCTGTGGGCAAAGCGGCGGTAGAAGCCGCGGTTGCCGGTAAAAACAGCATCATGCCCACCATCGAGCGCAACGGTACCGCTTCGGCCGACTACAGCTGGACCATCGGTGAGGCACCGCTGTCAGAAGTCGCGAATGTGGAAAAGTTCATGCCTAAGGAATTTATCGCGGAAGATGGTTTCGGTATCACCCAGGCCGGTCGCGACTATCTCGAGCCGCTGATCCAGGGCGAAGACTACCCACCCTACAAGAACGGCATTCCGCAGTATGCGCGCCTCAAAAAAGCGCTGGTGGAAAAGAAACTGGGCAACAGCTTCGACGTATAACGCCCGACCGTTGGCCCTGGTGCAGCCGTCGCGCCGGGGCGCCCCTCCCCGCAGACATTACACTGCACCAGTCAATGGCTCGCATGCTGAATGAAAGCCTCATAAAACACTGAGGTCATCCACAGTATTCAGAGAGGCCCGATTTCGATACTGGCTTGGCGTCACGCCTTCTGTATATCGAAACACACGATAAAAGTTTGAAGAATCCGCATAATTTACCAGCCTCGCTATCTCGTTCGCGGGAAGATTCGTATCCAGAAGATAACATTTGGCCACAGCGATCCGATAATTAACCACCAGTTCCTGGTAGTTTACGCCATCCCCCCGTAAGTGGCGACGCAAGGTGCGCACGCTTTTAAATAGCTTTCCGGCCATTATCTCCATGGTGGGAATAGCCCCGGCATGGCTGGCCATTATCCTATAAATCTTCTCCACAAGCAGAGATTGCGGCTCTAGCTTTTCGAGAACGCGTTTTGACAACGCAGATAGCAGCTCAGCCACAAGGGGGTCGGTGGAATTTACGGACTTCCTCAAAAACTCAACAGGAATTACGACCCGGGTACCACCGGAAACAAAGCGAACGTCGCATCCGAGGCGTTGCCTGAGTGAGCGCTTGAACTCAAGACTTGACAAAGGAAGAGCCAGCTCCACTCGCCGAAATGGCGGCGCGCCATCTCCAAACATCTCGCCCAAGCGAGCCCAGCACATCAACCAGTCTTTGATTAGCTGAAACTGACACTCGCGGTGCGGCGCACTAGACGTACTAAGAGGATCTGGGGCAAGGAAATACAAGTTGACATCATCGCCTTTCACATCCTGCTGAACCAGCAAGGCAGGGCAAATAAGATCTTGGTAAAGCAGGTATCGACAGAGCCACTCATCGAAATTCTCACTGGACAGAAGGAGGTGCGCAATGATTTCCCTGCGAAACATCAGTGGCAGAAAGTTTGCTCCACGAGTATCGTTATTGGTTACTGAAAACATGCTTGGCGCACTCCCTACCTCATTCATTTGAGCCGTGACACGCACTGACGAATCAGCCATCACTCCATGCCTCTTCCAAAGCCCACCGTTTTACGCTCATACTGCAGACCAAACCCAGCTTTCTCGGCAGCCAAGACCGCAATGCGTAGCCGATGAGCCACCAGCCCTACGCCGAACCCTACCCTATTCAATTCAGGACCCTGTCATACTCTCCCCATCCGCTTAGCCGGCCCGTCCCGGGACTTTCTCGGCTTGAACCTGCTTTTAACTTGTCACATTAATATATTATGCGTAGCTGAAAATTCTAGCATTCCTCATAAAAAACGCACTTTCAAGACAAACTTGTCCGATCAGGCCATTCCTGCCAATCTTTCCCCCGGGAATGAAGTCCTTGGCCGCAGCTTTTCTACTGGCCGACACGCCTGCCCTCCGCCGCCCCCCTGCATGGGGGCCAACACCTTTACTTTCCCTGAAAGCACAAAAATTTTCCCATCAGCTCTACTTATCGACAGAAAAACCCGCTAAATAGTTGCGAGAGAGCCCAACATTCCGCACAAACTGTGATAAAGATCACGGCGTAATGGAAGCGAGCATCGCCCTACACAAAGCTCCGACTCTCCCCAACCCGAGCATCGCGTCAAAATTCAAACCAGTAAGTTATAAAATCGGCTTCCTTAAAAGTTTACGTTCTAAGAAACCGATACAGCGGAGAGAATATTGAACACGTACTCTTCGAAAGAAAAAGTAGCGCAGTTTCACAGAGAGAAATTTTGACAAGTAAGACCAGCTTTCAAATTACCAGGCAGGGAGCCATCAAACCGACTTAGAAAACCATTGAACCGACCTTAAAAGTCACTCCTGATGGCTTTTAAGGTCGTTTTAAAGTCAAAAAAAGAAGCACATGTCAATGTGATCAGGAAAAAATTTTGGAGGTATAACATAAACATCGGGATGCTTTTCATCACTGGATGAAAACTGGAAAACTCACAGACCAGCTCTCAGGCAGCGCATTAGAACAACCCAAAATTGTCACAGATTTATTGAGAAACGCAAAAGGGATTTACACAAGATGAGCAAATTCAATCATGCGTCCACACTCCAAGAAGAACGCGATCCCTGCCTGACAAAAAATGAAACGTACGAGAATATAATGAACGCGGCCGAGGCGACCTTGAGGTACAAAAACCCGGAGGATATAAGTACCACAGACTTGATATTGTTAACGGGGTACCCTGAGGAGCTCATCAGCGATCACTTCTCCAACATCAACATGGCAATCACAGCACTGGCAGAACGGCATACTAACCTGTTCTGCGAAAGTGTGGACCAAGTAATACCTCCAAATTCCATCAACAATTGGAAAGACATTACTTCCCTACTGTTTGATATCTGCTTTCTATATTACAAAAATCACGAATCCGCCCTGAAACTTCACTATGGCCCACAGTTAAGTCGAGCGCAAAGCAAACAACAGCTCAAGAGAAACAGTAGTTTTTCACGCATCATCCTTAACGCCATATCGAGAAACTTTGACATACCCTATCGCCAGGAATATCTGGCCACATTCTGGCTCGCGGTTACCGTATATGATTGCTTTTGCAGCCTTTCCTTTTCTATTTCAGAAAACATCAGCAAAGACAGCTCGGACAAGGGAAAGTCTGCGGCTATAGCCTATATAGAGAAAACTCTGGGAAAGGAAATAGATGAGGAGATCAAGCAGAAACCTTGATGAAAAACAGTTTCCATTAAAGCTATTTTTAAGATAAAGCCGAAGAAAAAATCAGAGAGGTTATCCCCAAGCAAAGTGGCCCGCATTTTTACTCACAGCAGGCCTTTTGCTTGACAGCGCTGGCTCATACATTCAGAAGAAGATGCTGGCGCTCCCAGGGAGATATTTCCCGGTGGAACAAACGCATTTCTTCACACTTGACTGCCGCATACAATTGACAGAAGTCATCTCCCATCACCTGATGGACCTCATTGGCATCAGCAAAAATTCTCAGTGCCTCATCAAAGGTACCGGGAATGAAAAATGTCGATTCCTGCTCTTCATCCAACTCCGATGCAGCCGGTGCACTGGGTTCCAGGCCATTTACCATTCCCAGATACCCACAGGCCAGACTCGCCGCGATCGCCAGGTAAGGGTTGGCATCGACACCGACAACCCGGTTTTCCAGGCGGCGGTCCTGAGCGCCGGAGTTTGGCACCCGTAAACCGGTGGCACGGTTGTCGTAGCCCCAACCGGTGTTGGTGGGTGCGCTGGAGTTGTCCGCCCCTTCAAATCGGCGATAGGAATTCACGTTGGGGGCAATAAACGGCATAATTTCCCGCAGATATTTCTGCGTGCCGCCGATAAAGTAGCGGAACAGGTCCGAGGCACTGCCATCGTCCGCGGAAAAGATATTCTTACCGTTTTCTATATCCACCACGCTCTGGTGAATATGCATGGCGCTGCCAGGCTGATCGCGCATGGGTTTGGCCATAAAGGTGGCAAACATGCCGTTTTTCAGTGCCGCCTCGCGGATGATGCGCTTGAAGTAAAATACCTGATCGGCGAGTAACAGCGGATCGCCGTGGGTCAGGTTGAACTCCACCTGCCCGGCGCCGTCTTCCTGAATCACCGAATCGATATGCAGGCCGGCGGCCTCGGCATACTCGTAAATAGTGTCGATTACCGGACCGTATTCATCGATGGCGGTCATAGAATAGGACTGCAGCGAATTGCCCGAACGACCACTGCGACCAACGGGTGGCTGAATGGGCTCATTCGGGTCAATGTTTGGCCGGGTCAGATAGAACTCCAGCTCCGGCGCCACGATCGGCAGCCAACCCCTATCCCGGTACATGCCAATCACGCGTTTCAGTACATTGCGCGGTGCGCAGGGAATGGGGTGGCCGTCAAGATCCTGCAGGTCGTGGATGATCTGCAGCGCCGGCGTCTTTGCCCAGGGCACCGCCATCGCGGTGGACATATCCGGTACCAGCGCCATATCGCTTTCCGCCCACTGGTTTTCGATATCCATCTCCACATCCTGACCCGTGATGGTCTGATAGAAAATGGAGATGGGCAGGAAGATCGGGGTATCCGGGGAGAACTTGTTCAGCGGCATCGCCTTGCCCCGGGACATGCCATTGAGATCCGGAACAATGCACTCCACCTCATCCAGGCGACGGCCATTGAGGTACGTAAGGAAGGCTTTGGGCAGGGTATCCAGCCAGGAATTACCATCGGGCTGACTCATACGGGCTCCAGAAGATTGGCCAGTGGATTGACCAAGAGATTGAATAGGAGACCGCAGTGTAAAGGAAACTTCTCAATCAGTCAGAGGCAAGCCACAGGTACATGACCAGAGCATCGACATACCCATCGGTCGGGTGGTCAAAGACCCGTGGTAACCGACCTAATACATCGAACCCCAACTTCTGCCACAACCGCATGAAAGATAGACCAGATCTCCTAAAAACCGATTGGTATCGCTTCTCGAATTTTCATCGCCCTGTGCTTTGCCGATCGAGCTGAATATCCCGCGAAAGAGACGGGTCCGGCAAATTTTCCCACTGCTTCAAGGCCACCAGAGAGAGTGCCAGTACACAAAGGTTCGTAGTGACCGGGTTAAACGCACCCATCGCCAGTGTAGGCACTGCAATCAGAGAGTAAATCAACAGGGCAACCATACCGGCTGCAGTCAACACCAGCGGCCAGCGCTGCTTCCAAAACAGGATCACGACCGCAGAAAACAGAACCTCCGATACGCCGCCGACCCTTGCCAGTAGTTGGGCGTTTTCTGCCGTCAGGCCCAATGCCATGTTCATCGCCAACTCATCTCTATGCGGGCCAAGCAATTTGGGCACCAGGCCGTGATAGAGCCAGACAAAAGCGATGGATAATCGACAAAGCGCGTAACTGCTCATACAAGGCACCAGCTTACTGAGATTTGTTTTTTACCAGAAAACGTCGCTTTTCTGCGTCGCCGGGTAAGACACAAGTAGGGTTTTTGCCGAATAACCGATAACGATTGCGCGCGATACGATCGTAAATCCAGTCGCGTATTGATCGCGGGATCAATCGGAAGCCGGTCAATACCGACCATGGCAGCGGGAGTTGTTTGACGATTCGAAGAAAGGCATCAGACTTTACGTACATCTGATCGCCTTCGACCAACAGCATGGTTTCGTACTCATCCATTGGCATACCGAAAAAAGAAAGGATCGCCTGCCCCTCTTCTGACTGCACCGTGGCGAGCTTGAAACGACATTCGCGGTCGAACTTCAGCAGGAAGCGCGCCCAGGCGGAGCACAGACGGCAAACACCATCGAATAGAACTACCCTATCTCCCTCCTGGAGGTAGGGTGCAAGACCTTCCCTACTTTCTTGCGGCATATGCCATATATCCCATATCAAACGCTTCGGAACTGTCTAAGCACTATAAACAAAAAAGGCCGCTCCGGATAATCCGGGCGACCTCTCTGGTCAGCGCGTATTCTACGCACTCACTACTGCTTCACTCAGGAATCCAGCACACTGCGCACGAAATCGGTCAGTTCCTGATCCTGGCTGTTTTCGAAGAAGCAGGCCTGGAAGCGTTCACCGGTCACGGCAGTTTTCACCAGCTCAGGGTCGATGGCCTTGAGGCCGTCCAGGTAACTCTTGGCGGTGGCTTCCTTGATGTGATTGAGGATGCCGGCGTTGGCCACCTGGGACTCTTTGCGCTCCGGCGGATAGCCCTGACCTTTTACACCGGTGAAGGCTTTTTCAAACATGTAGCGGATGTTCAGCTCGGCGCCCCAACCAAAGCCCTTGGCGAAGGGGATCGCCAGCGCGTTGCCGTTGTTGATCTGGGCGAACAGGAACGCGTCGGCGGGGTCGATGCAGTAGCCGCAGTTCACACCCGGGTAGGCGTTCAGGGACATCAGCGCGCCCTGACCGGTGCCACAACCACTGACAACGAAGTCCACAGCCTTGGCATTCAACAGCAGGCTGCCCATGATGCCCAGATGGATGTAGGTGAGGCGGTGATCATTGTCATCGCTCATGCCGGTGTTGTACACGGTGTGGCCCAGTTCGCCGGCGACATCTTGCAGCTCTTTCAGCACGATGGGGTTCTTGGACGCCTGGCTGAATTCGTTCATCAGTGCGATTTTCATAACGCGATCTCCTGTTGCCCTGCGGCGCAGGGGACGGAATGTATTTCGCCACGGAACTTGTATGTTATCTATACAAATTAAGCCCGGTGCGGCTGGTTATCTGTCCGCACATTATAAGTGTTTGGCCGATTATTAAAACCGGTCAGGCAGGTTTGGTTGTCGAATGAAGAAACCCCGGCCGCAGCAGCGCCGTCAGCAGAATGAGCATAAAACAGCCCAGTACGAACACCTTGTTAACGAACCAGTTGCTGCGCCAGATGGTCCACTCGGGGTCGGACAGGAATACCGCAAACTTGCCAACGATAATGATGATCTCGATCACCGACATGACAATCGCCAACGGCCGCACGTAAGAGACTTGCGTCACCAGTGCCCACCCGAGCCAGATATGGGCCAGCGGCCATAAATCCCAGTACACATGGCTGTTCCAGGGCTCGCCATTGAACAGCGAAAAAGCGACGGGAAACAGGTATTTGATAAACCCCGTCCACGCCGCGAGCACAAACAGGAAGTACCCGAGGAACTGGACCCACTGGCTCCCGGTATTTATTGGAGTACCATTCTGAGCATCTGCCTGCGCGTTAGGCATTGAGCCGATCCCGCAACACGTCCGCTGCCAGATCGAGGGGGTTCTGCAGCGCCTGGCGGGCACTGCCGGTGTCGGTAATGGGGGAGAGGTCCAGTAGTGAGTAAGCGCGCACATCTGCTCCTTGTTGGGCGGTGACTGATTTCCCGGCCAGGCATGGAATACTAACGTTCTCACTCCCCCAACTGAAAGGCGAAAGTTCAACCACAAAAGGTTTGCGCTCGTCAATGTCGCTTGTCGTTTGAAAATGTCGCTTGAGATGGTTCAGGTCTCGTGGCGTTTGGATTAACATCCCCAGGTCACAACGGGCACATTCAATGGTTATCACGCTTTACCCTATCAGTCTGCTTATCTTTGCCAGCATCTTTATCTGCCTACCGCTGATTCTGCTGCTGTGGATGGCGCCCTGGGGGAACCGACGGGCCAACCATTGTCTGGCGCTACTACTGGTCGTCAGCTGTGTCATCGCTGCGGCGCAGCTGCCCATGACCGAGCTGCCGCCACTCCCAACATCCTACTTTTACATTTTTTCGCTGCAGTTACTGCCTGGTCCACTGCTGTTCTTCTTCACCCTGCTGCTCACCCACCCGGGCTTCTCCTGGCAGCGGCAGCACCTGCTGCACCTGCTCCCGGCGCCGTTGATGGCGCTGGTCTGGTGGCTGCAGCAGCCACTTTCCGAGAGCGGACTGCTCAATCTACCCTGCGCGCGGGCATCTGGCTGCGAGCTGCTCTACCAGGCGCGCTTTCTGCACCGCTTCAGTACCTATCTCTCGTTGATCGGGTACTGCAGTGCCGCCTTGTGGGTCTTGCGTCCACACCTTAGTAGAATCAAACAACACTACTCAGAAATTGAACAGGTGCATCTGCGCTGGCTGAAGGTGCTGCTGAGTTGCTATGTGGTAGCCACCCTATTGGCGGTCGGTCTCGAGTGGCACGGTTTCTTCCACCCGCGGCCTCAGTTCTCTACTGGTGTTCTTCAGGGGCTGTCCCCGCTGGTGCTCGCTCTGACGCTGGGCTACTTCGGTCTGCAACAGCGGCATATCCAGCTGGAAACTACCGCGCCCCGGACATACACCCCGATTGTCGCGTCCGCATCAGAGACAGAGCAGCAAGCGCAGCCTCAACAACAAGCTCAACAACGGGACGGCGCCGGGAACGCACCTGGCAAATACCAGACCAGCAGCCTGACGGAGTCCGCTGCCGCCGAAATCTGGGAACAGTTACAGCAGCGCATGCTGCGGGATAAACCCCACCTGAAACCGGGGCTCAAGATCGCCGATCTCGCCCTTACCCTCGACGTGCCGGTACATCACCTTTCCGAGTGTATCAACGGGTTTGCCCGACAGTCGTTCTACGATTTCATCAACCAGCGCCGGGTGGAAGAAGCGGCACGGCTGCTGACGGACCCACAACATCGCCATCTGTCGGTGACCGATATCGGCCTGCAGGCGGGGTTCAACTCCAACTCCACCTTCTTTACACACTTCAAAAAGCGCCTGCAGATGACGCCGAAACAGTTTCGGCAACGGCAGAGCGAAGCTTCCACGCCACCCCCAAAAACGATTTAAGTCATTGATTTAAATCACATTTTTAATTCGGATTTGCAAATCCGAACAGTGCATCCGGTTTATTTTGTGCGAGTTTCCAAACCCGGAAGCAACGCACCACCTCATCCCGCTATAAAGCTTCGACAAAAAACAACAACCATAAACCCGAGACTAATAACAACCTACGCTTGGAGAGCCTATGAAAGCCTCGCGATTCTTACCTCATGCCCTGGCCGCAGCGGTCGCTGCACCGATCACTCCCCTGGCATTGGCGGCAGAACTGGAAGAAGTTACCGTAACCGCGCAGAAACGCAGCCAGCGCCTGACAGAAGTACCCATCGCCATCACCAGCTTCGGTGCCGAGAATATTGAGGAAACCGGCATTCGCCAGTTGCGCGAAGTGGCCGAGTTTATCCCCAACCTCTCAATCAGCTCCGGTAAAGATTTCGATTCCACCGTCAGTATCCGCGGTGTGGGTGCCAACAGCCGTAATATCGGCTTCGATACCCGTGTCGGGGTCTACCTGGACGGCGTCTATCTGGGGCAATCCCCGGCACTGAACCAGGAGTTGCTGGATCTGGAGCGCATCGAGGTACTGCGCGGCCCGCAGGGGACCCTGTTCGGCAAGAACACCGTCGCCGGCGCCATCAACCTGATCTCCCGCCAACCCGGCAACACCCTGGAAGGCGGCATCAATATCGAGTACGGCAACTTCAACACACGGCAGATGTCCGCATCCTTGAGCGCACCGCTGTCCGACAGTCTGTTCGCAAAAGTGGCCCTGAGCAGTCAACAACGTGACGGTATCCAGGACAACCTCCTGACCGGCAACGCGCTGAACGAGCAGGACGGAGACGCCTACCGCGCCCAGCTGGTCTACGATGCCGGCGGCAACTTCACCGCCAACCTGGCAATTGATGGCACCGACGCGGAACGCCTGACCTACGTCGGCGAACCGGTAACCGATACGTTCGGTATGACACCGGATACCGCGGCTCCACAAGACGACACCGTGGCCATGAACCACGACCCGCTGGAAGCCCGTGAAATCCGCGGTAGCGCCCTGACCATGAACTGGGATCTGGCTTCCGGGTTTGCTATCAAGTCCATCACCGCCGTGCGGGATACCGAAATTTTCTATCGCAACGATGTGGATTACGCACCGCTGGATCTCGCCGAGCTGCGCTATGAGGACAGCTACAACCAGGTGACCCAGGAGTTCCAGCTGGTCTCCCCGGAAAGCGAAGATCTGCAGTATGTGGCCGGCCTCTATCTGTACCAGCAGGAAGGTGACAGCCTGCGCCAGATCGTCAGCACCCCCACCGCCGCCATGCTGTTCGGCACCAACCCCGAGGTTCCGGTTACCACCGACGGTACCGTGGATACCAGCAGCTTTGCGGCCTTCATGAACGGTAGCTACCGCCTCACTAGCCAGTGGAAACTCGGTTTCGGTTTCCGCTACTCGGAAGAAGAGAAAGACGTGGACTGGCGCATCGACGGCTCTGGGTCCGGCGCCTTCGCCATGGGTACCGGCAGCGTTGACGACCGCCGCACCGACAGTCACTTTTCTCCCAATGTGGTGCTGAACTACGATTTCACCCCCTACATTCACGGCTACGCCAAGTACGCCGGCGGCTTCAAGAGTGGCGGTTACAACCTCGACTTTATCGGCCAGAGCGACCTGAATGCGGGTATCGATTTCGACAAGGAAACCGTGGATAGCGTTGAAATCGGCCTGAAGGGTACCGCCCTGAATCGCAGCCTGAGCTTCAACCTGGCCGCTTTCCAGTCCGATTACACCGACTATCAGGTGAACCAGTTCATCGATCTCGGTGAAGGCCGCACCTCCATTTCCATCCGCAATGCAGCGGAAGTGGAAACCCGCGGCCTGGAGGCAGAGTTTACGTACAATGCCAATGATTACCTGCAACTGAACGCGGCCTTCGGTCTGCTGGATGCGGAATTTGCGGACTACCCCGGCGGCGGTGCCGGCGGTGCGGATGTCTCCGGTAACAAACTGCCCGGCGCGTCGGATTACACGGTGAACCTGGGTGCCCAATACCGCTATCCAATCATGTCCATGGGCGTAGAATTTATGGCGCGCGTGGACTACTCCTTCCGCGATGACTATTACAACACCGCGGACAACGAGCAGTACCGAACCCTGATGAGCGGTGACGTGGTGCAATACGGCTGGGTGGACGACATCGAGCTGGTCAACGCACGTATTGGCGTAATCAGCGACAGTGAAAGCTGGAGTGCCTCCCTGTGGGCACGGAACCTGCTGGACGAGGAGTACCTCACAGATACGTCCCGCGACTTCTTCGGTACCCTGACGCACTTCAAGGGCATGCCGCGGACTTACGGACTGGAAGTGGGTTACCGCTTCTGACCCTGTTTCCAGCCAAACCGATCCGTATCAACCCACCCCCGCGGTGGGCTGATACGGAATCAACAAAACCTATAACAACGTTAAAAACCCATTGAGATGTTTTCATGAAGAAATTGTTGATGGGGCTCGGTGCCATACTGGTCGCACTGGTGGCCATTGTGCTGGTGCGCACCGCAGTCTATAGCCCCACTGCCCAGTCGCCCGCCGGTGCGACGCAGACACCACGCTCTTTCGATCCGCAATTCGACGCCCAGCAGATCGCCGGCAATCTGTCGCGAGCGATTCAGTTTCAGACCGTTTCCTCCGAGCTTCAAGAAGCTGAAACCCAAGCGCAATTCGAGCAGTTTCTCGACTGGCTGGCGGCAACCTACCCACAGGTACACTCAGCACTGGAGGTAGAGCAGCTGGGAATACAGCCGGAGCAACCCTACACCCGGCTGTTTACCTGGACCGGCAGCGATCCGTCCCTGCAGCCGGTCATGTTTTCCGCCCACTATGATGTGGTCCCGGTTATCCCCGACACCGAAGACGAATGGCAACACCCACCCTACAACGGCACAGTGGACGATACGCATATCTGGGGCCGGGGCGCACTGGACGACAAGAGCGCCGCAATCGCCCTGATGGAGGCCGCGACACAGATGCTGGCAGAAGGCTTCCAGCCCCGCCGTACCCTCTATATCGCCCTCACCAACGATGAAGAAATCGGCGGCCCCAGTGGCACCGCCGCGGTGGTGAAAAAATTCAAAAACGAAAACGTGCAATTGGCCTGGACCCTGGATGAAGGCTCCTTCGTACTGCGCGGGTTCGTCCCCGGCGTTGACCGGGACGTGGCGAGTATCAATGTGGCAGAAAAAGGGTTCCTCACCCTGGACCTGGTCGCCAGAGGCGAGGGAGGCCACTCCTCCATGCCGCCGCGGGAAACCGCCGTAGACACCCTGGCCAGTGCCCTGATGAAGCTGCAGGCTTCGCCGATCGCCGGTGGGTTGGAAGGCCTGAGTGCGGAAATGTTCGATGCCATCGCACCTTACATGTCGTTTGAGAAGCGGATGCTGTTCGCCAACCGCTGGCTGTTCGGGGGGCTGATCGACCGCGCACTCAGTGCCAACCAGGGCACGGCGGCCATGTTGCACACCACCGTCGCGCCCACCATGCTGCGCGCCAGTGTGAAGGAGAATGTACTCCCCATTGAGGCGGTCGCCACCATCAACTTCCGCCTGCACCCGCGGGACACAGAACAGACGATCGTGGATTACCTGAACGCTACCATCGATGATCCACGGGTAACGGTGCAGGTTCGCGACAGCCGCGCGCCATCCAGGGTATCCAGTACCGGGCACGCGGGTTATCACGGTATCGAAGAAGCAACGCACAGTACCCACAACCACGTCATCACCGCACCTGGACTGACAGTGGCCGGTACCGACAGCCGCCGCTACCAGGCGGTGGCCGACGACAACTACCGCTTCAATCCCATGGTGGTAACCCGCGATGACATCAAGGGCTTCCACGGCACCAACGAACGCATCACCATCGACAATATGGTCAAAGCAGCCCGATTCTATAGCCACCTGATGGAAACCACCGGCAACCCGTAATCCCCCGCCCCTTTTCCCGGGAACTGACATCTTGGACGTCAGTTCCCGGCCCTCTCCACTTCTGTTACCATCGCGTCCGAATATGCCAGTGACAATAACTGGCTAGCAGTAACACCCGGTACCAGTAACACCTAGTACCAGTAACACCTAAGGGGTGGCCCCGGCCTGAGATGCCGCCGGATCGAAAGATCCCGCGTGCAAACCCTTGAACCTGATCCGGTTAATACCGGCGTAGGAATAGGTAGTCCTTTAGCAGTCCTCCTCTTCGCGTCGCACACCGGGTCTCTTTCAATTTTTTCCCCGAGAGAGAGCCATGCCTCAAACGTTCACCAGAAAATCACTTGCCGCCAGTATTGTCTTCGCCAGCGCGGTGTCTGTCGGCGTGACCGCAACTGCGGAAACACCCGAAAACGCGCCGCTGGAAGAAGTAGTCGTCACCAGTCAATTGCGCGAAGCCACACAGCTGGAAACTCCAACCAGTGTCAGCGTGCTGGATGAAAAAGTGATCGAAGCGCGCGGCGCTCACAACCTGGAGCAGCTGCTGAACCTGGCCCCCAATGTCAATTTCTCCAGCGGCGCCTCCCGCGGCCGCTTTGTACAGATTCGCGGTATCGGCGAGCGCAGCCAGTTTATCGACCCGGTGAATCCGTCCGTCGGCCTGCTGATCGACGGCATCGACTTTACCGGCCTCGGCCTCGCCGCCAGCACCCTGGATATTGATCAGGTGGAAATCCTGCGCGGCCCCCAAGGTACCGTTTACGGTGCCAATGCCCTCGCCGGCCTGATCACCATGACCAGCAATGCGCCCACCGACACGCCATTTGCCAGAGTCTCGGCGGAAGTGGCGGAGTACGGCAGCCACACCGTTTCCGCAGTCAGTAGTGGGCCACTGTCGGACAAGCTGGGTTACCGGATCGCGGTGCAAAACCAGCAGTCCGATGGCTATATAAAAAACCGCTTCCTCGATCGCGACGACACCAACAATATCGATGAGTCTGTGGTGCGCGGCAAATTGCGTTACCAGGCCAGTGACGATCTGCAGCTCGATTTCTCCCTGCTGCATCTGGATATCGACAACGGCTACGACGTCTTCACCCTGGACAACTCCCGCAATACCCTCTCCGACGCACCGGGGTGGGACCGGCAGGACACGCTCGCCGGCGCCGTCAGCAGCCTGTGGACCGGCAGCGACCTGTTCAGCGTGAAATCCGTGCTGAGTGTGGCGAGCTCGGATACCGAATACGGCTACGACGAAGACTGGGTCTATGCCGACTTCCATCCCTGGGGATATACATCCACCGACAACTACCTACGCGATCGGGACAACGTCAGCGCCGATGTGCGCTTTATCTCTACCGAGCAAACCCGACTGTTCGGCGACAGTACCCGCTGGGTAGCGGGCCTCTATCTGCGCGACGAGGAAGAATCTCTCGAGCGCAACACCACCTTCACAAGCCAGTTTGATACACAAAACACCGCGCTGTACGGACAGTTCAACACCGAACTGACAGACCGCCTTACCCTGATTACCGGCCTGCGCTTTGAACAACGTACGGCGGACTACGCCGATTCTCTCGCTGTAGATAGCAGTACTGACGAGGACCTCTGGGGCGGCAACGTCACCCTGGAATTCAGCACCGCGGACAACACGCTGATCTATGCCACGGTTTCCCGCGGCTACAAAGCGGGCGGCGTAAACGGTCGTATTATTTCCGCCTCCGAGAGCAACGCCCAGATCGGCAGCGATGTATTCACCTTCGATACCGAGCATATGCTCAACTACGAGCTGGGACTGAAAGGCAGCTGGCTGGAAGATCGCCTGCAGGCACAGGTTGCCGCGTTCTATCAGGACCGCAGCGATGTGCAGGCCAAACAGTCCATCTTCGATCCGGACAACTTTTCTTTTGACGACTTTCTCGCCAATGCCGCCGGCGGCAACACCACCGGCCTGGAAATTGAAACCAGCTATCAGGCCAGCAACAAGTTACGCCTGTTCGCCACTGCCGGTTGGCTGAATGCGGAATTCGAGGATTTCATCAGCACTTCGCACGTGGATGCCCGCAACGACAATACTGGCGAGGTGAGCCCGCTCAATCTCGACGGCCGCGATCTGGCCCACGCCCCCAACTACCAGTTTTTCACCGGCGCGGAATACGCACTGACGGCAAACCTGACCGCCCGCCTGGAGGTGGAAGGCAAGGACGACTTCTATTTCTCCAACAGTCACAGTGCAAAGTCTACGGCCTATGAACTGGTCAATGCACGTTTGACCTATCGCGGTGACGACTGGGACCTTTCCCTATGGGGACGCAACCTCACGGATGAGACCATCTATACCCGCGGTTTCTATTTCAGCAATCAGTTCGGCAACAACCCGGCCAACAACTATGCACCGGAAGCCTACTACCAGCTGGGTGAACCGCGTGTTGCGGGTGTATCTGCGAGCTATACTTTCTGATTTTGTACAAACTGATTTCCTGAAAACTGAATTTCTGATAACTAGCGGAGCCGAATACTATGGAGTCTTCAACCGAGCCGACTCTTAGACTGTCCGTGGAGATCAGCATGTACCCGTTACAAGACGAGTACCTGCCGGCCATCAAGGACTTTATCGAACGCCTGAATAATCACCCGGAACTGCAGGTGATCAGCAATACCATGAGTACCCAGGTATTCGGGGATTACGATCCCCTGATGGATATGCTGAAAGCGGAAATCCGTACTTCCTACGAACAGTTTGGTCGTGCGATTTTCGTGTGCAAGTTTATCGACGGCGACCTGAACCCCAGTCTCGGCGTGTGATTCCGGAGCACAACAAGAATGTTCAGCCCGGAAGTGCGTGATGCCATTGTCACCTCACTTGCAGCCATGTCCCTATGGGAAGTGGCCGCGGTGATACTCGCGCTCGCCTACCTGATTCTGGCGATGCGGGAAAATATCCTGTGCTGGTACGCGGCCTTTGCCAGCACGGCGATTTACCTGTTCCTGTTCTGGGATGTCAGCCTGCTGATGGAGTCCGCACTGCAGGTTTTTTATCTATTGATTGCCGTTTACGGTTGGTGGCAGTGGCGCAGCCGGTCCGGTCAGAAAGCATCGTTACATATTCACCGCTGGTCACTGCACCGACACCTGTACACGTTCGCCGGAATTGGTCTTCTGACACTGATGTTCGGGTTTGTGCTGGATAAATACACCAGCGCGGCCCTCCCCTACCTGGACTCATTCACTACCTGGGGAGCGGTCGTGACCACTTACATGGTCACGCGTAAGGTGCTGGAGAACTGGCTCTACTGGATTGTGATCGACGGGGCTGCCATTTACCTGTATATCGACCGCGAGCTGTATCTCACCGCGCTGCTGTTTGCGCTCTACGTGGTTCTGGTGATTATCGGGTTTTTCCAGTGGCTGCCGTTGTACCGGCAACAGAACCCGTCAATGGAACCGTCGGCTACCGTATGACCGCCCCCGCCGCCCCGATTCCCGAAGATTGGCAACTCTGGAGTACCCTCACGCCGACATTGATCAGGCCTCTCACCAAAGGGCTGACCAATCGCAGCTTCCTGCTGCTGTGCGGCAGCCGGGAGTTGGTCCTCCGGGTCAACTCTCCCATTGGCACAGAGCTGGACCTGGACCGCCGCGCCGAGGAACAGGCACTGCGCCTCGCAACCGATGCCGGATTATCTGCGCCCCTGGTTTACTGCGACCCCGAATACCGTTACCTGGTAACCGAGTATCTGGGGGAAAGACGTTGGCACCTGTCAAACAGGGCATCCATCGCGCAACTCGCCACCCTACTGCGCGACATCCACAAACTGCCCACCATCGATGCGCGACTGGACATCAACGCCAAAGTCAGCAGCTACTGGCAGTCGATGGCTCCCGCGACTGCATTTACGGACACGCTTGGTACCGCGGAACAACAGGTTCAGCAACATATCGATTCGGCGCTGGCACTGGCGAGTGGCGACGTGCTTACCCATAACGACCTTCTGACAGACAACCTTATTGTCGCCCCTGGTGGCAGGCTACTGGCGATCGATTGGGAATACGCGGGGATGGGCGACCCGTTTCATGATCTCGCGGTCGTCACTGAGGGCCTGAGCTTCACACCCACGCAGCAACAGTCACTCTTGCTGGAATACTTACAACGCGCACCCTCCAAAAGAGACGTGCAGCGGCTGCATCACTGGCAGGTAATCTATAGATACCTGTGCGTACTCTGGTATGGCGTGCAGGCAGCGAACAATACATCATTCTGTGAATCGACCGCGGTCACCACCCAATTGGGAAGACTGAAACAAATCATCTCTCAGCGGCCTATCTGATCCGCAAGCGCTATCCCCCTGTCAGCTGCCCCTCGCAGGCCTGCAGGAAAATTCTGCGGTAATCGTGCGCGTCAAAGGCAACGGGATTGCCGCCAGCGGCGGGATCCTTCGCCGCCATTTCTCCCACCTTTTCTGATGCTGCCGGTTGGATACCAATCTCTCCCAGACTGTTGGGAATGCCCAGATCAGTACGTAACTGCAGTACCCAATCCAGTACGCCGCCGAACCCGGGCTTCGGTAGATCCAGATAGCGCGCGAGCCGCTCCATGGGCTCGCCGATCACACGCTCATTCGCCAGTAACACGTACGGCATCAGGATCGCATTCAGTAAGCCGTGGTGCGCATCAAACAACGCACCCAGCGGGTGTGCCAATGCGTGCATTGCGCCGAGCCCACGCTGAAAAGCCGTCGCCCCCATACTGGAGGCAACCAGCATCTGCATACGCGCCTCGATATCATTGCCATCGACAAAAGCGCGCGGCAAATACAGGCTGACCAGGCGCATAGCCTCCAGCGCAATGCCCTCTGCCATCGGATGAAAGTTGGGCGCACAGAAAGCTTCCAGATTATGTGAAAGCGCATCCATTCCCGTAGCGGCGGTGATATTCGCCGGCAGACCCACAGTCAGTTCCGGGTCCAGAATCACCTGCTCAGGCAGCATTCTGGGGTGAAAGATAATGCGCTTTAATTGCGCGTCCTCATCGGTGATCACCGAAGAGCGCCCCACCTCGGAACCGGTGCCGGCGGTAGTGGGTACCGCAATCACGGGTGCCATGGCATCTTCATTGACCCGCAGGTAATTGTCCGCCTCATCCTCAAAGTCCCACAAAGGGCGGCTCTGGCCTGCCATCAGGGCAACAGCTTTGGCCGCATCCAGTGCGGAACCGCCACCCACCGCGAGCACGCCATCGTGCTCGCCGGTGCGAAATACCGTGAGCCCTTCATTCACATTCTGGCCACTGGGGTTGCCCTTGATATTGGCAAACATCTCCACCCGTAGGCCACTCTCTTCACAACCATTGAGAATGTTGTTGATCATCGGCAGTGATGCCAACCCAGGATCGGTCACCAGCAGCGGCGCCCGCACTCCGAACTCGAAACAGAGCGCCGGCAGTTCCCGTACCCGTCCGGCGCCGACGCGGATGGCGGTGGGATAGTTCCAGTTTGCAGAGAGACGAATCTCGGTCATGACAGGTTCCGTTGGAAGAGAAGGACTCAAACTATTGTTTTCAGGTGGAAGGACTTCGGGCGGGTAACATGTTCAAACCCGACACTGGAAAGCGTGCAGCCGCGGCCAGAGTTTTTGACCCCGGTCCAGGCCAGCTGTGGATCGAGATAATCACATCGATTCAGAAACACGGTGCCGGTCTGTAGCCGGTCGCCCAGTGCAATTGCCGTCTCCACATCACTGGAATAAATGGCCGCGGTAAGCCCGTATTCACTGTCGTTCATCCACCGCAGTGCTTCCTCATCATCCGTTACCGCCATTACCCCCAGCACCGGCCCAAATGATTCTTCATTCATCACACGCATGGTGTGATCGACACCGGTCAACAGCTGTGGCGCCATATAAGCACTGCCGCGCTGATCCATGGCAAAGGCGCCATCATCAATATGGGCGGTTGCCCCCTGCTGTACGGCCTCATCGATCTGATCGCGGACAAAATCCGCGGCCCCCGCCCGCACCAGCGGACCAAGGGTTGTCGCTTTTTCGTCCGGCCGCCCCAGCCGGTATTGTTGAATCAACTGTGTCGCACACTCGACAAACTCATCAATGAGGGAATGATGCACATAGGCACGCTCGATACCGCAGCAGGACTGCCCGGAATTAAAGAAGGCGCCATCCACCACCGAGGCAACCGCGTAATCGAGATCGGCATCGGCCCGTATATAGGCCGGGTCCTTGCCTCCCAGTTCCAGCCCCATGGACATGAATCGCCCCGCCGCGGCGGTTTCGATAGCGGCACCGCCGGTCACCGAGCCGGTAAATGCCACATGCTGTACATCACTGCCAATAACGATCTGCTCTGCATCGCGATGCCCCAGGTGCAGATACTGGAATACGCCTCCGGGTAAACCGGCTTCGATAAAAGCTTCTACCATCCGCTCGGCACACAATGGCGTTTGTGCGGAATGCTTGAGCAAAACACTATTGCCGGCGAGCAGCGCCGGCACCACCGCATTGACGGCAGTGAGGTAAGGGTAATTCCACGGTGCGATCACCAATGAAACCCCCAAGGGCACGCGCCGGATAAAACGCAGGAAGCCGTCTTTCTCCTGCAGCTTGATCTCCGCCAGCGCGGACTCGGCGAGACCTGCCATCGCCAAAGCGCGCTCGGCGAAACCGTCAATCTCACCTCCAGCAAAAGCGATGGGGCGCCCCATCTGCCAACAGATCTCCTCCCCAAGTTCCAATTTCTTTTGCTGTAAAAGCGCTACCGCTCGCCTGACGACTTCCACTTTCTCACGCAAAGGCACACTCGCCCAATGGAGCTGCGCGCGCTCTGCCGTACTCAGCGCATTCTGGATTTCGTAGTCGGTCGCGAGAGGCCGCTCTACATACAGGCGATTATCAATTGGGGAAATGCAGCGCAGTTTATCCATGTAATCCTAAGGCTTCCTGCCGTCACCGGAACAATCCGGCGAGATGATTCCTAGAAGTTTCTAGATAATTTCGAAGTAACGCTTGAGCTCCCAATCGCTGATATGCCGACGGAACTCACGCTCTTCCCACTCCCGGCTCGCCGCATAGTGATCAACAAAATCATCACCAAACAGATCCCGGGCAATGGGAGACGCCCTGAACCGCTGTGCCGCATCCCACAAGGTGCGCGGCAACGCCAGTTCTGCGGGATGCTCTGTGGCATAGGCATTGCCACTAACGGGCGCGCCCGGCTGCCAGCCCTGCTCTATCCCATAAATACCGGAACCCAGGGCTGCCGCCAACGCAAGATAGGGATTGGCGTCAGCGGCACCGAGGCGATACTCCTGGCGCTGGGACTTGTCGCTCCCGGGGATCACCCGCAGCGCCGCGGTGCGGTTCTCGACGCCCCAGGTGGCATCGGTGGGCGCCCAGAAACCGGGAATCAAACGACGATAACTGTTGATCGTCGGCGCCACCATGCACAGAAGCTCCGGCATCAGACGCTGCTGCCCGGCGAGAAACTGACGCTGAATCTCACTCATCGTGTGGGGCGCGTCCTGCGCGAAGAAAGCCGACGTATTGTCTTTTTTACTGCGCAGCGACAGATGGATATGCCCGCTCTGACCGGGATAATCGTTGGACCACTTGGCCATAAAGGTGGCCATCAGACCGCGCCGCTCTGCCAGTACCTTGATAAAGGTTTTAAACAGCGCCGCCTTGTCGCCCGCGGATTCGACATTGTCTACCGTGATCGCTGCCTCGAGTACGCCGGGACCGGTCTCTGTGTGCAGCCCCTCGATGGGAAAGTCCATCTGCTGCGCCAGTTCGAGAATTTCGTGGTAGAGGTCCGAATGCACCGAATTGCGGATCATGGAATAGCCGAACCAACCCGGCGTGAAAGGCTTGAGATCGCGATACCCTTTGGCGCGGGCCGAGTCCGGGGTTTCATCGAACAGGAAGAATTCATACTCCAGCGCGCCATAGGGCAAAAAACCGGCCTGCTCGCACCGCCGAATGACCCGACGCAATATCGCCCGCGGACAGACCACCTCCGCCGCGTCGGAAAACTCCGCCAGGAACAGCAACATGCCATCTTCAAAAGGCACTTCCCGGCAGGTGTGCGGCAAAATACGCACCGGCGCATCCGGATACCCGGTGTGCCAGCCGGTATAACGGGCGTTGTCGTAGAGTTGATCCTGTACATCCCAGCCCAGCACCACATCGCAGAAGGCGAAGCCATGATCCAGCGCGGAAAAGAACTTTTCCCGGCTCATATATTTGCCACGCATCACGCCGTCGTTATCAAACAGGCCCACTTTGACGTGGGTGAGGCCGCGGGCTTCCACAATGCGCTTGGCATCCGCCACGTTGCGTACCTCACGTGGCGCAGGTGAGGACGGGGCGGCACTGCTTGTGGTCACGGGCGCGATGGAATCTGGCGACGGCGCCGATGAGGGTATCTCGGTGGATTCGTCCATGTGCGGTTCCTTTATTCTTACCACCATATTCTGACCACCCAGTCCTGCATCGAGGGCAATTCCCGAGCCCTCAGGCTGGCCGTGGATGGAGGGCCGGTATCCTGATTCTCAGCTTAGTCAATCCGTGCACATTTGGCGTCAACGTACATTTTTTAGTCAGAACGAGGACTTGTGAGGACCCGGGGCGGCTATGTAAGTGCCCGCTCAGGGTATATAATCCGGCCTCCAATTTTTAACCCACCATTTCGATCATTAATTAGTCAGGACCAGTAATGAGCTTCGACAAGGTTTCCCCAGGTAAAGAACTGCCCAACGATATCAACGTAATCATCGAGATCCCGGCCAACCACGATCCGATCAAATACGAAGTCGATAAGGACGCAGACGCGGTATTCGTAGACCGTTTCGTCGCTACTCCGATGTTCTACCCGGCCAACTACGGTTACGTCCCCCAGACCCTGTCTGAAGACGGCGACCCCCTGGACGTGCTGGTTGTTGCTCCTTACCCGGTAATGGTGGGTTCCGTAATCCGCTCCCGCGTGATCGGCGTGCTGAACATGACCGACGAATCCGGTGTTGACGCCAAGCTGCTGGCAGTTCCGCACACCAAGCTGACCAAGCTGTACGATCACGTGAACGAAATCGGCGACCTGCCGGAGCTGCTGATCAAACAGATCGAGCACTACTTCGAAAACTACAAGGCGCTGGAAGCGGGCAAATGGGTGAAAGTAGACGGCTGGGCCGATGCTGACGCTGCACGCAAAGAAGTAATGGCTTCCCGCGAGCGTTACCTGAAAGAAGAAGGCTGATCTCTCACCGGGATGCCGTTGCTGCTTTTGTAGCAACACCCTGGTGCACGCTGTTGAATCAATCCTCAACAGCCCCGAAAGCGAACCCCCTCGGTGGTTCGCTTTTTTATTGCCCGCTCAATAAAAAGTGATTGCAACCGATCACTCCCTTAGCGCCCTCCCCCGCTCGCCCCACCCTGATCGGTCATACATGACATTCCTGCATATATGAGCGCGGCAAGCCGTGTTCAGAAGCCTATGGCTCGTGTTCACGGAATGAGATACGCTAAGTACATGATTTAAAAATGAATTTGTACAAGGTGAATCACCACTCGAGCCCCAAGAACAAAAGCCCGAGGCTTCTTTTTCTGATTCGCTCAATGGTGAAATTACTTGTAAATTTTTGATTTTGTTGAAAGTTTCAAACTTAGATGTTTTTTGCGCCAGTGCACACAAGTCAGAACAACAAAAGCCTTAGGCGTGTGAATAAAACTGTTAGGTTTAGAATACTGGAGGCCACATTATCAATTACATTGCTTGCTCCGAGTGTTTCGAAGATCAAGGATTGCGCTTGGATGCATGGCGTCTTGGTGATGATGAAAAGTGCACTTGCGAAAATTGTGGAAATCCTCACGGTAGAAAGCTGAGTAAAGAATCGCTAAGTCGACTAGCTCACAGATTTTTCGTTTGGGGTTCGCTTCACAAGTGTGATTTTGGAGCGGCACCGGTAATTCAGTTTAATGAACATCAGAAAACTTCAATAAACGTATCGCAGTGGCTAAGAAATGACGTTCAGCTATTTGAGAAGCTACTAGGAATCGGTTTCTTTCATTATGGCCCAAGGCTATGGATGGTAGGTGAAGCTGAGCCACTAAAAGATCTGCAAGATGACAATATTCAGCACGAAATAATCGAGAGAATTTTTGAAGAGTACCCCACAAGAATTTTAAATAGTGATCACGAGTTATATCGAATTCGGAAATCACCAAAAACACCTATCTCTGAAAATGAGTACGATAGTCCTCCTATAGAATTCGCAGGCTCTGGTAGGTTGGATGACAAAGACTTTCCCGCACTGTATACATCTGAAGACTTAGATGTTTGCTTGCATGAATGTCGGGTTACAGCAGAAGATGATATATATTTAGCCACGCTTCAGCCCACTGCACAGTTAAAAATGTTAGACCTTACCGTGCTTATTAAAGAGGAGAATGTCACAGAATTTGAGAGCCTAGACCTTGCAATTCATATGCTTTTTTTGGCTGCTTCCCATGCTTACCCGATAACTCGAACAATATCACGGGAAGCAAAAGAAAGGGGATACGACGGTATTATTTATCCCTCATATTTTAGCTTGCTGCGTCTTGGCATTATGCCATTTCAAACAACATATGGGTTGTCTCATAGGAGAATCCCCCAATACCAAGAATATGAGCAAGGTACTGCCATCCCAAATGCTGCAATATTTGGCCATCCGATCTCGGAAGGAAAGCTAAATATAAAGTGTATTAATAGGCTTGTTTTAAGTCAGGTTGCTTATGATGTACGATTTGGGCCTGTTGAGAATTGAGATAAAACCTAACAAGGCGCTGCTGTCGGACAAATTTTCCGCTGCGCTCCAAATTTGCCGCAGAGCGCGGCGTTATGCACCAGTAGTTTGATAGTAAGGTTTAAATATGGAAGAAGAAGTAAATATTTTTAGCGCATTGCCAACGGATATGATTATATCTATTTTAATCGGATTACTTTCAACAGCCGTTTTTCTTTATTGCTTTCTATCCCTACGGAAGTCCGGGAAAATAGCGCAGCTTAAGCACTTGAGCTACTTTGCTGTCGGCTTTTTGCTGTACTTCATTGGTAACATTTTGAACTACACAGTTCTACCAGTTATGAGTTTGGTTTCTGCTGGCGGCGGTCTGGACGGAGCAGATGTCGTCACAGATGTAATTTATTACTTACTAAATTTTGGAGCGGCGGTTTATTTCTTTATGGGCGCGCGTGCAGCATCGGAGCATGTTCGTGCATAACAAAGCGCTGCAGAGGGACGGCTAACCTTGTGCACCTTTTTGCGCGGTCGCTTCGCTCCCATTTTTGCGCAAAAATGCGCCCAAGGTTAGCCGCCCCTGAGCGCGGCGTTATAAGGCATAGAAAATGAAGCTGTTTGTAGCTGGAGGTGTCGTAACTTTTTTGCTGCTGGCGCTCTCTTTTGTATCGTTACTTTCAGCCTGTATGTGGGGCTGTCCAAACACAGGGATTCAGCTGTTTCTGAAGTTAAGTACGGCAGTACTTACGGTGTTGTTTTTGTATTTCATTTATAAAACCATCAGGTTTTGTAGGTATAAGAGTGGTCATGGCGCAAGCAAAAAAAGCTAGACCGTGCCACAGCCTTATAACCAGGCCAGGCAGTTTGCTCCGGCGCTGCGCGCCTCCGCGGGACGGCCTACGCAATGCGCTTCGCGCAAAAAACGCTACGGCCGCCCCTGCTGGCAACGTTAAGCATAAGGAAGAACAATGCAGAAATATTTTCCTCCAACACACCTGAAGCAAGAATTTCATTGTATTCACTGTGGAGTTTTTGCTGCGCAGCATTGGAGACATTTCACGTATTGCGTCCACGACCACTCTCCTATCCAAGTGCGGAATGATCTGTCGTTCTGTATTTGTGCTCATTGCAATGAGTGGTCATATTGGCATGAAGAGAAAATGATCGTTCCGGCGGAGTCTCCTGTTCCTCCAGCTCATCAAGATATGCCAAAAGAGTGTATCGAGGAGTACACAGAAGCAAGAGAAATAGTTGCTCGTTCTCCCCGTGCAGCTTCTGCATTGCTGCGCCTCGCAGTCCAAAAATTGTTGCCTGTACTCGGAGAGAGTGGAAAAAATATCAATAATGATATTGGCGCACTTGTGAAAAAGGGGCTTCCAGTCCAAGTGCAACAGGCCTTAGATTATTGCCGTGTAGTTGGGAACAATGCAGTACATCCAGGAGAAATTAATTTGAATGATACTCCAGATATCGCACACAATCTATTCAACATGATTAACTTTATTGTTGAAGATCGCATTTCAAGGCCTAAGCATGTCCAATCTCTTTATGAGAAACTTCCGGAAGGTGCAAGAAGTGCAATTGAAAGGAGGGATGAGGAAAGTGCTTAACAAGGCGCTGCTGAGGGACAGTTTACTTTATGCACCTTTGGGCGGCTCGCTGCGCTCGCATTCTTGCCCAAAGGTGCATAAAGTAAACTGCCCCAGAGCGCGACGTTATGTGCAGCAAGGAGAATCATTTGAGCTCATCAGAGAAGAGACCAGTATTAGTCTGGATAATATTTATATGGTTCGTAGTGACTGGGATATCTGGTCTTTATCAGTTGTACGCGCTTTATTCTGGAAATATAGAAATTCCTGAAGGTATGGAAAAGCCTGAGGGCCTGCTTTACTACTTCAATGGAATTTTTGGCGTAGTTCTTGCCGTTCTGGCTGCAACTCTGCTGTTTCTAAGAAAGTCAACATCACGCTGGTTGTTTCTAGCATTGTTTATATTCACTGTCGCATCAGGAGTTTTTACGCTTTTCACTCATAAGTTTCCAGAAAATCAATTTACCTTGATAAAGTACATTTCCGTAGTTACTTGGATAATTTACGGCCTTATTGTGTGGTATGTTTTCACGCTTGAGGAGAAGGGTTACTTCGTAGATAGAAGCACATAACAAACAGCGGCAGAGCGACAGCCAACGCTACGCACCTTTTGTGTTACTCGCTGGCGCTCAAACATTAACACAAAAGGAGCTCCGCGCTGGCTGCGCCTGCGCTGGGCGTTAGCCTTCAGTGATGGCTCTCCAAATAGAGATTTAAATGAAAATAATATATGTGCCAATTAGATTTGAGAGGGATTCTCTTTCAGACTTTTTTCATGAGCTAGATGCGTATCGAGATCACGAACAAGTATGTATAGATTTCACGCACTTAAAATTTTCCTACCCAACAGCTATGTTAGTGGCTGGCGCCAAGATTAGAGAGTGGGCAAAATATCGGCACGAGCAAGGGTACAAATCTAAAAAGAACGGGATTGATTCTTCCAGAAGAGTTATTTCTTACCTTATGCATCTTGGTTTTTTTGACTTTATTTACATGGGAGAGGGGAATTGTGTAGGTGAAGCTGGCGGAAGCAGTAATTACTTACCTATAACTCGAGTCACAAGGCCAGATTTTAATCCATTTGATAACTCGGTTTCTGATTGGTATGAAGGCATGCAGTACGAAGCGAACCGGCTCGCGAAAGTATTGTGTAATGGAAATGTCGAATCAATAGAAACATATGCATATGCAATAAGAGAAATAATCCGAAATGTGTTTGAGCACTCGCGTGCCGCTGAGTGCTACGTATGCGGGCAGCGCTGGTGGGGCGGCAAGGTCGAGATTGCAATTATTGATGAAGGTGTTGGAATATGCTCAACCTTAAAAGAATCCTATGACGTAAAAACAGATTCCGAAGCACTTCAGCTGGCTATTAAGCCTGGCGTTTCTAGAACGAGCGCAAATGCAGGTGGCAATGTTTTCGATAATTCAGGATTTGGTTTGTACGTACTCAGCGAAATTGGCGACAGGTTTGGCTGGTTTGCAATTGGGTCCGGCAGCTCAAGGCTGATTGGCAATAATGGAGAAAGAGTGCTAGAAGATTTTGTGTTCCCTGGAACGTTTATTGGTATTCAGGTTTTCAGTCGGATCAGAAATTTCCCAGGTGCTCTCTCTGAAATCATACGTGAAGGTGAGGAAATAGCCGGTATAAATGGCATATCAAATAAGGCTTCTGGCGCTTCCAAGATAATTAAGTTCTAATTCGGAGTATGGACCCAAGCAGGCTAACAAACACAAGCAGAGGGACGGCCAATGCTATGCACATTTTGCGCTGTCGCTTCGCTCCCAGCCTTGCACAAAATGTGCATAGCATTGTCCGCCCCTGTTGTGGGCGTTATAAGCCGAGAGCCGAAAACTGAACTCCTAGAGGAAATAATATGGATATATCATTCTCTGAAGCAAAAGGAATGTTTAGCACAGCGATTGATCTGATTAAAAAGGGATCACAAATGGAGGCCCAATCTCAGATCCAAAAATTGCAAGAACAATATCTAGAGCTGCACGCCGTTAACTTGGAAATAAAGCAAGAACTTTTTTCCCTTAGAGAAAAATTAGCTCAGCGCGATAATATGGTGTTTGAAGAGCCATTTTTCTACCTGCATTCTGATGGGGATAAAGTAGGTCCTTACTGTCCTAAATGCTGGCAAAAAGATGAAAAGAAGTGCCGGGTAGTGAAAACACCAGAAAGTTACGGTGGATCTGAACAGTGTCAAGTTTGCAATGCAACCTTCGGTAAAGGGAAGCCAGTTCCACGTCCCGAGCCAATCAAATACTAGTGCCAACAGCTTATAACAATCGCAGGCAGTATGCTCCGGCCCTTCGGGCCTCCGCGGGACGGCTTACCTTGTGCACATTTTGCGCGGGTCGCTTCGCTCCCATTTTCGCGCAAAACGCGCACAAGGTAAGCCGCCCCTGCTGCGGGCGTTAAGTGTCTAGTCGAGTATGGAAGATACAATCAAAGAAATAGGGATTGATGGGGAAGGAAGGTTGTATCTAAAGCCTGCTGTCGAAACCTTCCCTATGATCTATCGGGAAGCAATGGAGGTTCATTGGAGCAGTGAGCACGGTTACCTTTACGGCGGCGTTCCTCGAAAATGGAGCTACCTAGACTGGTATCATCAAATATTAAAAGCTGCGTTAGAGCAAAATTGTAAGCTTGTGGTTTCTAGCGATGTTGCGTGGGTAAATATTCCGGCGGAGCTGCAAGCACAAATAGTAAGTGAGCAAAGTGCCTGAAACACTTAACAATTCGCTCCAGTACGCCCAGGCTGACGCCTGGGCCGGACGTCTTACGCTATGCGCTTCGCGCATAAACAGCGTAAGCCGCCGCTGAGCTCGGCGTTAACTGTCGCCAGAAGGAGGCAATGTGTCAATAACAAACGAAAGTGTTAAAAATTATGACTTCCTTACAGGGATGTACCAGGATGACTATTTTCCAGATTTCTTGGTTGACAAAGTAAAAGCAATCCTTGTTGGTCTATGTGAGAAAATAGAGGCGCAAGCCCCTGTAAGTTCTGAAGAGTTATTCAAACTGACTCATGCTGCAACTGAGAGCATTAATGAGCTAGAAGAAGAGTTCGAAGAAAACGATAGTGAGCTAGAAACGGGAGCCAGAGAGGTTATGGCAGAAAATTTTGACTTTATAGTAAAAGCTTACGGCTTTGATCAAGTAGATATCGAAGATGTCATAGCACCCAGGGAATGGTAGTTTCACCTCACCACAGTTAACCAGGCAATGCAGCCGACGGTGATCTTCCCCCGCTTTAGCGGACACCAAAGTCAAACTGACGAGGTGTTTGATGCCGAAATGCAACAACCCCAAAAAAACCTGGAAGTATTCAAACGAATTCAAAGTAAAAGCAGTATTGCTCAGCTTAATTGACGGTGTTCGAGTAAAAGAGGTGGCCGCTACACTCGACATTCATCCGTTCATGCTGTCACGATGGCGAAAAGAGTATAGGGATGGAAAGATAGTGGCTGATAAAAGAAAGAAGTTGACCGGGGTAGTGTCCAAGCATGAGAAAGAGCTGTCGAAAGTAAAGCGCTTAGAAGCGGAGAATCGGAAGCTCAAACAGGAGGTCGATCTGCTAAAAAAGTGGCAACGGTTTCTTGCGGAGGAACATCAGCAAGGTATCGATTCATCCAGAGATTTGGACAAGAGCTAGGTATACGAAAAACATGTGAGTGGCTGGGCGTGTCACGCAGTGGCTACTATGACTGGGTGAAAAGGCCGCCATCAGGTAGAAAGTGCGAAGATGAAGACCTGAAAACACAGATTCAGCAAATATTTGATGAATCTGCAGGGCGCTATGGTAGTCCGCGAATCTGGAAAGCACTGCAGAACCAAGGTTATGAGGTTAGTCGTAAACGTGTAGCCCGTTTGATGCAGGAGATGGGGCTAATAGGTAGGGTAACTCGCGTAACACGAAGAGCGCCGGGTGTGAAGCGTTTCCTGGCTTCTGGCGACAATCTTCGATCGGACGGAGCAGTGCCAAGTAGCATGAACCAGGTTTGGGTTGCTGACGTAACGTATCTAAAAGTTAAGGGCCAATGGCATTACTTATCAGCCATCATGGATTTGCACTCTCGTCGAGTTGTCGGGTGGAGCTTAGATACGAAGAGAACAACCGAGCTTACTAGAAGAACGCTGGCAAATGCTGTAAGGAAAAGAGGTGCGCCACCAGGATTGATGCTGCATACAGATAGGGGCGTTGAGTACCGAGGGTCTGAATACCAAAAGGACCTGAAACGATACGGTATTCAGCATAGCTTGAGTCGGCCAGGTAAGTGTACTGACAATGCTCATATGGAGTCGTTCTTCCATAGCCTCAAAGCCGAGCTAATTCGAGGTACAATCTTCCACAAAGCGAGCGATTTAAAGTATGCTTTGGCTCGGTATATTAATGATTTCTATAACCGTAAGCGGCTGCATTCTGCGCTAGATTATCAATCTCCGATGGAATATGAGCGAATAGCAGCATGAAAAATGGTGTGTCCGTTTTATCGGGGCAAGATCATTTGCAGGTACAGATTTGACTAGAGTACTGTGGCAAAACATTTGGTACATCATTGGTGCCTCGCGAGGTCTGAAGCTCCATGAGATGTAAGCCTAACAATCGCAGGCACAGCGACGGCTTTTCCATTACGGCTACGCCTCCATTCCAAAGCTGCGCGTGCTGCGGGCGTTAGGGTCACATAAAAATAGTCACTGATAATCGGCTCCCCGAGTTCAAGAGGATCGGACAACTGCTCTATGGCATCAACTATGAGGTTTGGTTAAACCTATATGGTCCATTTGATCCTGATCTGGGTTTGGAGGAAGCCCTCAAAGTAGGAGTGTCGAAGGACGCGCAAGTGTCAGGTGTGGCGTCATCCTCTCCGCAAGAGGCCAGAACCGAAATAATGGATATGATTCTCTACGAAGGGGACATAGGCCATGGCCCGGAAAATATAGATGAAAAACGCGAAGAGTTAATTTCCTTGGTAGATAAAGTTCTCTCTGCTATCAATATTGAGGAAGCTGATTTGGTAGTAGGGTTCGGTTTTCGCCAGGGGCATCCTGCATATCCAGTATTTTGGGACTTTGCCTATGATGTTCACGCAAGCGGGCAACGCTGGATACTCGTTGGCTCCAGCAGTGATTAGCCCTAACAATTCGCTGTTGCCGGACAATTTTTCCACCGCTGCGCGGCTCCAAAATTGCCGCAAAGCTCTGCGTTAGGCTCTATCGATGAAAGTCTTAGTTTTTACGATTACATTACTCGTTTCTATCGCCTCGAATGCGACAACAACCATTTGGCGAGACTGTACCAAGAGACTTTATGCCTTCCCTTTTGGTTTAATCGAGAGTCAAGAAGTGGTAGAAATTTTGGATTACGAGTATGTTAAAAATTTTATGAGGCAGAAAAACCAAGCGCGAGAAGTTGCTATTCAAGAGCGCGGAGAGTTTCTTTTAAAGAAAGTCTCAATAGAAAACTTAAGTGAGCCTGAGTTGAAGCATCTCGCTGAAGCAGGTATGGAGTATGCGGATAAGACAAAAACTATTCAGGAAATGCCTTATTTTAGGAATATTGAGTCTGCAGATTCTGTAGTTTCTGGCCGTTCATATATTTTACTTTCAGAATTTATAGAAGCGGTAAAGAAGTTACTTCTGAAATTGGCTATCCTGCTGAATTAATGATCGCAAGCTTTACAACTTGTCAAATAGATCATCAACTTACATCTAAGATAGTTAGTCGAACTTTGCAAAAATTGCTAGAGCAGCGGGCGCATAGTGAAAAATAAGCCTAACAATTTGCTGCAGCCGACGTCTTACTTTATGCACTTTTTGCGCGGCCGCTACGCGTCCACTGTTGCGCAAAAAGTGCATAAAGTAAGCCGCCGCTGAGCAAGGCGTTATATTTTCTGGAGGGCAAGTGCGCAAAGAAAGCATTAATGATGATCTCAAGCTGTTAGCCTTTGAATTTTTCTATTGGTTCTCAAGATTCGAGTTTTCTTTAAAGGAGAACAAGATCTTAAAAAGCGAAGATATTGGTGCCAATGCAGAACCAGGGTGGGACCAATTTGTTAAAAGATTCAAGGGGAAGTTTGAACACAGCGCTGAGACTCAGAAACTATTGGATTTGAATCCTAAGCGGCAAAGAGTTTCCGCCAATTCAACCATAGAATGGAAGAGCGTTGGATTATCTGATTGCTCATCAGATTTATGCAAAACTGTTCGCTTGGTTAAAACAATAAGAAATAACTTATTTCATGGTGGCAAGCATGGTGCCGAAGGGTGGGATGATCCTATCAGAACTACTGAGCTACTTAGTACGGGTAAAGCTGTGCTAGATCAACTAGCAAGGTTAGGTGGCATAGAGGGTGACTACGCTCAGTGCTACTAAAAACATAACCAGGCCATGCTGACGGACGGCTTACGCAACGCGCTTCGCGCTAAAAACGCTCCAGCCGCCGCAGATGGCAACGTTATGGTGCCGGGCCGTAAAAATGGTTGTCTGTGCCAGCGTGTAACTTAGAGCGCTGTTTTGGCAGCCAGTATTCGGCTTCGCACGGTGATAAGATCAAGCAGTTTCGTTCCTAGTGCTTTCGTTTAAGTCCAAAGGAATCGCGGCAACTCCGCTGCAATAACGTGGAGTTCCAGTAAGAGAATAATTGGTTGGGGAAAGTTCAGAGTTCTTTCCTCGTTTTTAATGGGCTGCGGCACCGTAGCTGCCAGTAGGTGCCTCGGAGAGCGTCAGCCATAACCAAGCGCTGCAGCCGACATCTTACTTTGGGCACTTTGTTGCGCGGTCGCTACGCTCCCATTTTTGCACAAAAGGCGCATAGCGTTGTCCGCCCCTGAACTCGGCGTTATGTGGCGTAATCCATGATTGAAATAATTATTGTTCTTTTTATTGGCTTTGTGTTGATCTCTACGGTTAAAGGCTCTAAGAAAAATCACGATAAAATCAAGAACCTGTCAGCGTGGGATAGAGAGAAGTTGAAAGCGAAGGTTGCTGAGAACCCTAGAAGATATTTTGTGGTGGGTGGTTCATTTACCAATGTTCCTAGTTGGGTTTTCATGATAGTTATCCTGATTTTTGTAGTGGCATTGCTTTATGGTGCTTCGTCAACCACATAACAAACGCAAGCAGGATGACCCGGCCCTTCGGGCCTCCGCGGGACGCCCAACGCTATGCACATTTTGTGCGGTCGCTGCGCTCCCAGTTTCGCACAAAATGTGCATAGCATTGGTCGCCCCTGTTGCGGGCGTTATGCGTTTTAACCAAGGAAAATGAGATGAAAACAAAGTTTCTTTTAGTAATTGCGTCAGCTTATTTGACTGCTTGTTCCACTGTAGGAAACTATAAGCCATTGGAAGATGGCAATTTTTTGGTTTCGGTTTATAGCAATGCTTTCTCAAATAGCGAAAAAATTGAAGCAGAATTTAATGAGGAAGCGAGCAAGGCATGTGGCGGCGGCGAGTTCCATTACGTTGAAAGAAAGCGCGCTCAAATAAAAAATACAACCACTTACGGTTCTGCGTACAACACTTCTAGTAATGTTTTACAAAATGCACGTGTGGTCGCCTGTCGGCCAAACCCTCAGGCCGAGTAGCGCGTGAGGCTACGCATAATCGGGGCAAGATCAGATGCTATGTATAAGTACATTCTTGGGATGGTGAGTGGAATGGTTCTCGTTGCCTGGGGACTTTCGGTTAAGAGTTAATAGATACCTTTTGATGTTACGTTGTTTCTCTCTGTTACTTTTCTTGGAGTCCCAGCCGTCAATACTCTCCTTGCGCTTTAGGTAAAAACCTTACAAAAGTAGCAGCGTTTAGGTTGCAACGGTGCGTGACCGAAATTAACCAGGCCATACTGCGGGCGGCCATTCGCGCTGAATACGTTACGGACGACGCTGCTCGCGGGCATTAAATAACTCCCTACATAGAGGTGGGCATGAAGCTTGAGGAAGTGAGTAACTGGATGATCCCCATCCCAAAAGGCAGCATCGGGTTGCGGGATGATCGGAAGAAAGAAAAGTGGTCAGTTGAAATTCATAAATTCTTACTTAGCAAATTTCCAATCACGCAAGAATTATACTCTTCTGTAATGGCTGACAACCCTTCAGCTTTTATTGGGAGTCATAACCCCGTCGAAATGGTATCCTGGTATGATGCGGTTCAGTTTTGTAACACACTATCAAGGGTCAGTGGTCTTTATGAATGCTACTTGATTGATCTGGACTCAGAAGCTGTAGATCTTATTGATTCGGCGAATGGGTATCGATTGCCAACCGATGCCGAATGGGAGTATGCGTGCCGAGCGAATACCAAGGCAGTTCAGTATGGTCCTATTAACGAAATTGCCTGGTATGAAAAAAACTCGGAAGCCACCACGCATGAAGTCGGGCTAAAGGCCGAAAATGACTTTGGGCTATTCGACATGCTCGGCAATGTGTGGGAATGGTGCTGGGATGTTTATGATCCCAAAGTTTATGGCCCCTACCGGGTTTTCCGGGGTGGAGGCTGGTGCGATTCGGAGGGAGGCTGCTTGGCTTCCAATCGGAGGCGCAGCCATCCAACCTATAAGATCGACGATTTGGGATTTCGAATTGCAAGATCAGTGCGATCTGATTAGCACCACTTAACAATCCCATCTAGTATGCTCAATTCGTTCATCCAACGCTCGCACCTTGCGTGGCTTAGGTGAGCCGCTACGTGTCAGTGAGAATCAAGCATGGAAGTAAAAGTAGTTTCTGAAAGTGACGCCACTCGGCTGTCAAAATTTTACAAGGAGAACGAGGAGCATTTACGCGCTTGGGAACCTCTTAGAGAAAGGGGGTATCACTCTTTGGAGGCCTGGGAGCAGCGCTTACAAGAGTGGCATGTCATGAGAAAAAATGGTAACTCGGTGCATTTTATAGCAACCTTGCCAGATAATAATGAAGTTGTTGCTATTTGCTCACTCACAAATATTGTTCGCGGTCCATTTTTAGCATGCAATATGGGGTACGCAGTTTCATATAAATATGAAGGTAGAGGCTTCATGAAAGACCTCTGCCAAAAAGTCATAGAACACGCATTTAATGAGCTATCGCTAAATCGCATTATGGCAAACTACATGCCGAGTAATCACAGATCAGCCACGTTGCTAAAGAGCCTTGGATTTTGTGAAGAGGGAGAGGCCAAGCGGTATCTAAAAATTAACGGCGTCTGGGAAGACCATATTCTTACGTCACTTCTCAACCCCAGAAACACGTAACAAGATCCTCCAGCCGATATCTCACTTAATATACCTCTCCCTTCTACGCGGTCGCTCCGTTCCCATCGTCACATATTAAACGCGCAACTCCGACCGCAGCTGATTGCGGCGTGTATTTCTACGGAGATTAAATGAGCACGAAGAAAATAGCAGTCATCCTGGGAATTTTTCTGCCAGCCATCGCTTACGTAGTAGCTACTTTTTGGTATGCTCATGGAGGTATGATGGGCAACATTGTGCGGGATTGCTGGATGCCGTTTGGGAATGCAGTAGATTTGAGTACTACCTAGACTGGCTGTTCAATCCGTTTTCTATGCTTTCCCTGTTTTTTATTACCTGCTATCAGCCTTAGCTAATCCAATAGTGTGGTGGCACTACAAAAGTACATCTAGGCAATGAATTTCGCGCATAAATGGGCCCAGCTGCCGGTTATTGAAACCTCAGGCATCCAAGTTACCCTGTGCTTGGCCAGTAAAAAATCAACGACTGAGGTAAAAGGTTAATAAACACAATTATACTTCTGGGAAAAACTACCGATGAAAATTTCTTACCCTTTCAATGTTACCAATCAACGCACCGGGCAAGTAATAGAACATACTATTGCTTTTAATAATAGGAACAGCTCCTCTTTCCAAGGAGAGATCACCGAATGCACCAAACTTGGTGTTCCGCGAGCGAAATTAGGAGATCCCAACTTTAAAGAGGTGGTGGACTATTGGGCTCGCGCCGGTGGAGTGAAATGGGTATATACCGTTTTCAAGGAGCTATATGTGATTCCAGCAATGTTTCATGGTGGGTACGAGCCTCCGCATTCCTATGCGGCAGCAAACGCTCCTGTTTTTTGCGCTGGATTTGCTGATTTTGACCCAGAAGTACCGAATCAGCTCAATGTCAATCACTGGTCTGGGCACTACCAGCCGTCCCCAAATAGTTTGAACTACTATCTCGCTGTTGCTTGGCAGGACTGCGGGTATACCATAATGCAGGTTGGGAGGTGATATTAGCCATACAAGCACAGCGACAGCTTTTCCGTTACGGATTTTTCACCAAATATAAACCGCCCGTCCTGGAAGCGTTACAAGGATTTCAAGTGATTGAGCAAGTATCAGAAGAAAGTTTGAAAGAAGTTTTGCCGCTTATTCGGGCGTACCAAGAGTTCTACGGAGTTCAGAATGTATGCGACAAAAAAAATTTCGAGTTCTTTTCAAGATTCTCAGGGGCTTCAGAACTTGGCCGTCAGTTTCTATTTCGGGAACATGAAAAAGTGGTCGGATTTGCGACCGTATACTTCACGTTCAACTCAACAATTACGTCAAAGATCGCTGTATTGAATGATCTTTACACTTTGCCGCATAGCCGGGGGAATGGCATCGGGAGAAAACTCATAGAGCATTGTCGGGAGTTTGCAAAAAATAATGGTGCAGCAAGGCTGCAGTGGGTCACAGCCCAAGACAATGAATCAGCTCAAAAGCTCTATGATTCAATGGCCGCAGGCAAGAGTACGTGGCATTTCTATACGTACAACACGTGAAGAGCGCATGCAAGGGACTTCGGGCCTCTGCGGGACGCCCAACACTACGCACCTTTGTACTGGGCGCTTCATTCTATTACGGCGGAGAATAAGTAAGTCCAAGTACACCATACGACCGCAGCCGTATGACTAAGATTTTCGGGCTCCGCGGGTCGTTTATGGGTACAAATTAGAACGGAGGAACAGATGAAATCGATTAAGACCTCGCTCATGTTTGTCGGGGAACAGGCAGGAAAAGCCGAGGAGGCGATCAGGTTCTATACCTCGCTATTCCCTGGTTCAGAGATTATTGATATTCAACGCTACGAAGCTGACGAGCATGAACCAGAAGGTTCTGCCAAGATGGCTAGGTTTACGATAAACGGCGCTGAATTCATGGCGCTAGATAGCCATCTTGACCACCAGTTTACCTTTACGCCGTCCATGTCACTGTACGTTGAGTGTGAATCAATGCGCGAAATAGAGAAGGCATATCAGGCCCTCGCCGAAGGTGGTTCGGAGCTAATGCCTTTGAATAATTACGGTTTTAGCCAACGATTTGGATGGCTGAATGATAGATTTGGCGTTTCGTGGCAGCTCAATCTATCGAACTAAGGTAGTGACGGTAGGCTCAAGAAATAGCCACGCGCGGCACTATGCAGCTTCCGGCTGTCGAGGAATTTTTTCACTCCAGCTCTGACGTATTTTCCGATCAGCCCCTAATCTGTGTGCTTTTCGTACACACCCAATACTCCCGCTCTCGAACAAATAGCATACGAATTTTTTGTCGGGGTTTCTCCCCCACTGGCGTTTACCTATATGCAGCTCGGTAAAACCTGGCTGTGCTGTAACAATAAAAATTACTCACGCCAATAAAAATAGAATGGAGAAACCCATGCACAGATTCCGCGCATACGGATTCCAGAAGACGCTGCTCGCCAGTGCCATCGCACTTTTCCCGATGGCACTGCAGGCCCAGGAAGCACAAGACGGTGCAGAAGAGAAAACTGTTGAGGAAGTGGTGGTCACCGGGATTCGCGGTGCACTGCAACAGTCGCTGGATGTAAAGCGCGATGCCACTTCCATCGTAGATGCCATCAACGCCGAGGATATCGGCAAATTCCCCGACAAGAACGTCGCCGACTCCTTACAACGTGTGCCGGGCATTTCAGTCGACCGCATCTGGGGCGAGGGCCGGGATATATTTGTGCGCGGTACTGACAGTACCCTCAACCGCACGCTGATGAACGGACAGAACGTGGCTTCCGCCTATTGGTGGGCGAACGACAATCCGAGCCGTGGCTTCAACTACTCCATCCTCGCCTCCGAGCTGGTCTCTTCCCTGGAAGTGTATAAAAGCCCGGAAGCCCGCCACGACGAGGGCAGCATCGGCGGAATGGTGAACGTAATTACCCGCAAACCGATGGATCTCGACCCGATGACCATCAATCTCTCTACCGAGAGCGTGTACAGCGAGCTGCCGGACCAGTGGGATCCGCAGGTTTCCGGGCTGGTGAGCTGGAAGAATGATACGGAAACCTTCGCGGTACTCGCTTCCTACAATAGCCAGCAACGCACCATGCGTCGCGATGGGCTCGAGGTTTTCCCCACCAACGATCTGTATACGGTGAGCGATCAGAACGGCAATGTGACCGAGGATGTTTACGTGCCCTGGGGCGGCGGCTCGGCCATTTTCCAGCAGGATCGCCAGCGGGATACCGCCAACGTGACGCTGCAATTTCGTCCTACGGATCGCTGGGATATGACCCTGAACTATGTCGGCTCCGACATGGATATGGACAACAGCAACCAGAACTATCTGTTTGTGGCCGGCGGTTACAAGATTCCCAACGGGGATGTAGTGACCAATCCGGAGTTTATTCCCACCAGCGATGGCTATCAGGCCCTGGTGGGTGGTGTGATCGAAAATCCAGACAGCATTGGCGTCGCGGATGAACCGATCGTGCGTGAGGCTTTCGTTAAATCCGATGTGCTCGATTTCGCTGCAGACTACGCCGGGGACACCTGGGAGCTGCACCTGCAGGCGGGAATGACCAGCGCCGAGGGTGGCAGCACCAAGGACCGCAATTACTGGTTTGAGGGCAACAGTGCAGAAGACCTCAACTTTGGCCCCAACACCAACGAGTTCAGTTTCCCGGGGGTCGACCCACTGGACGGCAACGCCCTGCACCTGAACGCTGCCAATCTGCGGGACTGGGTGCGGGTAATGGAAGACGATGAGAATTACCTGAAGGCGGACGCCAGTTTCGATGTACAGCTGGGCTTTGTCACCGCTATCAAGACCGGCCTGAAACTGCGCGACCACACCATCGAGAACAATCGGCAGAACGGTTCCGTGGATGTTACCAATCCGGACATTGCGGATCAGGTAGCGGCCCTGAATGCCATTACCCTGGCGGATGTCTCCAGTGGCCCCAGCCCGGCACTGCACGGTGAAGGCGCCACTTCCGGTTCACTGACCCGCTACGCGTTTCTGGATACCGGCCTGGCGAAGCAGCAGATCGACAGCATTCTGGATGCCGGCGCAATGACCTATGCCGAGGACCAACGGGCCTATTACAAGATTAATGAAGACATTACCGCGGCCTACGCCCAGGCGGAGTTTGCAAGCGGCAACCTGCACGGCAACTTCGGTGTACGGCTGGTGGAAACCGACCAGACTTCCCACGCCTATATCGATGGCGAGCGCGGCGCCGTTGGACGCAGCTATCGTGAAGCACTTCCCAGCGTGAATGTGATCTACGACCTGTCGGAAGACATTATCCTGCGCGCCGCGGCGTCCCGTGCCATGGCCCGGCCTACCTTCCAGAATCTGAGCTCCAATATCGTCATCAACGCCACCAGCGGCACCGCCACCGCCGGCAACCCGAAGCTGGACCCGATGTTTGCGGATCAATTCGAGCTCGGCGCTGAGTGGTATTTCAGCGACGCCAGCCTGTTGGCCGCTACCTACTTCAATAAGGACCTGAGCACCTTTGTGTTCCAGGACACTCAGGTTGAAGTGATCGACGGCAACAGTATCAATGTTACTCGCCCCTACAATGCGGACCAGGGTGCGGATATTCAGGGGATTGAGCTTCAGGTTCAGCACGATTTCGGCAGCGGCTTCGGTGTGCTAGGCAATTACACTTGGACCGATGCCAAGGTGCCTGACAGCAATCTGGAATTGCCGGGTAATTCTCGCGATCAGTTCAACGCATCCACCTACTATGAAAATGACTTTCTGAGCCTGCGCCTGTCTTACAACATGCGTTCGGAGTCCTACGGCGGGCTGACCTCTGGCTCCCAATTGGTTACTGACAAGTACGATCAGTGGGACGCCACCGCGAACTGGATGGCGACGGAAAACATCGATGTTTTCTTTACCGCGGTAAACCTTACCAACGAGATCATCTACATGCGCACTGCTGATGGTATCCCCGTAGGCTTTTACGAAAATGGTTCGCGTTTCAGCCTGGGCGCGCGTCTGTCCTTCTAACCCTGCATCCTTCAGGCATCACCTTGTCACCTTTTTCAGGCGCCCTGCGGGGCGCCTTTTTTACATCTATGAATACGCGCGTCACACTTTGGCGATTTTCTATTTCAAACCGTGTCAATCTGTACCCAAGTTGCCAAGGCAAGAGTACAGTTGCGCCCGCATTTTCGAGAATGCAGGAGGTTAGGAATGCAATGGCTCGCTCGAGTTTCCTCGTGGAAAGTCGCCGGTATTTTTCTTGCCGTCAACTTTGCTATACAGGCAATCATGGTGATCGGCATTTATCCCGGAATCAGCGAAAACCTGAAACCGCTGGATTTTCAGATGAATCTTACAGCGGAGACCATACAACAGTATCTCACCACCATCGGTGAGGAAGGGAGAGCGCTCTACTCTTTCAATCTCATTCTGCCCGACATGTTGTTTCCGTTATGCTATGCCTGTGCCTATGCTCTGGTACTGATGCAGTTGATCAAAGGGTGTGATCAGGCGCAAAGTCCACTGCAATACTTCCCGTTGTTGCCGCTTGTTGTTGCGCTCTGTGACATCATTGAAAATATTCATATTCTCACTGCCATCCGGCAGTTCCCGGAGTTGCCCCCGGAAACCACCAGCTGGCTGGTAGCGGCCAATACGGGCAAGTACATCGTTGCCATGATAGTACTCACTACGCTAACAGTGCTCGGCTGCTGGTTCGCCGTCATCAAACTCTCGACACCATACACCTATGTTGATGAGTGATGGCTGATGGGCTGTTGTGAATATACAGCCCCTGCATATTGACCCGGATGTGAGGACTCCCTAATCTTGAAAACCTGTTCCACGCTCAAAACAACGTTTTCAGAAATAAGGAATTCTAATGCCCAATACTGTTGAGGGACCGGATGGAAAACCCCGTTGTGGCTGGTGTGCTGCGGCTCCGGAGTTTTTCGATTATCACGATCGGGAGTGGGGATTTCCGGTTGACGACGATAGAAGGCTGTTTGAAAAGCTCTGCCTGGAAAGTTTCCAGTCCGGCCTGAGCTGGCGCACCATTCTCGCCAAGCGGGATAATTTCCGCAAAGCGTTCAAGAATTTTGACTTTAACAAGGTGGCCCGATTTAGCGAACAAGATGTCGAGCGCCTGCTACAGGATGCGGGGATTGTCCGCCATCGGGGCAAGATTGAGGCAGTGATCAATAATGCCCAACGTGCCAGGGAACTGGTCAAGCAGGAGGGGTCTATCGCAGCCTATATCTGGAAGTTTGAACCCTCAGACACAGACCCGCGAACACCACAGAGCGTATCCACATCCGATACGTCTACAGCCCTGTCCAAAGATCTGAAAAAGCGCGGCTGGAAATTTGTCGGCCCCACCACCGTCTACGCCTTTATGCAGGCCATGGGATTGATCAATGATCACCTGGAAGACTGCAAGTCCCGCAAGGAGGTAGAACGCGCTCGCAAGGCATTCAAGCGTCCGACCTGAGAAGTCACTCAGGGAGTTGGCTCTTGGGAGAGGATCGAGGAGCAAGCACCAGTATGCGCCGGTCATTTTTATTGATCCGGGCACCAAAACTCTGTTCCAGCGCAAACGCGAGCCCATCTGCATCTCCGATATTGAATACACCGCTGATCCGCTGGTCCGCCAGCGCATCTCCAACCAGTACCATTTTGCGGGTGGTATAGCGGTTGTACTCGGCAATAGCATCTTCCAGGCGCTCGTTGTCGAAATAGATCCGATGCGTCTGCCAGGCCGTCACTTTTTCCAGGTTGATCGGGATCACGCCGCTGTTGTCTTGTGGGCGATTGGCGGCATAGCGAACACCCTGCCCCGGTAACATCTTCGCCAATTGCCGGGAACGGCCCTGCATATCCTCAGACTCGACTGCGACCACGCCCTGAGTGACGGCAACACGGACTTTTTCCGCGCGCAATGCGACATTGAATGCGGTACCCAGCGCGCGGACCTGAGAGCCCTGCACATTGACAACAAAGGGCCTCGAGGGGTTTTTCGCCACCATAAAAAACGCCTCACCGCGCTCCAGAAACAACGCACGCTGATCACGGCGATATCGCACCCCCACCCGGCTGTCGGTATTCAGCATCAGGGTTGAACCGTCCTCCAGATGTACCACCCGCTGATCACCGATTCCGGTCTGGTAGTACTCGATGGCGTAATAGTCGCGGCCGAGCACCACCGCCATCGCGACCAGCAACGTGGCGGCAACGGCACCCAGCCAGCGCAGGCGTCCCCGCACACGGAAACGCTGCTCCGCCGACTTGCGTATTTCCGGCAGGCCGGCGTTGAGGTCCGGGTCATCCCTCAGAAAATCCGTCATCTGGCTCAAATGCTGGCACTGGACAAACGCCTGACGATGCCGCGGATCTGCCTGCAACCACTGCTCCAGCAGATCGGACTCCGCCGCGCTCATGGCTCCCCCCTGCTGTCGCGCCAGCCAGTCTGCAGCCCGCTCCCGGATAGATCGGTCCTGATTGTCCACTGGGCTCATAACAACTCGCTCAATTCTTTCTGCAGGTGTTTCAGGGCAGTACTCATATGACGCTCCACACTGCGGGTACTGACGGATAGCGCCGCGGCGATTTCCGGGTAGGTCATTTCTTCAAAACGGCTGAGCAGAAATACCTTGCGGGTGATGGGCTTCAACTGCAGCAGGGCACTTTTGAGCCTGCTCAGGCTCTGCTGCCATTCGGCGCTGCCCTGTGGGCAGAGGTCCCGGCTCTCGTGATCGCCCTCTTCAAAGCTCTGGTGGAATTCTACCCGGCGGCGCTGATGGCGACGCAGGTTATCCCGCACCAGATTGGTGGCCACGGTAAAGATATAGGCTCGGGGATTTTCCTCGAGCGGCGTCAGGTTCTCGAGCCGCAATAGTTTGACGTAGGTTTCCTGCAGAACCACGTCCACATCCTGCCGGCCACCGGGCAGCATACGCGCTACATAATTGCACAGCGGTTCGCGATAGCGGCTGTACAGTGCCTCGACCATGCGCTGTCGGGCACCGCCAGTACTGTCTGTATCCGGCATACTTCTGCCGCCCCCCACCAGACGCAGTGCGGCACGAGATACTCTCCCCATTCACGGCCCCTCTGTGACGTATTGCGCGGAAAAAGGTCTACCCATAATCCCATTAAACGACACAGCCATAAAAAACCCGACAGTTTTCTCAAAACAATGGAAAGTGGCCCAGCAAACCAGGCTGGCGGCCTTGCGGGACCCAGTGCAAGGGCGTATTTTGATCTCTTTGTGGCCGCATTGAACCTCGGCCAGCATACCGCCGAATGATAATAATGAAAGTAACGTACGCACCGGCCTGGCTGAGTTTTATACCGCCCGCGACCCTGGGGTTGCGGCTTCCACTACTGGCTGTGTTACTCCCGCTTTTCCTGTTCCCGCCGGCCACCTCTGCGCTGGCTGAGGCCGGAGATACTCACGGCGCCGCACTCAGTAAACACCGTTTTACTACCGAGACCATCAGCTTTGCGCTGCCGGCACAGCCGTTATATCAAGCACTCACGGCTTATGCGCAACAGGCGGGGCTACAGCTGTTTTTTCGCCGGGAACAGCTGCTGAATATCGAAGCCGTGGAAATTGACGGCGCATTCAGCCGTCGCCAGGCACTGACCAGGCTGCTGGAAAACAGCAATCTGGACTTTCAAATTGGTGACGGTGGCGAAGGAATGACCCTGGTCATTTTTCCGTCCACAGACGACAAGCAGCCCACGCCACAACCACTGACAGTAGCCGAAGCCCCAAACCACCTTCCCATTGAAGAAACCTATGTGACCGGTGTGCGCTCTACCCTGCGCCAGAGCCTCGCAGTGAAGCGCAACAGCAACCATATTGTGGATGTGACCACCTCTGCGGATATCGGTCAGTTTCCCGACCGGAATGTGGCCGATGCCCTGCAGCGCATTCCCGGTGTTTCCGTGGACCGGATCTGGGGAGAGGGGCGGGACGTGAACATTCGCGGTACGGATAAAGATATCAACCGTACCCTGCTGAACGGGCAACAGGTCGCCTCCGCCTACTGGTGGGCCAATGACAATCTGAGCCGGGGGTTCAATTATTCCACCCTGGCGTCACAGCTGGTGGAGTCCCTGGAGGTGCACAAAACGCCCCGGGCCGACCTGGACGAAGGCAGTATCGGCGGCACCGTGATTGTGCGCACACGCAAACCGCTGGACCTTCCCGCCGCGGAACTCCGGGTCTCTCTGGAACAACAGTACAACGACCTCGCAGAAACCCTGGCCCCACAGATATCGACGCTGGGCAGTTGGAAAAACCACGAGCGGACTTTCGGCATTCTCGCCAGTATCAATTGGCAGAACCGGGACAGCCGTCGCGACGGACTGGAAACTTTTGCCGACAACAATTTCTACTCGGTGACCGATCAGCACGGCCAGCAGACGAAAGATGTTTACGCCGTGTGGGGCGGCGGCTCGGCACTTTTTCAGCAGCAACGCACGCACACTACCGGTAACCTGACACTGCAATGGGCGCCGGATGAGCATTGGAATACGGTATTAAATCTGGTTGATTCCCAGGTAGACATCGAAAACAGCAATCACAACTTCCTGTTTTCTCCCGGTGGTTACAAATTGAGTGAAGCGCCACCGGCAACCGTAACGGATCCAATATTCATTCCCACTGATAACGGCAAGAAAATCCTCGCTGGTGGGACCCTGAACAACGCAGATAGCCCGGGCGCGTTCCTCGATAGCATTCAACGACAGGCCTATATTGATACACAGGTTTACGACCTGGACCTGCATTACCGTGGCGGCCGCTGGGAAAATCATGCCCAGTTCGGTTTTACCCGCGCCCGCGGCGGTACCGATCACGATCGCCTGTACCGGTTTAGTGGTGACACCCGGGTGCACTTCCGTCTCGATCGCGATGCACTGGAGACGGACTACCTCGATCTGGACCCGCAGGACCCCGCCGCACTGGACAACTTCTCGCCGGTTTCCCGGGACTGGATCCGGGCGATGGAAAACCGGGAGTACTATGGCCAGCTGGATTTCCACCGCACGCTGGAGAGCGACTGGATTCAACGACTGGCCTTCGGCCTCAAACTCCGCGACCTGCAGGTGGAAAACCATCTCACAACCGGCACCATCGATACCGAATCCGACGCATGGAAGACACTGAAAAATTTGGGGCTGGACGCGGTCAATGGGCCCCTCAGCCCTACACTCAGCACCGCCAACGCCAATGCGTCCACCCTGACCCGCTATATCCTGACCGATCCGCAGCATCTGCAATCGGTGATTCATCCCCTCTATGCTGAGGGCGCCATGTCTTACGCCTACGACCCCAGCGCCTATTTTGCGATCGGCGAACAGTCTCTGGCGGGTTATGTGAGCGCGGATTTTGAACGCGGCCCCTGGCATGGGGACATCGGACTGCGGGTAGTGCAAACCCGACAGGTGGCGAGAGCGTACCAACCGGATATCAGCGACGATCCACAGAGCCTGCCCATGAACCGGGTTGAGAACCACTACCGGGACGCGTTACCCAATCTCAACCTCCGCTATCAACTGAATGACCAACTGATGGCCCGCGCCGCCGTGGCCAAGGTGATGGCAAGACCCAACTTCAAGGACCTTACTCCCAATATCATCATCGAGCCTACCAGTGGTTACGGCACCGCAGGTAATCCGCAACTCGATCCCTATCGCGCAGATCAACTGGACCTGGGGCTCGAGTGGTATTTTGGTAACGCGTCGTTGCTGTCAGCGACGGCCTTTTTCAAAGATATCTCAACCTTTGTCTATCCCCATGTGGATCTGGAACAGATCAACGGACAGGCGCTGTACATCACCCGCCCCCGCAACGGTCCCGGGGCGGATATCCGTGGCCTCGAACTGCAATGGCAGCACGACTTTGCCAAAGGCTTCGGCACTCTCACAAATTACACCTATACCAATGCGCGGGTGCCGGCAGCGGACGATAGCCGCACCCTGAACCTGCCGGGAAATTCCCGCTCGCAACTCAATGCATCGATCTACTATGAGTCCGAAAAATTGAATGGCCGCCTGGGATACAACTACCGCTCACGATCCTATGGAGAAATCATCGCCGGCTCCCAGAGTGAAACCGCCCCTTACCGACAGTGGGATGCCAGTGTCCGCTGGCAATTGACGCCCGCCCTCAGTATGACGATGGATGCCGCCAACCTGACGGGAGAAGTGATCAAGATCCGCAGCGCCAGTGGAATCCCCCAGGGGTTTTACCAGCACGGACGGCGTTTGACGATGGGATTGAAGTGGCAGCTGTAGAGTAAGCAATGAGGCTGTAACCTGCCCGGGGAAGTACCGGGGGAAACCCTTGAACGCTCTCAGTCGCTGAGCTTGAATGTGGCAACCGTATTCAGTTTCCAGTCCGGAACGGTCACTTCTACCGGCGCGGCGCGGTTCCGCTCTGATTCCTGCACCAGATTTCCCCCCGCCGGCTGCAGACTGAGATGACTGACCGGCACCTGCACCGGCGCTACTTTGCTGCGCTCGTGCTCCTTGAGCAGATAGCCTTCCATGGGCGCGAGCGAGAGAGAGGCCCCCGCACCAGCGCTTGATTCAACGGATACCGCTGGCGCCGTCTCTGAAACTGACGCCGTTGACGGAGAAGGCTCGGCTGGCGTTGCCAGAGCAGCAGGTTCCCCTTCCGCTTTCACCGTGGCCAAGGCGCCAAGCTGGGCGAGTTTTGCCTTCAGCTGCTCGGCCTGGTCCCGGGTAAGCTTCTTCTTGATCGCCAGCGGACGTCCGCTGAAAAGTTTTTCCACCGCCGCCGGGCCGGCCTTGAACAGCCGACCAAAATTGGCTTTCACATCGGCAACCGTAAACCCCGGTTGCAGATCTCCTCGAAAGATCACGCTGTAGGTATTCTCAGTATGAATGTTATCGGTGTGAGGATTCTCGGACATTCTGGGACCTCTTAGCACACTGCCGCACAATCGATACCGCACGCGGCGTCTGCGTGCGACCTGTCTTTATTCTTTTGTAACGGATTCAGTCATCCGAATCCAGTGTCTGGTCCATGGTATAGGCAGGCGCGGCGGCGGACTTGCCGGCGACAATCCGTCCCGGGACGCCGGCGACGGTGGAATGCGCGGGCACATCCCGCAGCAACAGACTACCCGCCGCGATCTTCACGCCTTCACCGATATGAATCGGACCGAGCACCTTGGCACCGGCGCCAATCATCACACCGCGGCCGATCTTCGGATGACGATCGCCCCCGCCACTGCCGCTACCACCCAGGGTCACCGAATGCAGGATAGAGACATCGTCTTCCACCACGGTGGTTTCCCCTACCACCAAACCCGTGGCATGGTCGATCATGATGCCGCAGCCAAAATGGGCGGCGGGATGAATATCCACCGCAAACTGCTCGGAAACCCGGCTCTGAAAGTACAGCGCCAGAGTGTGGCGCCCTTTGCGCCACAACCAGTGGGCAATCCGATGGGACTGCAGTGCATGGAAGCCCTTGAAGTAGAGAAATGGTGTCAGGTACTGATCACAGGCCGGGTCCCGGTCATACCAGGCACAGATATCTGCCTGCATGCAGCGGGAGATCTCGGGGTCATCGGCCATGGCACCGGCAATCACTTCCTGCAGTGCGGTGGCAGTCAGCGCTGCGTGATCCAGCACCGAGGCCAACTGATAGGCCAGCGCGCGATCCAGGGTTTTGTGGCGCAATACCGTATTGTGGAAATAACTCGCAAGTACGGGCTCACCAGCGGCAGCGGCAGCGGCCTCGGCGCGCATCGCAGACCAGATGTCCCGTTGTTTCAATTCACTGACGTTAATAGCGTTGCTTCCTGTTTGTCCGCTTGGTATCTGTCATGGATCGGTTCAACCCTGTTCACAGCCCGCGGCTCACAAACGATCCAGGCTCTGCGGATAGGCGCTGTCCGGTACGGCGACAAAGCGCTGAAAAATGGATTCAATATTGGCGCACACCGTATCGGCCAATGCCAGATTGTCCGTCGCCGGACAGGCCTCGATCTGGGTCCGCAGCAACTCGGGAGTAAGCAGATCTTGCAGTTCCCGCGCCCGAGGGGCATAGCTCAGATGCCAACGCTCGGGCGCGACGCCTCCCCGGTCCACCGCGTAGGGGCGGAAAAGCCCGTAACTGCGCCCGGCTGCCATGCGCTCATCGAGCCAGCGGTGGAACGGTCCGAATACACCGTCATCCGCCACCTCTTCCGGTGTAAGCTGTACCTGATAATCCTCTGGCACCGCCGCCGCGTCGATGATATCGAAATCCGTTCCCCAGTGGTGCCGGGATCCGCCCGGCAACGCAGACCAGCGCAGTATCGCAAATACGATCTCTTCATCGGAGAGCTGCTGCACATCCAGTGGATGACCATCGCTGTCCAACAGCGGGCGCGCACCACTGGCCTTGCGGTTCCAGATGATACGCTGGCGCTCAAACCCCCGAAACCCCGAAACCACCCTGGGCTCAAACCCCGCATCCCGCGCGTCGCGCCGCAATTGCGAGAACGCGGTGAGCGCTTCAGGATGCATCAACTGCCCGGAAACGGGTTCGAGAATCACATGGGCGTCGTTGAGCCCGAACAACATCTTATGCATGGTCGGATACATCGCCAAGGCGCCTCTCAAGTGCTCTTCGGTTCTCCTCCAGCTCCCAATCCGACAGGGATATCCAGAAGATTTAATATTCCAAATAACTGCAAAAGCCTGACAGGGCGTCTAGGCTAATGATGCAGACATGACAATTTAGCACTGTTACTCACGATCAAAAAACCGCTTCTGCCGTGGTTTGGGGTTTCTTTTTTTTATGCTATGTTGCATGCCTGTCTCTATCAGCCATGGAAGCGCTGAAATGAAGCGAGCGGCCACGAGTCGATTCTGCGGTAATCTGCAAGGCGCCATTCAGAGTGCCACCGTCGCAGTGTAGTAATTCGGTCTCAACATTACAGGGAAGTCAAAACCATGCACCCGAGTCAGTCCGAGCTTTTGCAGCTGAAAAATCTGGGGCTTGCATCCGTCAATATCCTCCATTCTATCGGTATCCGCACACTGGAAGATTTGCGCCGCGTGGGCGCGGTGGAAGCCTTCATCAGTATTCGCGGCCGTGGTATCAACGCCTCTCGGGTTTTACTCTACGCCATTCAGGGCGCCATCCTGGACACGCACTGGAACGACCTCGACCCGGACCTGAAAGCCAGACTGGTCGATGAGGTGGAAGAGTTGATGGCCGGCAAGGACGACGCCTGACAGCCCTCTCCCAATTCATCTCTAGTGTCAAAAACTGCAAGTCACCAGCTTGCAAACCTCCCCGCCTGACCCTATTTAATGGTGGTTACCCCACCATTTGCGGAGATCTTCAATGCTGCGTATCGGGCTCTTTCTACTGACCAACCTGGCAGTGATGCTGCTGGTCGGTGTCATTTTCAATCTTCTCGGTATCCAGGGCATTCTTGACGCCAATGGCGTGAACCTGAATCTGCCCGGGCTGCTGCTGATGTGCGCTATCTTCGGTATCGGTGGCGCGCTGATTTCGCTACTGCTATCGAAAACCATCGCGCGCATGACCACCCGTACCCAGGTCATCGATAAACCCCAGACCGCAGATGAACGCTGGCTGGTGGAAACCGTGCGCGAGCTGTCCCAGAAGGCGGGTATCGGTATGCCGGACGTGGGTATTTTCCCCATGCCCCAGGCAAACGCGTTTGCGACCGGCTGGAACCGCAACAGTGCGCTGGTGGCCGTCAGTGCGGGCCTGCTGCAGCGCTTCAATCGGGATGAGGCGCGGGCAGTGATCGGCCATGAAATCGGTCACGTAGCCAACGGCGATATGATTACCCTGGCGCTGATTCAGGGGGTGGTAAACACCTTCGTAATGTTCTTCGCCCGCCTGGTGGGCTTCTTCGTAGACCGGGTTTTGCTGCGCAATGAACAGGGCCTGGGGATCGGCTATTTCATCACTTCCATCATTATGGATATGGTCTTCGGTGTATTCGCGATGATGATTGTTGCCTGGTTCAGCCGCCGCCGGGAATACCGGGCCGACGCGGCCGGTGCGCACCTTGCCAGCCCGGATGCCATGATTGCAGCCCTCGCCCGCATCAAAGCCGAGTCAGAAGCGGGCCGCGAGGAGCCGCTGCCTTCCAACATGAAGGCGTTCGGTATCTACGGCAACAGTATGGCGGCACTACTCGCCAGCCACCCGCCTCTTGAGGATCGCATCCTGGCGTTGCAAAATTCTGCCCACCGATGATTCCCGGTGCCCGGCCTCCGCCGGGCACCCCTGCTTTCTGGAAATCACGATGCACAGAGAACTTTCCATTTTCCACCGCATTTTTCGTCCCCTGGTTCGCACCTTTTGTGTCTGCCTTCTGTTGTCCGCACCGGCCGCACTAGGGGCGCAACCGCAGTTCTCCACCGATGACGAAACCAACACCATGCAGGTGTTCAATTTCGCCAGCCCATCGGTGGTCTATGTCACCAACGAAACCCTGGTGCGCGACCGCTGGAGCCTGCGTCTGCACTCGGTGCCCAAGGGCGCCGGCAGCGGGTTTATCTGGGACGATCGCGGCCACGTAGTCACCAACTTTCACGTGATCGAGGGTGCACGCAAGGTCACCATCACCCTGCAGGATCGCAGCGAGTGGCCGGCGGAACTGGTGGGTTCCGCACCGGAAAAAGACCTGGCGGTGCTCAAGATCAAGGCGCCGACGGAACTGCTCAAGCCCCTGTCTGCAGGCAATTCGGCGGATCTTGCGGTGGGCCGCAAGGTACTCGCCATCGGCAATCCCTTCGGTCTCGACACCACCCTCACCACCGGCGTGGTCAGCGCCGTAGGGCGGGAGATCGAGGCCGCGAATAACCGCACCATCCGCAATGTGATCCAGACCGATGCGGCGATCAACCCGGGTAACTCCGGCGGCCCATTGCTGGACAGCAGCGGGCGTCTGATCGGCGTGAACACGGCAATCTACAGCCCCAGTGGGGCCAGTGTGGGGATCGGTTTTGCGATTCCAGTGGATACGGTGAAGAAGATTGTGCCGGAGCTGATTGCCCACGGCCGCCTGGTGCGACCGATTCTCGGTATCGAGTCTGCGCCGGATCAGTGGGCGAGCCGCTATGGCTTTGAGGGCGTGGCGGTGTTGCGCATTGCCCCCGGAATGCCGGCGGAGGAAGCCGGGTTGCGCGGGGTTTACCGCAGCAATCGCGGCGGCTGGCAGCTGGGGGATGTGATCACAGGCATCGACCGACAGCCCATCTCCAACTACGACGACCTGATGAACGCGCTGGAAAATCATCGCCCGGGGGATCGGGTGGCGGTGCGCTACCTGCGAGAGGGTGAAGAGTATGAAACCTCTCTGGAATTGGCGGCCCCTTGAATTAGAAAAAGTTATTGCGCTCCGATGCAAAGGTGGCGCTAGCGGGGGTGGCCTTGCGAGACCGTCTGCGGCCAGGACGGCCGCAGCCGAGCCCCCATGGATGGGTTCACGGCGTGTCTCGCAAGGCCACCCCCGCTAGCGACACCGCCACTCCCCCGGAACACCCCCCGGTTCAAAACACCCCCAAATCCGTTACACTCTCGCGCCAGTTAGAACCGGACCGGACTGAACTCTATGCAAAAACATTTCCTCTGCGGCTACGAAGATCTGGCGGAAGGCGAATCCAAAGGCTATTCCCTCGGCGACAACAGCGCCGGGCTGGACAATGTGTTTGCGGTCAAGAAAGACGGCGAGGTGTTCGCCTATAAGAACGTCTGCCCGCATCGGGGCATCAATCTGGAATGGCAGCCGGACCAGTTTCTGGATTCGGAAAAAGCCCTGATCCAGTGCGCCTCTCATGGCGCCCTGTTTGAGATCACCACCGGCGAATGTATCGCCGGCCCCTGTGCCGGAGATGCGCTCACGCCGGTTCCCGTCGAGTATGCGCAGGAAGGCCTATACGTGCTGCTCGCGGATTGAGCCAAGACGGAAGCTGTCAGTCTTGGGCGAAGGTGGCGATGCCGGGTACGTTCTTGTGAGACCTTCTGCGAGAGGGACCTCGCAGAAGAGCCCCCATGGATGGGTACACGGCGTGTCTCACAAGAACGTACCCGGCAGCGTCACCGCCACTGAAAAATTTTACTAAGCAGCGCTACGTCCTACCCAACAAACGGCACCGGCTCTGTCAGCCGGATCTCCTCCGCGCCCATCACTGCGCGGTAAGCCAGCACCTCGACACCTGCAGCAATGGCCTGCTCCAGCGCCGCGGCGTAGGCCGGGTCGATTTCTGCGGCGGCTTCCACCGTCTCAATCTGGGAATGCTGCACGCAGTAAAACAGGACCGCGCGCACACCGTTTTCCGCCAGTTTCTGCAGTTCCCGCAGGTGCTTGGTACCGCGGGCGCTTACCGCATCGGGAAACAAACCTCGGGGCCCTTCGGCGAGGGTGACATTTTTGACTTCCACATAGCAGGCGGCGCCATCATCGCGACTCAACCAGAAGTCGATGCGGCTGTTCTCCTCTCCGTACTTCACTTCCCGCTTCAAATGGTCGTAGCCCTGCAGCTCGGTCACCACGCCATCGCGAATCGCCTCTTCCACCAACGCGTTAGCGCGGCCGGTGTTGACCCCCGCCAGCGCACCTTCCGGCGTAGTGGTGATTTCCAGGGTGTGGCGGTACTTGCGTTTCGGATTGCCGGAATCTGAATACCAGCATGGCGTGTTTTCCCCCCAGCAATTCTTCATTGAGCCGGTGTTTGGACAATGAATGGTTATAATTTCACCAGTTTCAAGTTTTACATCGGCGAGAAAACGCTTGTAGCGGCGCAATAATTGCCCTTTTGCCAGGGTTGGGGTCAGTTTCACAGTAGGGTCCGTTAAATCATTCAATCGACTGGCGCACGAGCATCACACAAAGTCAGGAAATAAATCAAAGTTCCGCGATTTCAGTGGTGCGTGCGTACCAGATTACACCATTCCTACCGGGCTTTTCGGCAGGATTGTTGCCCGCGCATTAACTCGACAACATTTTGTGGCGCTGACGCAAGAGATTTGATAGTTTCCTCGCTCTTGGTTTCAGGGGGGTACCCCGGACCAGAGAAGGATACAGCCTGCAGACGCTTAAGCTTGGCTAGGCTTGAATTTGGTTGTAAAGCCCTTATCTATCAGGGCCCGTATTATGAGAGAGGCAATGACTATGCCCAACACTGCTGCGAAATCCGAAACTCTCCACGGCTTCGAGCCCTATCAGGAACAGAAGGGCGAGGAGTACATGAATGAGAAGCAGCAGGAGCATTTCCGCAAACTGCTGCGGGCCTGGAAGGCCGAATTGATGGCAGAAGTGGATCGCACTGTTTCGCACATGAAGGACGAAGCTGCCAACTTCCCGGATCCGGCGGACCGCGCCAGCCAGGAGGAGGAATTCAGCCTCGAACTGCGCACCCGCGATCGCGAGCGCAAATTGATCAAAAAGATCGACGCTACCCTGGAGCTGATTGACCAGGACGATTACGGTTTCTGTGAAGCCTGTGGCGTTGAAATCGGTATCCGTCGCCTCGAGGCACGTCCCACCGCTACCCTATGCGTGGACTGCAAAACGCTGGCGGAGATCAAGGAAAAGCAGATTTCCGGCTGATAGCCACTGCTTGAGCGGGGCGATACCGACCGTATCGCCTTTCGCGTCCCCCTGATCCGTGTGGGCGGCTGGATTGTCAACCTGCCGCCTGATCTCCGATGCGTCCCCCACCCGAGACGTCCACCGTTTTGATCCAGTCCACCCCCGCTAACCTGCCAAGTTACATCGGTCGTTTTGCACCGTCCCCTACCGGCCCCCTGCACTTCGGGTCTCTGGTGTGCGCGGTTGGCAGCTATCTGGACGCGGTGGCCCACGGCGGTCGCTGGCTGGTGCGCATGGAAGACCTCGACCCACCGCGGGAAATGCCCGGCGCCGCAGATCGCATTCTCAAATCCCTCGATGCGCACGGCCTGCACTGGCACGAACCGGTTGCCTGGCAAAGTGCGCGTCACCCTCTATATGACGATGCCCTGGAGAAACTGCAACAGCAGTCACTGGTGTATCCCTGTGGATGCACCCGGGCGCAGATCCGCGATGCCGGCGGACACGACCGGCAAAACTGCACGGCGCCGGAACCCGGTGCCAGCTACGCTCTGCGCTTTGCCTGTGCCGGTGGCAGTACCGGGTTTGAGGATATCTGGCACGGCTCTCAGTCCCAGGCGGTAACAGAGGACCCGATCCTGAAGCGCAAGGACGGTCTCTATGCCTATCAGCTGGCAGTGGTGGTGGACGATATCTCTCAGGGTATTACCCACATCATTCGCGGTGCCGACCTGATGGATTGCACTGCCGTACAACTGAGACTGTTCCACGCCCTGGGTGCGCGCCCACCGGCCTTTGGCCACCTGCCACTGGTGATGAATGACAGCGGGCAGAAACTCAGCAAACAGAACCACGCCGCAGCGCTGGACGATAGCCGCGCACCGGAAAACCTGGCCACCGCACTGGGCTTTCTCGGCTTCAGACCGCCACCGGAGCTCGCCAGAAGCAATGTCGGGGAGATTCTTTCCTGGGCCAGCGCCCGCTGGCAGAGACACCAGGTGGACCGACGCAATCGCTTGTTGTGAATGAGTGGGAGAATGACAGTTGAATCGCGCCCGGTGGCGCTTTAACATTTTTCGCCCGTTTCCCCGCGCACCCGTTTGCCGGCTCCGTTTGCCAGCCCTTACCTGACAACCCGACTTTATGAGCAACCGCACCCTGTTAATCCTGCTGGTACTGATGGGTTATGTATTCAGCCCCACGGTATTCACCTGGATGATCAATCCCGCCGGCGCCTGGTACCGCCCGTTTATTCTCTGGTTCGTACTGATCCTGCTGGCGGTATTCATTCAGCGGAGGCGCAAACCCGATGACCTTTGAAATCGTCAACATTGCGCTGATCGGGGTTGCCTATATTGCGGTCCTGTTCTTTGCCGCCTTTGCCACTTCCAAAGGCTGGCTGCCGGAGAACTGGGTGCGCAATCCGTTTTTCTATGTGCTGTCACTGGGGGTATCCCTGAGTGCCTGGACCTATTACGGCATCGTCGATCTGGCCTGGCAACATGGCTACGGGGTACTGGCTTATTATCTGGGCACCGGAGCGATGTTCCTGTTTGCGCCGGTGGCCCTCGAGCCGCTGGCGCGGCTGGCACAGCGCTATCAGCTCACCTCGCCGGCAGATCTGCTGGTATTTCGCTATCACAGCCGGGAGGCGGGCACCCTTGCCACCCTGTTCATGCTGCTTGGCCTGTTGCCGCTGATCGCCCTGCAGATTCAGGCGGTTGCGGAAACCCTGGCGCTGCTGTCGCGGGACAATGTCGCCGCCCTGGCGCTGCCGGACTCGGGGATGACCAGCAAGGATCTGATCGCCTTCTTCTACTGCGTGTTACTGGCGCTGTTCACCAGCACCTACGGCGCTTCGCGCAAACGACGCGCGGGTCTCGCCAGTGCCATGGCACTGGAATCCCTGGTGAAACTGGTGGCGCTACTAGCTGTTGGCCTGTATGCGGTATACGGCGTGTTTGGCGGGCTCGACGGGCTGGATCAGTGGCTGGGACAGAACAGCGATATGCAGCAGTTGCTGTATACCCCGATCAAACAGGGCTCTTCCCATACCCTGCTACTGGTTTTTATCGCCACTGCGGTGGCCATGCCCCACATCTTTTACCTGAGCGTTGCCGAACGCCCGGCGGCCCAGGCGCTGCGCACCTCGAGCTGGGGCTTCCCGCTGTTCCTGCTGATTATGGCGTTGCCGATTTTCCCCATCATGTGGGCGGGTTTTGCGCTGGATGTGGCGGAACCGGTTCAGTACTTTACCCTCGCAGTTCCCCGGGCCAGCGGTTCTGCCGCGCTGACCATCCTGGCGTTTATCGGCGGCCTCTCGGCGGCCACCGGTGCCCTGATCATGATCACTCTGGCGCTCTCCACCATGGTGATGAACCACTGGCTGCTACCGGGAACCCGCTGGCATTCCGACGACGACATGTACCGCCAGCTGTTATGGTTGCGCCGGGCCCTGGTGGCGGCACTGTTCCTGGCAGGCTTCGCGTTCTATTTGTTACTGAACAATCGCCTGTCGCTGTCGGATCTGGCGATCATCGCGTTTATCGCCTCCCTGCAGTTCCTACCCGGTATCTTTGCGGTGATCCACTGGCCCACGGGCAATCGCCGCGGATTTATCGCCGGCCTACTGGCGGGCATGCTGGTGTGGGCTGCCGGCCTGCTACTGCCGGCGGTGGTGGGTAACAGTGGTATCGCGGTTCCGGGTACCGATATCCAGATCCCTCTGGGAATGGAAATCTGGCCCCAGATCACCACCCTGTCGCTATCTGCGAACGTGCTGCTGTTTGTCGTGTTATCCATCTTCACCGCCACCTCCAGCCTCGAGCGCTACGCCGCAGACCTGTGTAGTGATGACTCCATCAGCCAGGCACTGCGACTGGAGCTTGAGCTGCAATCCGCCGCAGAATTCCGCCTGCGCCTGTCGGAAAGCCTTGGTGCCGCCACCGCGAGCCAGGAAGTCAGCCGCGCCCTGCGCCAGCTGGGGTTGCCGGAAGACGAGCGTCGTCCCTATGCGTTGCGCCAGCTGCGCGACAAGCTGGAAGCCAACCTTTCCGGCCTGCTGGGGCGGGTACTGGCGGGGCAGATTGTGGATCGCCACATTCCCTTCGTGACCACGGACCAGCCGGCGAATAAAGACATCAACCTGATTGAGACGCGCCTGAGCCGCTACAAGAACCAGCTCACCGGCCTCGCAGCAGAATTGAACAACCTGCGCCTGTATCACCGCCAGATGCTGGAAGAACTGCCCATGGCGGCCTGCTCCCTCGGGCGCGACGGCGAAATCCTGCTGTGGAACTACGCCATGACCGATCTCACCGGTATCAGCGCCAGTGAGGTGATCGGCTCCAAGCTCGACTACCTGCCGGAACCCTGGTGCAGTGTCCTGTCGGATTTTGCCCAGTCCGCGGAAGCCAGCCTGTTCAAGCAGCAGGTCGAAATGGATGGCAACAGCCACTGGCTCACCCTGCACAAGACCCGTCTGAAACAGGGGCGAAGCAGCAAGAGCAGCGGGAAAGCGAGCGGTAAGGGAGGCCGATCCACATCGCGGGACAACCGCGGCGACGGCCAGATGCTGCTGGTGGAAGACATCACCGAGACCCAGGTACTGGAACAGGAATTGATACACAGCGAGCGGCTGGCCTCCGTGGGCCGGCTGGCCGCGGGCGTCGCGCACGAGGTGGGCAATCCGGTCACCGGCATTGCCTGCCTGGCGCAGAACCTCCAGTTTGATTCCGAAAACCCGGAAGTTCTGGCAACTGCCGATCAGATTCTCAGCCAGACCCAGCGCATCAGTCGCATCGTGCACTCCCTGGTCAGTTTCTCCCACAGCGGCAGTCAGGAGACGGAATCAGCGCCGGTTGACCTGCGTGCGTGTGTGGAGGAAGCGGTACAGCTGCTGTCCCTGCAAAGGGACAAGACCGAGGTAACCTTTGCCAATGAAGTGCCGGAGGGTCTGATCGCCCTCGGCGACAACCAGCGCCTGATCCAGGTGTTTATCAACCTGCTGAGCAACGCCCGCGATGCCAGCCCGGACGGTGGTCACATCATCGCGGAAGGTTACCGTCGCGCCGGACTCGCCTGTGTATCGGTGACCGATGACGGCCCGGGGATTTCCGCAGAACACCGCGAACGCATCCTGGAGCCATTCTTCACCACCAAGGAGCCCGGAGAGGGTACCGGGCTCGGGCTGGCGATGGTCTACAGCATTGTCGAGGATCACGGCGGACAACTGGAGCTGGTGAGCCCCGCAAACCCGGACACCGGGCGCGGCGCATGCTTTATCGTCCAGCTACCACAGGAAAAGTGACCCCGATCGCAACTGGATTGTTACGTGAAATTGGTGAAATCTGGACATGATTCATCCGGATTGCGCTATCTGGGTTGCATCGAAACGCTCTACAGGTAACACTTAGGCCCCGCTGAACACTTTGTAACCAGGCGTAACATATGAGCCACATTCTGATTGTTGAAGATGAAGCCATTATCCGTACTGCCCTGCGCAAGCTACTGGAGCGGCACCGCTACAACATCAGCGAGGCAGGCTCAGTCCGCGAAGCCACCGGCAAACACCGCCTGGCGGACTTCGACCTCATCATCTCTGACCTGCGCCTGCCCGGTGCTCCCGGTACCGACCTGCTGAAACTGGCAGGTGACGTACCGGTACTGATCATGACCAGTTACGCCAGCCTGCGCTCCGCGGTGGATTCCATGCGCATGGGCGCCGCGGACTATATCGCCAAACCCTTCGATCACGACGAGATGCTCGCCACGGTGCGTCGCGTGATCGGCAAGGCAGAACAGAGCCGCGTCGCCGACGCCAAAGTTGGCACCAAGGACGGCCGTACCATCGCCGGCATGATCGGCGAAAGTGCGGTGATGCGGGATCTTTACGGACGCATCCACAAAGTCGCCCCCACCGATGCCACGGTGCTGGTGCACGGCGAGACCGGTACCGGTAAAGAGCTGGTGGCGCGCGCCATCCACGAGGAGAGTCGACGCGCCGGCAAGCCACTGATTTCCGTGAACTGCGCGGCCATTCCCGAAACCCTGATCGAGGCCGAACTGTTCGGCCACGAAAAAGGTGCCTTCACCGGTGCCCAGACCGCCCGCGAAGGCCTGGTAGCCGCCGCAGATGGCGGCACCCTGTTCCTGGACGAGATCGGCGAGCTGCCACTGGAAGCCCAGGCACGCCTGCTGCGGGTACTGCAGGAGGGCGAGGTTCGCCCGATCGGCGCGGTGGAATCCCGCAAGGTCAATGTGCGGCTGGTGGCGGCGACTCACCGCAACCTGCGCCAGCTGGCGGCCGAGCGCAAATTTCGGGAAGACCTGTATTACCGTATCAATGTGGTCCAGATGACCCTTCCGCCGCTGCGCGAGCGGGGCAAAGACGTGTTGGTCATTGCCGAACACCTGCTCGAGAAATTCTGTGCCAAGGTCAATCGCGCCACACTCCGGCTTTCCCCTGAAGCGGTGCAGGCGGTAACCACCTACACCTGGCCGGGTAACGTACGCGAACTGGAGAATGCGATTCAGCGTGCGGCCATCCTGACCGAAGACAGTGAAGAGATCGATCACCACACTCTGGATATTGATCTGGACCTGGTGCCGATCGAGGAAGCAGACCCGGAGCGCCTGCCGCGCAATAGCCTGCACAGCGATCCCCGTGAAGACCTGTCTCTGGAAGATTACTTTGCGCGCTTCGTGCTCGAACACCAGGAAACCATGAGTGAAACCGAGCTGGCGAAAAAGCTGGGAGTCAGCCGCAAATGCCTGTGGGAACGCCGCCAGAAGCTGGGGATCCCACGCAAAAAGGCCCGCCGCGCCGCAGAGGCCTGACCGCATCGGGCCATCCACAAGCCAACTTCCACACCAACTCCCCCCAAGCCCGGCGAAGTCCGGGCTTTTTTGTGCCCGCAGTGTGCGTCGCCCGCCAGTTGCTACCCCTCCCACACAATTGGTAACAAGTGAAAGTGTTACCCCACCCCGCAAGGAGTAACAACTACCGTACCTTGCGTAACGGAATGCTGTACTCCAGAGACGTAAAAAAGTTCCCAAAAAACTTAAGTTATTGATTTATAAGGATTTTTAAAAGTTGGCACGCTATCTGCTTTGTATAGGGCAAACAACAAAAATGACCAAGAATAAAAATAAATGGTCAACCAAAGCCCTAAGAACTACTCACAATAAGCGGGCGAAACACAACAATAAAAACGGACGGTCGACAATAAAAGCCAAAGTGACCAACCCGGAGCAAAGCGATCGGACAATAAAAACAATAAGGTCCGGAACAACAATAAAAATAATTAAAGAACTAGAACAACCTGATAATAAAAATAAACAATAAGAATAAAGAGAAATAACAAGAACAATAACTTGTAGAAGACAACAAAAATAACGACAAGCACGTGACAAACTGACTGATTGTGCCTGGGAGAGGGTTTGCTGAAAAGCAAATTGTTAGCGCAAGGAAGCCGCTGCCTTCATACCGAATAAGAATAATTCCCTGTTTTCTTTTTCGCACTGATACTGGCTGGTCCCCGCTTTATGCGGGCCCGGCAGCTGTGCGTTGCGTCGACTGTGTTAGAATCCGCCCCAAACAACACCGGAGGTCGTCCTGACCACATGTTCAAGGCGACTATGTAATCACCCCGGATCGGGCAAACCGCCTCGCACTGGCAGGCAGGCCGGCCGCGGTCAACACAGAAAGCCGTATGTTCAATACTCTGATCAGCAGCATCAAACGCTGGCACCGTAACACCAAGTCGGAAGAGACGTCGCAAGAAGCCAACTCCGCGGACGCCACTCCCCACTCCTCCTCGAAAGATGCGGACCGCGCTCACAGAGGCCGGGGCAAATCAGGCCGTGAGAAGCAGAGCGCACCGCGCAAGGCCGGCGGCGCACGTGAACCCAACACCCCCTCTTCCCGTATCGTTGTCCCCCGCAATGACCACAACCTGTCCCGACGCAATGTCAGTCGCGCCGCGTTGACGGTAATGAAGCGTCTGCAGGAAGGGGGGTTCCAGGCCTACATTGTCGGTGGCGGTGTGCGCGATCTGCTGCTGGGCGGGCACCCGAAAGACTTTGACGTCGCCACCGATGCCACGCCGGAAGAGGCCAAACAGCTGTTCCGCGGTGCGCGCATCGTCGGCCGCCGGTTCCGCATCCTGCACGCCCGCATCGGACGCGAGGTGATTGAAGTCACCACCTTCCGCGGTCACCACAGCGACGGCGAAGAACACGAGGCCCAGCAATCCGAGCACGGGATGCTGCTGCGCGACAACGTTTACGGTGACCTGGAAAGCGATGCCGTGCGCCGGGACTTTACCGTCAACGCGCTCTACTACACCACCCAGGGCTTTGAGATCCACGATTACACCGGCGGTATGCAGGATATCGAAGATCGCCTGATCCGCATGATTGGCGACCCGGAGACCCGCTACAAAGAAGACCCGGTACGGATGCTGCGCGCGGTACGTTTTGCCGCCAAACTGGACTTTGACATTGAGCCCGCCACCGCCGCACCGCTGCAACAGACTGCGCCGTTACTGCGTAACATTGCCCCCGCGCGCCTGTTCGACGAAGTCCTCAAACTACTGATGAGTGGCCACGGTGAACGCACCTTTGAGCTGTTGCGAGAATTCCATCTTTGGGGACACCTGTTCCCGGACAACGCGCGCCTGCTCGACAACCCCGAGGTGGAAGCGCTCACCCGCCTGGCACTGCGCAATACCGACCGCCGCATCCGCAATGATCAGCGGGTAACACCGGCGTTTCTGTACGCCGCACTATTGTGGCCCGCGGTCAACTTCGAGCAGAAGTTCCTCACCGAAAACGGCACGCCGCCGGTACCAGCGCTGGCACAAGCGGCGCAGAAAGTCGTCAGCGCACAGTTGACGCACACCGCCATTCCCAAGCGTTTCTCCATTCCCATGCGGGAGATCTGGGAGCAGCAGCTGCGCCTGCCCCGCCGCGGCGGCGAACGCGCCTACCGCACGATGGAACACCCGCGCTTCCGCGCTGCATACGACTTCCTGCTTTTGCGCGAAGAGAGCCAGGAGATACCGGCCGGGCTCGGTCAGTGGTGGACGGAGTTCCAGCAGGCAGACGACGAGCAGAAGCAGCAGATGATCAAGGATGCGCCCCGCAATGGCCCCAAGAATGGCCGGCGCCGCAAGCGTGGAGGTCGCCGCCGCGCCCCCAACCAACCGAAAAACAACTGACGGGCGCATCCGTGATTCGCTGTTACATCGGCCTCGGTAGCAATCTGTCCAACCCCGCCGCGCAGCTGCGCTCGGCGCTCGAGTCTATGGCGGCACTCCCGCAGAGCCGGCTTGTGGATTACTCCGGCTTCTACGCCAGCGCTGCGGTCGGCCCCGGCGAACAACCCGATTACGTCAATGCCGTGGCCCACCTGGATACAGCGCTGGCCCCAGAGGCGCTACTCGATGGGTTGCAGCAGATTGAATCCCGGCATGGACGGGAACGTTCGATTCGATGGGGGGCGCGCACGCTGGACCTTGATATCCTGCTGTACGGTGATAAAAGTATCGATACCGCAAGACTGACCGTGCCGCACCCGCGCATGGCGGAGCGCAACTTTGTGCTGGAACCGCTGGCAGAGCTGGCCCAGGAACTGCAATTCCCGGATGGCCGCCACCTGTCAGTACTGTTACAGAATTGCCCACCGAATCGCCTGCACAGGCTAAAACCATAACGGACAGGCTGATCGATAGACTACGGGGCACCTCTAAAAATTGTAGCGAGCGGGTGGCTGGTGGTGGCCGCCGGAGCACAGGAAGCGGAGTGTATAGGGCATACATGAGCATTCCGAGCACCGCCGGACGCCGCCAGGCGCACGCGCAGTAGATTTCTAGAGGTGCCCTACGGAACGACTGCGGATCACTTGCACAGATCCTGAAGGAGCTACCCGGTGACAAATCATTCCGACCACCCCTCCAGACTCGACACGCCCGCCGATGCACTCGCGGTGCCACGGTCCCTGGAACTGGACCTGAGCAGCCGAGAACTGCCCCGGTTCATCGCCGTGGAAGGCAATATCGGGGTAGGTAAAACCACACTGGCGAAGAAGCTCGCCGCCACGTTCAATTACGACACGCTGCTGGAACTACCGGAAGACAATCCCTTTCTGGAGCGCTTTTATCGCGACCCCAAAAGCGCCGCGCTCCCCACCCAATTGCACTTTCTGCTGCAACGCTCCCAGCAGATCCAGGCACTGCGTCAGGACGATCTGTTCAAACCGGTACGGGTTGCGGACTTCCTGATTGAAAAAGACCAGCTGTTTGCCGAGGTCACCCTGGACAGCGATGAGATCACGCTCTACCGCCAGGTATATGATCACCTGACGCTGGAAGCGCCCAAACCCGACCTGGTGATCTATCTGCAGGCGCCACTCAATGTACTGCAGGAACGCATCCACAAGCGCGGGATCGCGGCAGAGCGCAGCATCAGTGACGAGTATCTATCGACCCTCAATGATGCCTACACCAATTTCTTTCACTATTACGATGAAGCACCACTGCTGATCGTCAACTGCACGGACATTGATATCGTCGACAGTCAGGAGGACTACCACCAGCTGGTGGAATACCTGTTGACGGTCAACAGTGGCCGCCACTACTACAATCCCGGCAAATAACTACTCTGGCAAACAACTGCTCCGGTAATTTGATTTCCAGGACAGTAATGCCGGGGTGCCTGCAACCATCCATTTATAGAGTCATCACCATGCCCTATGCACCCAGTGAGCTGACCAAGCCGATCACGGTACAGACCCTGCGCAAAATGAAAGCAGACGGGGAGAAATTTATCTGCGTGGCCCTTTACGATGCCCCCATGGCCGCCATGGCCCAGAAAACCGGGGTTGAAACGGTATTGATCGGGGACTCCCTGGGTATGACCGTACTCGGCTACGAGAGCACGATTCCCGTCACCATGGAGCAGATGATCTATCACGTGGAAGCCGTCGCCCGGGGTAATAAGAGATCCCTGATCATGGGAGACCTGCCCTTCATGACCTACGCTACCCCGGAGCAGGCGCTGAGTAATGCCACCCGCATCATGCAGGCCGGAGCCCATATGGTGAAAATCGAAGGTGGGGCCTGGCTGGCACCCACGGTGAAAATGCTCACAGAGCGCGGTATTCCGGTGTGCGCCCACCTCGGCCTGACACCACAATCGGTTCACAAGCTCGGGGGCTTCCGGGTTCAGGGGCGGGACAACGATAGCGCGGGAGAAATTCTCGACGATGCGGTGCAGCTGGATGAAGCCGGAGCGGACCTGCTGGTGCTCGAGTGCGTCCCGTCCTACCTGGGCAAGCGCATCACCGATACCGTATCCATGCCCACCATCGGTATTGGCGCCGGCCCGGACACGGACGCACAGGTGCTGGTGATCAACGACATTCTCGGGCTCACCGAGAAGCCGCCCAAGTTCTCCAAGAACTTCCTCGAAGAAGCGGGCAATATTCCCGGCGCCCTGCGCAAGTACGCCGAAGATGTCAAAAACGGCTCCTTCCCGGACGAAAATCACAGTTTCACCTGAACAACAGCGCGGGCATTTTATGAAGTTTTCAGACATATTGCGCGATGCGCGCGGCACAGCGGACACCACGGTTCCCGAAGGCTGGATGCAGGGGCGCGCCGCGTTCGGCGGCCTGGCGGCGGCACTGGTCTACGAGGCCATCGCGGCGCGGTCGCAAGACGCCCCACTGCGCTCCCTGACCACGTCCTTTGTCGCACCGGCGAGGCAAGGCAAACTCGAGCGGCGCTCGGAAGTCCTGCGCCGCGGCAGCTCCGTCACCCAGATCGAAGGGCGCGCGGTACAAGAAGGCCAGGTGGTCACTGCGGCACTGGCCAGTTTTGGCAGCGGGCGGGATTCCGCAATCCGGGTCTCGCTGCCTTCCGCCCCCGCATTTACCGCCCCCGATGCGTGCCAGGCGCTGCCGGATATCGACGGCCTGACGCCGGAGTTCGCGCGTCACTTTGATTACCGTATCGCCGAGGGCGCCCTGCCTTTCAGTGGTATCAGTGAAACCCGCCTCGGCGGCTGGATGCGTTTCAGGAATTGCGACGAGCCAGTTACCGTGAGCCACCTGCTGGCACTGATCGACGCCTGGCCACCGGCGGTGTTGCAGATGCTGAGCGAGCTGGCACCGGCCAGCTCGCTCACCTGGACGCTGGAAGCCTGTCACCCGCTCAGTCAGCGAAGCGCAGGTGACTGGTGGCAATATCAGGCCGAAATCGAGCAGGCAGGGGATGGATACGCAGTGATTCAGGCGAAAATCTGGGATGCCGATGGCAAGCCGGTGGCGCTCTCCCGTCAGACCGTGACCGTTTTTGCCTGAGGCAAAGATCGCCGACGGAGATCAGCCGAGCTTGCAGAAACTGATAACACGCTGATCTTCGGCCCACTGGCGAATGAAGACTGCTAACCCTCAGCGCGAAAGCTTCAGTGCGGCCTTTGCTGATTCACCCGCGGCCAGCTGCCAGTGGTTGGCGAAGGCATTGCCGTGCTCTACGCAAACAAAGTTGCGGTAGTGTTCACCGATGTCGTTGATGGTGGACGCCAGCTCCGCACCGGGATTCCAGGTAATTACCGTGTGGCAGTTATCGCTGCGGGTGCGAATCGGTTGCTCGGTGTCGATTACCTGGCTGCCCGGGGCACTTTCGAACACCCGATCCACCTCACCGGAAAACGTCTGTTCGCCGCTCAGGCGGTGGCGGGCGAAATCCAGGGTTTTGTCCAGATATTCTATACCGTCGAGCCCGCCTACCTTTACCGTGCTAACATCGTCTACCGCAAAATAGCTGTGCAGCGCCCAACTGAAGGCCGCCGGCTGGTCGCCACGATTTTCCAGCGCCAGCTCAAAGCCCAGGCTTTCCCCGAGCGTCACCCTGAGCGTACAGATAAATGGCGTCGGGAACAGGTCGTCTCCCGGATGCTCGAACTGCAACTGGAGCGCCACTTCGCCGCTGGCATCATCTTGCCGGCTCTCCTGCAGCTGCCACAACTGATTGCGTACCAGGCCGTGCTTAGGCTTGGTGGGGTCCGCATGTTCTCCAAACCAGGGCAGGCACAGCGGTACGCCGCCGCGTACCGCCACGCCCGGCTCCATGGTTGCCAGCGGGCTTACCCACAGCAAGGGCGCGCGGTCGCGGGCCTGGAACTCCAGTACCTGCGCCCCCTGGAGGGCGACCACGGCCTTACACAGCCGGGTCTCCACCACGAGCAGGTCCAGCCCGGGTTTGCCGTAGAGAGTTTCGCTGTTGGTATGGGAGAGAAATGCTTGTTCGGTCACGTTGGTCATTCCTTGTCGTTCTTGTAGGCAACGGGGCGGGCCAGGGGCCAGCATCAGTCTATTCAACCGGATCAATGGTCAGCCAGTCAAAGCCCTCCTGCTGACAGGCGAATATGCAGTTGCGCACCTGTTCGACCGCATCCGACAACGCGGCCTGCGCCAGGGGCAGGCTGTTATTTTTTTCACTGATGTGCGCTACCACAAGATGCTGCAATCGCTCACAGCCCACCCGCTGCAGGAACCCGGCCGCCTGCTGGTTGCTGAGATGACCATAGGCGCCGCCCACACGACGCTTGAGCGAGGGAGGATACGGCCCCTGGGCGAGCATCATCGGATCGTGATTTGCCTCCAGTACCAGAGCATCGCAGTCGCCGAAATGAGACTCTACGTGGGGGGTGATGGTACCCAGGTCAGTGAGCAGCCCGAGGCTTCTGCCACAGGCGCGAAACACAAACTGTGCCGCTTCACGGGCATCATGGGGTACCGCTACCGGTGTCACCTGAATATCGCCGATGGCGAAGGGCTGATGCCCTTCTATCAGCTCGGTATGTGGCAAGGTGCCAATATCCCGCGCCCGTAGCGTGCCGGGCGTGAGGTACACCGGCAGCCGATACTTGCGCGCCAGCGGGCCGACGCCAGACATGTGGTCACTGTGTTCGTGGGTAACGAGAATCGCGGAGAGGTCCGCTGGGGTGAGACCGAGCCGCGCCATGCGCCGCTCGGTTTCCTTGATGGTAAATCCGCAGTCTACCAGCAGGCAGTGACCGCCACTGGCGACCAGAGTGCCGTTGCCCTTGCTGCCGCTACCCAGGGAGGCAAATCTGATCGCCATACTGTCTTCTGTCAGAGCGCCCACTGTCAGAGTGCCTGCCGTCAGATCAGGTTCTGGCGGATGGACATCAGCATCTCAGAGGTCTTGGCGCGAGACAATGGCAAACCGCGGGTGCTGCGGATACGTACCTCTACTGCCTCATCGGCACCGCGAACCACCACCAGATATCCCGGGATTTTGGAGTCCGGCGCACCACCCAGGCCCTCAAGGTTGGCAAACAGTGCCGGCTGGGCCTGATTATCTACATCGATGTTTGCGAGTACCTGCTGCAGGGTATAGCGCCCTGCATTTGCAGCCAGACTGTCTTTCCCATCATCGCTGCCGAAGGAGAACCAACCGCCGTCGTCCTCTCCCATCAGCTCCCGATCGGTGTCATAAGTGACATAGAAGATACCCAGGTCGGCATCTTCCTGATGCAATCGGTAAGCACCCGCATTGAGGGCATGGGCGACGGTGGCCCAGGCGCGGCTCATGCTGAGGTCGAGGGCAATGAAGGGCTCTTTACCCGCCGGCTCCATTACCTGCACCTTAACCTTGCCACCACCGATCGACTGCGCGACCAGGGAAGCCGCGGCGCCGGCATCGTCTACCGCCAGGGCATTGGACATCTCATCGATCATCCAACCCTCGCGCTCGGGGCTGGAGGACTGAGCCGGCCACTGCACTTCCATATCTGCCGGCGCGTCCAGAGGTAATGCCATATGGCGCACATGCACCTCAGTGGTATCCGGCTGTACGCCCGATTCCACCTGCAGGCGATATTTGTCTTTGGTCTCCGGGTCTTCACCGAAGGTCAGCCAGCTGGTTTCCATGATGCCGGCGCCGGCGTCGGACATGGCCAGCTGCAAGCCAGAGCTGCGCAGGAAATAGTGCAGCTGTGGCCAGACTTGATCCGGTGGCTGACTGACCAGCACCCAGCGGCGATTGCCGAGCTTCTGGATTTTCACCCGGTCGAGGCCGGCGTTGACCGACAGCGCCTGAGGCCGCGGCACTACAAACGAAGTGCGCTCCACTTCGCCGCTGATCTGCGGCACCTCGTAGAGTTCTTCCTGGTGCTTGGAGGAAACGCCCGCTGGCATCTGCAGCGGTGGCAGGCTTTCAGACTTCTGGTAGTCATCGCTGCGATCGCGGAAAAAGCCCTCGTTTCCGAAGATTCCGCACCCACTGAGGGTGGTAACCGCAGCACACAGAACCGCTCCGGCGGTCAATTTTGTCATTATTGGTACCTTGTCATTTCATTCCATTGGCAGCGCTGGGGCGCAACGCCGAACCCTGTCTATAAACCGAGTCTGCGTCCTCAGACCAGCGCCGGCGCCAGTGGTTCAGCCCCGGCTGGCAGTATCCTCCGGTTTCAGAGTATGCCGGCGCCACGCAGTGCTTCGCGCACGGCGTCGTGGTGGTGTGCGGAAAGCTCGGTCAGGGGCAGGCGGATGCCGCTGTCCATACGTCCCATTTCCTTCAGCGCCCACTTCACCGGGATCGGGTTGGCTTCCACGAACAGTGCGTGGTGCAGCACGTCGATACGCTGATTGATCGCCAGCGCATTCTCCGCGTCTCCGGCCAGCGCCGCTTCGCACATCTGCGCCACAGCCGCCGGGGCCACGTTGGCGGTCACGCTGATATTGCCGTGACCGCCGAGCAGCATCAGATCAATGGCAGTGGCGTCGTCACCAGAGTAAACCGCAAAGTCTTCCGGCACCATGCCCAGGATCTGACGCGCCCGCTCCATATCGCCGGTGGCTTCTTTGATGCCCACGATGTTGCTGATCGCGCTCAGGCGCTGGACGGTTTCCGGCTGCATGTCGACCGCGGTACGTCCCGGCACGTTGTAGAGGATCTGCGGGATGTTCACAGCCTTGGCCACGGTCTTGTAGTGCTGGAACAGGCCTTCCTGCGTCGGCTTGTTGTAGTAAGGGGTCACCAGCAGGCAGGCATCGGCACCGCATTTGGCGGCGGTCGCCGTGAGCTCAATGGCTTCGGTAGTGGAGTTGGCGCCAGTACCGGCAATGACCGGAATACGGCCAGCTACCTGGTCTACGACTCGACGGATCACTTCCAGGTGCTCGTGCACATCGAGTGTGGCGGATTCACCAGTGGTACCCACCGCTACCAGGGCGCGCGTACCCTGTTCAATATGCCACTCCACCAGATCGTGCAGTTTCTCCCAATCGAGGCTGCCGTCTGCGTACATGGGTGTGGCCAGTGCCACCATACTGCCGGAAATCATTGCAACTCCTTCTCCAGCCGGCTCTTAGCCGGTCTGTACCGCCATAATTTGAATGCGGTATGTTACTGAGCGTGCCAGTTCGATGCCAGCGCAAAACTGCACAGGCACACGAATCAGGGATCGGGCGCACCAACTGGTTATTTTTTGCGCTTCTTCCGCCGACGTTTACGCGGTTCGTAATAGGGCGCTTCGCCTTCCGGGCGCGTCTTGAAGCGGCGGTGTACCCACATATACTGAGAGGGGTTCTCCCGCATACGCGCCTCTACAAACTGGTTCACCAGCTCCGCATCCCGCAACTCATCCCCGGAAGGGATCTCGTCGATCGGCGGATAGACCTGAACCAGGTAGCGCCCCTGATCCTCAAGGCGGGTCACGGTGTAGGGCACCACTTGCGCGCGCCCGGCCCGGGCAAAGCGCGACGTGCCGGTAACCGTAGCAGCCGGGATACCAAACAGCGGCGCAAAAACCCCCTGTTTGATACCGTAATCCTGATCTGGCGCATACCAGACTGCGCGGCCATTCTTCAATGCCCGCATCATGCCGCGTACATCCTTGCGCTGAAACACATCGGAATCTTCGCCGTGGCGCTCGCGGCCCTTGCGCTGCATGTAATCGTAAACCGGGTTCTTGTGCGGACGATACATGCCGTCCACCGGGTGACTCATGGCCATAAACGCGGCGCCGATTTCCAGGGTGGTAAAGTGCATGGCCATCATTACCACGCCCTGCCCCCGGGCAGCAGGCGCCTGCAGGTGTTCCAGGCCCTCAATGGTAAAGCGCTTGCGCAGCCAACGGCTGCTGCGAAACCAGGCCATACCGGTTTCCATCAGCGCAATGCCGTTGGATGCAAAGTTCTGCCGCAGCAGCTGCGCGCGCTCTGAATCGGAAAGCTCGGGGAAACACAGGGCCAGATTGCGCTCGGCAATGCGCCGACGACTGCTGGCCAGCCGCAACATGAGGCTGCCAATACCGCGACCGATGGCCATCTGCCAGCGGTACGGCAGCTGTGCCACCAGAAACCAGAACCCGAACAGGGCCCAGGTGAGCCAGTAGCGCGGGTGCAGCAGAGCGACACGGAAATGGGGCTTTTGCATAGAAGTGAACGTTTAGATGTGAACAAGCAGCGAATCGTTGCCGGGCCGTATCAAACGGCCAACCGGGATGAAAGCGGCGCATTATAGCGGTGCTTTCCCACTGTCGCAGCTCACCTGTCCACTTCCGTTCAGTTTTATGCCTGGTTTCATCGAATTCCGACGGTCTCGCCACTGAACCGGGACCGCTCGGCGCAATATCAACGCATACAGTCACTAACCCATCAATGCCGCAGCAGCGCGTCCAGCTCATCGACAACTTCACACCAGTTGGCGTCCTCGGCGATGGCATCCCGCAGGAACTTGCGCTGCCCATCGTTCCAGAAATCGGCTTTGGACAGTTCCTCCTGACCGGACAGGTGGTGTCGTTCGAGAAAGTCTTCGATCGCGCCGTCGTCTGAACTCAGGCCGAGCTGGGCGAAGAGATCATTGAGGGTGTGGTGGCTGGTATCCATGAAATTCCCCTGGCTGCTAACTTTCAGGCCGCAACGGGCTTGCGACGGAAATCCGCCCGCTGCTACCAGAAGTATAGATGCGCCTGCGCGTTTTTCGTTCTACGCTGTCCAGTTTGCCGGTTCGGGAGAAAAAAATCAGGGGGCCGGGTTAGGGTTCCGCGCGTGAATCTCGTTGATCGCCGCCAGCTGATCGTCACTCAAGGTGATCTCGGCGCTGGCAATATTGCGCTTCAGCTGGTCCATGGTGGTGGCACCGATGATATTGGATGTCACAAACGGCTGCTGAGTCACAAAGGCCAGTGCCATCTGCGCGGGGTCCTGGCTGTACTCCCGGGCCAGCTTTACATATTCAGCGGTGGCATCCACCGCGCGCTCTCCGGTATAGCGCTGGAACCGCTCAAACAGCGTCAACCGCGCACCGGCGGGCCTGGCGCCATCCAGATATTTACCGCTCAGGGTGCCGAATGCGAGTGGCGAATATGCCAACAGCCCGCACTCCTCCCGAATGGCCATTTCTGCCAATCCTACTTCAAAGGTACGGTTGAGCAGGCTGTAGGGGTTCTGGATAGAGGCCACACGCGGTTTACTGCCATGGGCGGCAAGGCGCAGGTAGCGGTGCATGCCCCAGGGCGTTTCGTTGGAGAGTCCGATATGACGTACCTTGCCAGCGGTTACCAGTTCCTGAAGTGCATCCAGGGTTTCACTGATGGCGATGCCGTCGTCTTCGCCGTGTTGATATCCGAGCTTACCGAAAAAATTCGATTGCCGTTCCGGCCAGTGAACCTGGTACAGGTCGATATAGTCGGTTTTGAGGCGCGCGAGGGAGTCGTCGCAGGCTTTCAGAATCTGTGCGCGATCAAGGCGGGGACCGCCGCGGATATGGCCGACACCGGAATTTGCCGCACTGCGGCCGGTGACTTTGCTGGCGAGCACCAGCTCCGCTCGATTACCGCGCTTTGCCAACCAGTTGCCGATGAACTCTTCGGTACGGCCGTAGGTTTCAGGCTTGGGCGGCACCGGATACATTTCTGCGCAATCGATAAAGTTCACGCCGTTGGCGGTGGCGTAATCCAGCTGTTCGAACGCTTCCGCTTCGGTGTTCTGTTCACCAAAGGTCATGGTGCCGAGACAGATTTTACTGACCTGAAGATCGGTTTTTCCGAGTTTGCGGGTTTCCATCAATACAGCTCCTGCGGATCAAATTTTTTTGATTATGCAGGTTTGGGGAATGGAATTGTAGGGATGGAAGGAAAAGTGGACGGGAAGCAAAAAACGCTCAACAAGCCCGTAACACGTTCCATTTAAATCACGCAGTGGCGGCGGCGCTGCCGGGTGTGGTCTTGCGAGACACGCCGTAAACCCATCCATGGGGGCTCGGCTGCGGCCGTCCTGGCCGCAGACGGTCTCGCAAGACCACACCCGGCATCACCACCTTCGCTCGTAACTACTTTGTTAAACGAACAGCATTACCCGGCTTGCCCGAAATTTTCCGCAGCGAGCCTCATCCGAGGCTTATTTAAAGTCCGCTTCCACAATCGGGCTGACATCGGCTTCGTAATCGACGCCTTCAACACCAAAGCCAAACAGCTTGAGGAAGTCGTCGCTGTAACCTTTGTAATCGGACAGTTCAAACAGGTTTTCTTCGGTCACTTCCGGCCACAGTTTTTCAATTTTGGCCTGGGTATCCGGACGCAGTTCTTTATCGTCCATGCGGAAGCGGTTGGTATCGTCCAGGCGCGGGCTGTCGGTGTACAGGCCTTCTGTGTACAGCCGATAGAGCTGTTCGATACAACCTTCATGGGTGCCCTCTTCTTTCATCACTTTGTAGACGAGGGAGATATACAGCGGCATGACTGGAATGGCGGAGCTGGACTGGGTAACCAGGGCTTTCAGCACGGCGACGTTGGCATCCGCATTGCCGCTGTCGGTAATCGCTTTTGCTGCGCGGTCGAGGTCTTCCTTGGCCTTGCCGATGGTGGCGTGGCCGTAGATCGGCCAGGTGAGTTTTTCACCGATATAGGTATAGGAAACGGTTTTGCAGTCATCCGCCAGTACACCGGCTTTACCGAGGGCGTCCATCCACAGTTCCCAGTCTTCACCGCCCATGACTTTGACCGTCGCCGCGATTTCTTCTTCGCTCGCCGGATCAACGGAAATGTCGGAGATTTCCAGTTTGTCGGTATTGAGGTTTTTGGCGGTGTAGGATTCGCCAATCGGTTTCAATACCGAGGAGTGCAACTCACCGGTTTTCGGGTCTTTGCGGCGAGGCGAGGCGAGGCTGTAGATCACCAGGTCCACCTTGCCCATGTCCTCTTTGATCATTTCAATGGTTTTGGCCTTGATCTCGTCGGAGAAGGCGTCGCCGTTGATGCTCTTGGCGTACAGGCCGGCTTTGTGGGCCTCCTCTTCGAAGGCGGCAGAGTTGTAGTAACCGGCGGAGGCGGTGCGCTTCTCGGTCGGTGGTTTCTCGAAGAAGACGCCGAGGGTGTTGGCGCCGCAGCCGAAGGCAGCGGTGATGCGGGAGGCGAGGCCGTAACCGGTAGAGGCACCCACTACGAGGACGTTTTTGGGGCCGTCTTTGATGGCGGGTTGGGATTTGATGTATTCGATCTGTTCACGCACGTTGGCGGCGCAGCCCTGCGGATGGGCGTTGGTGCAGATAAATCCGCGTACTTTCGGCTTGATGATCATGCCGGGCTCTCTCCTCTCGGTGATTCTTCTATCGAGGCGTGCCGACCAGTCGGCCACCAAAGCGGGTCATTCTAATGGCTGATGAGAGTAACGCCCATAGGGGCGCATCACGCTAGCGGAATTTGACGGCCAAAATATCAGGGGTTGCGGCCAGTTTAGCCACATCTGGTACGCACTGTTTGCACTCATTCAGTGCGCACCGAACAAAAAAAGTACAAAATGACTAACAGTGAAGTGTAAGTCGCTTCGTAGTGGGTCCTGTGGCGGCAGGCACCTTCCCTTCAGTTCCCCTCTCCGTACTCCGACAGGAAAGTGTCAAATCCATTGGCACACTTAATGCACAGCCTCATTTGGGACCGCCAGGGAAAGCGGTGAAATCTGTAGCCCGGCAAGGGCCAATCAACGAGGTAATCACTCATGAAGTACTACTCACGTCATTTTGTAAAACCCGGCGACCTGAACCCGGCCCAACGTCTGTTCGGCGGTCAGGCACTGGCGTGGATAGATGAGGAGGCGGCCATTTTCGCTGGGTGCCAGATGGGCACCGCAAACATCGTGACCAAGCTGATGTCGGAGATCGACTTCGTCAGCTCGGCGGTTTGCGGGGATATTGTGGAGTTCGGATTTGAGGTGACCGGGATTGGTCGCACCTCGCTCACGGTGCACTGCGAGATGCGCAACAAGCAGACCCGGGACCTGATTGTACGGGTGGAACGGATTGTGTTTGTGGCGCTGGACGCAGAGGGGAATCCCACACCGCACAAGAAGGCGGGCATGACGGTCGAGCAGGCGGCAAACTCGTCGGCCATGGACAGCCGGCTGGCCGGTTAAGCCCGACGACTATCTCACTGTATCAACTGGCCCGGTACTTCCGGGCCAGTTTGGTTTTGCGGGAAAGGATCAGCGGAGCAGTAACAACGGCTGATTGGTCCCCAGCAGCATCTTCGCAGTCACACTACCCAGCAACAGATCCCGCAACTTGCTGTGGCTGAACGCACCCATTACGGTCAGGTCGATTTCGTGCTGCTGTTGGTAGGCAATCAACGCCTCCACGGTCTTGCCCTGCAGGTTCGCACTGGTCACGGAAATACCGCCGTGGCTCAATGCCTCGGCCCCCTCGTCCAGTACCGCTTCCCCGGCATCACCCACATACACCAGATGACACTCGATACCCCTGAACACCGGGCTGGTGGCCACCATATCCAGTGCCTTGCGCGCCGCCTCACTGCCGTCATAGGCCAGCATGATGGATTTCGGCGGCGCGAATTCCCGGTTCACCACCAGAATCGGTTTGTGCAGCGACCGCACGATGGATTCCAGCTGCGCGCCCAGCCCGCGGTCAGACTCACCGTGCTCCTCCCCACGAATTCCCAGTACCAGCACCCGGATATGATCCTCCAGCTCCACCAGGGACTCGATCAGGCTCCCGTGACGCTGACAGGTCACCACCTGCGCCGCGCCGCCTTGTTCGGCCCGGGCGCGCGCATCTTCCAACATCAGGCGGCCCTGCTCCAGCTGCAGCTTTGAACGCTTCTGCTCCAGCGTCGTCAGCTCACCCAGCAATTCCTCCTGGCTACCGAGGCCGATGCTCCCGGTAAGGTCTGCCACCGCCGGGGTGGAGACTCTTTCGATGTTGTGCAGGAGTTTTACCGGCGCGTCAGCACGGCTGGCAATCCAGGCAGCATAGTCACAGACGGCACCACTGAAGCGGGAGCCATCGATGCAGGAGAGTACGAGGGGATCTTTCTGTTCGGTCATTATTATTCTCTCTATTGTTCTCTCATTAACGCAGGTCAATTGCGAAGTATAGAAACCAGATGCGAAGCACAAGCGCCGGGGAGGGCCTCGGTCACTAGTCGTTTCCGGTAGACGACAACAGGTGTTGGTGCAGTGTATCTCCTGAAGAGCCTGACAGGGAAACCCGACTAAAAAACCTTTTGAGAAGGCTGAAAAGATTGTGCGCGGATTCCAGGTCTTCAGGCCCGTTGCCGAAAGAACGGGGAAGAGGTTCTCTCTCGCGGTCCATGCCCACCAAATCCCGGCATTCCATTCCAGACCGACGCATGTCCCTACCCGTGTCCGTTTCCCCGGACACCGGAGCAGCGGACACTTTTTGCGGACACCCGGCGTCCGCGCCCCGCGAACTACAAAAGAATTTTTTCTTTTAACTTCAATGACTTAAACATTACTCCCAGCTTGGCACGGCGATTGCGATAAGCCTATTGCAACCAAATATTCCAGTTTGCATCCGGCAGCCAAAAGCGCCGCGTCACAGTGGCATAAGCAGATAACACCGACTTCAAAAACTTGGGTGAACAATGATCAGAGATACCTCCGGGCAGGATATCCAGCTCAAACCGCAAAGCCCGTGGAAGAATCCACGCCTGCTGAAACGCGCCGGTATTGCCGCCGGTGCAGTGGCGTTTGTAGTGTGGGGGCTAGTGAGTTGGCAAAGCAGCAATGCGGTGGATGCCAGCCTGTCGCTGTCGCGCCTGAATATCGCCGCCGTGGAACGCGGTGACCTGGTGCGGGACCTGGTAGTTCAGGGCAAGGTGGTCGCCGCTAACAGCCCGACGCTGTTCAGTCCGGCACAGGGGATCGTCAAGTTTGCGGTCAAAGCCGGAGACCTGGTCAGTCAGGGGCAGTTGCTGGCAGAAGTGGACAGCCCCCAGCTTCAGAACCAGCTCGCCCAGGAGAGTGCGCTATTCAACAAGCTGAGTGTGGAACTGGCGCGGCAGAAGATTCAGGCCAAGCGGCAGCGTCTTGAGAATACCCAGAAAGCCGACCTCGCCAAGGTCAACCTCACCGCTGCCCAGCGCGAGCTGAAACGCGCCGAGCTTTCCATGGAAAAGCAGATCATCTCCCAGCTGGATTTCGAGAAAGCCAGCGACGACCTCGCCCGCGCGGAACTGGAGTACCGGCAGGCAGTACAGAACTCGCAACTGGAGAACGAGGCCCTCAGCTTTGAAACCCAGACCCTGCAGTTACAGGTCGATCAGCAAAAACTGCAGATGGAAGAACTCCAGCGCAAGGTCAACGAATTGCAGATCGTCTCTCCCGTAAAGGGCACCATCGGCAGCCTCGCCACCACACAGCGCTCCGCCGTTGCCGCCAATATCCCGCTACTCACGGTTGTGGATCTCACCAGTTTCGAACTGGAAGCCGCGGTACCGGAAAACTACGCCGACGATCTCGGCCTCGCCATGGAAGTGGAAATCAATATGGGCGGCACCCGGCTTCCCGGCGAGATTACCGCCATCGCCCCGGAAGTGATCGACAACCAGGTCGTCGCCCGCGTGCGCTTCACCAACGGCCAGCCCACCAACCTGCGCCAGAACCTCCGCCTCACCGCCCGCATCCTGCTGGAAAACCGCAGCGACGTGATTCTGGTGAAACGTGGCGCATTCCTAGACCAGACCGGCGGGCGCTTTGCGTGGAAGCTGAACGATCAACAACAGGCGGTGAAGGTACCGATCACCATTGGCGCGCTGGGATTGAATCAGGTCGAGATTGTTTCCGGCCTGCAAGAAGGCGACCGGATTATCACCTCCTCCGCGGACGAACTGGATAAGGCGCAATTGGTTGCGCTGAAAGATTAACCGGGTGGTGGATGCGCTTCGCTTATCCACCCTACAGAACTTAGATGCGAAGGCGCTGATGCCGATTGTTGTTTGCGAGACCTTCTGCGAGAGGGACCTCGCGGAAGAGCCCCCATGGATGGGTTAACGGGGGGGCGCCCAGCTCGGGGCTCGCAAACAACAATCGGTAGCAGCGCCGCCATGAAGCTTTACAGAAACCACAAACAAAAACTGCGAAGACAAGGAAATCCACCATGCTGAAAATGCACAATATCCGCAAAAGTTACCGTACCGATACCATCGAAACCCATGCACTACGGGATTTCAGCCTGGAAGTGAACGAAGGGGAATTTGTCTCGGTCACCGGCCCCAGTGGCTCCGGTAAAACCACCTTTCTCAATATCGCCGGCCTGCTGGAAACGCCCACCGACGGAGAATACCTGCTCGATGGCCAGGAAGTCGGCGGCCTCTCGGACCGCGACCGCTCCCGCCTGCGCAACGAAAAAATCGGCTTCATCTTCCAGGGCTTCAACCTGATCCCCGACCTCAACCTGTTCGACAACATCGACGTCCCCCTGCGTTACCGTGGATTCAACGGCAAAGAACGCCGCCGCCGTATCGAAAGAGCCCTGGAGCAGGTCGGCCTCTCGGCCCGCGCCAAACACCTGCCCGCACAGCTCTCCGGCGGACAACAACAGCGTGTCGCCATCGCCCGCGCCCTCGCCGGCGAACCCCGCTTCCTGCTCGCGGACGAACCCACCGGTAACCTCGATTCACTGATGGCGCGGCAGGTGATGGAACTGCTGGAATTCATCAACGAATGGGGCACCACCATCATCATGGTCACCCACGATCCCGATCTCGCCCGCCGCGCCCAGCGCAATATCCAAATCGTCGACGGCCAGGTATCCGACCTGCGCCAGAGCATCGCCCCTGAAGAAACTGCCACCGCATAAGCGAAATAATAACGAGGAAAGCGAAATGATCGGCTATTACATCAGCCTCGCCATGCGCAGTCTGCGGGGCACCCCCATATTAAGCGCGCTTATGATCGCCGCCATCGCCGTGGGCGTGGGAGCCTCCATGACCGTACTGACACTCAACTACATGATGTCGCAGAATGCGCTCGCCCATAAAAACGATGTACTTTATGCAGTCCAGCTGGACAGTTGGGATCCCAACGAAGGGTTTGCGCGGAGCAATAATGAAATCCCCTACCAACTCACCTATCAGGACGCCACCGCACTACTGCGCTCTGATATTCCAACCCGTCAGGTGGCCATGCACCGCTTCGGCTTCACTGTAACCCGGGAAAATACTGACGCGCGACCGTTTACCGCACAAACACGAGTCACGACAAGAGACTTTTTCGCGCTATTTGATGTGCCATTCCTCTATGGCGGAACCTGGGAACATAAGGCAGATACCTCGCCGACAAAATCTGTTGTTTTAAGCAAGCGTACCAATGAAAAACTGTTTGGTGGAGAAAACAGTGTTGGCAGTATCGTTGAGCTCAATGGAATGCCATTCACCGTCGTCGGCGTTATTGATCAATGGAACCCTTCTCCCAAAGTATATGATCTCAACAATGATCCATTCTCAGACTCAGAAGAACTATTTGTGCCTTTCGGCTTACATAGACAACTGGAAATTCATAGCTGGGGCAACACTAATGGCTGGAATTCAGGCGACAACGGCCTAGACGGATATGAAGGGTTTCTACAGGGGGAAGGCGTATGGATCCAATACTGGGTAGAGCTTGAGAACCAACAGCAAAAAGAAAACTATGAAGCGTTTCTTACTGGCTATATCCGGGGACAGAAGGAACAAGGTCGATTTCAGCGGCCATTAAATTTTGTACTTACCCCCCCATCCGAGTGGTTAGTCCTGAATGAAGTGCTGGATAATGACAACCGAGTTCTCGGGTGGGCCGCTATCGCGTTCTTGCTTGTTTGCGTGGTTAATGCCGTAGCTCTGATGCTGGCGAAGTTTTTGCGCAAAGCGCCGGAAGCTGGTGTTCGGCGCGCTCTGGGTGCCAGTCGCAACGCCATCTTTTCACAACACTTGATAGAAAGTGGCTGTATCGGAGTGCTCGGAGGTATATTGGGGATTGGCTTGTCAATGCTCGGGCTTAGCGGACTTCGGACATTGGCCATGGGCCAGATGGACAAAGTGGCCACAATGGACTGGGTGATGATGTTCGCCGCTGTAGGCCTGGCTATTCTCGCCAGCCTGCTCGCAGGCCTGTACCCGGCTTGGCGCATCAGCCGCACCAACCCATCTGTTTATCTGAAAACCCAATAAGCTGGAGAGGAATCAACCATGTTTGAACTGAAACCCATGTTGTCCGCCCTCTGGCGCAACAAAGTGGCCGCGCTGCTAATCGCCCTGCAACTGGCTCTCACCCTCGCCATCGTCAGCAACGCCACCGTCATCGTAAAAGATCGCCTTACCAGTATGGCGCGCCCAACCGGTATGGATATCGAAAACATTATTGCAATTACCTTCATGCCCGTTCCCACGAACTACGATATGGCCGGCGCGGTGCGCGCCGACCTGGACATGATGCGATCCATGCCCGGCGTGGTTGATGCCTCGGTCACTAACCAGATCCCGGTATCCGGTTCCGGTTCAGCCAGCGGTTATTTTCTCGAGCCGAATGCTGAACTTGGTGATGTAACCGCCAATTATTACCAGACGGATCCAAACTTTATCAATACACTCGGGCTGAACCTGATCCAAGGTCGCAACTTCCGTCTAGACGAAATGCGGGTGAGAGGTTCCAACGAAAGCGGTGGTGCAAATGTAGCGATTGTAACCCAGCGGTTCGCCGAACAGGCCTTTCCCGAGGAGAGTGCGCTGGGCAAATTCCTGTATCACGGCAACGACGACAAGCCGATCGAGATCATTGGTATTGTCGAACGCCACCTGGGCGCCTGGCCCAGCTGGTCTCTGGCAGGCAATGTGGTATTCCACCCGCTCTTGGTTGAAGGTAACCACAAACGCTACCTGGTCCGAACGGAACCCGGCAAGCGCGATACCATCTTCAAGCAGCTGGAAACCAAGCTCTCAGAGCGCGATCCGCAAAGGGTTATTCACCTGGAAACTCTGACAGAAAAACTGGCCAGTACCTACGTTGCGGACAACATCATGGTCAAGGTTCTGTCTGCCGTAATGACCCTGCTCACCTTTATCGTGGCCCTGGGCATCGTCGGCCTCACGATTTTCTGGATCAACCAGCGCGCCAAACAGATCGGTGTGCGCCGGGCGCTGGGTGCAACACGGGCCAATATCAGCCGCTACTACCTGGTGGAGAATACGGTCATTGCAACCACCGGTCTGGTGCTCGGCACCGCCGGGGCTCTGATCATCAACCAGTTGATGGTCAGCGAGTTTTCCCAGCCGGCAATGCCATTGCCGATGCTGGCAGTATGTGCGGTAATATTGCTTGCGGTCAGTCTGGCGGCCGCGTTGGTGCCGGCGTTGCGCGCGGCAAATATTTCGCCGGCGATGGCGACTCGAAGCGTTTAAGAAGCCGATTGTTCAAAGCGAAGATCCTGCGCCCGCAAAACCCCATCGGGCGCAGGACCGCTAAGAAAATATTAAGTGACCACCGCAACAGGAAGCGCGAGTTGGACAAAGCACTCATTATCGACGACAACACCGGCATTATCTCTGCCCTGTCCCTGTTGTTGTCCCTGCACGATATCCAGACCCTGAGCGCCATCACGCCCCAGGCGGGCCTGCAGTTGTTGCGGGAAAATCCCGATATCAGCCTCGTCATCCAGGATATGAACTTCACCGCCGATACCACCTCCGGCGAAGAGGGCCGCGCGCTGTTTTTCGCCCTGCGCGAGCTGCAGCCGGATATCCCGGTCATCCTGCTTACCGCCTGGACCCAGCTGGAAATGGCGGTGGAACTGGTCAAGGCCGGCGCCGCCGATTATGTGGGTAAACCCTGGGACGACAACAAACTTATCGCCACCATCAAGAACCTGCTGGAACTCCACGATCTGCAACAGCAGCAACGGCAAACCCAGAGCCGCGAACAGCAGGCCCGTGACCAGTTGCAGCAACAGTTCGACCTGCAGGACATTGTCTACCGCAGCCCCGCGCTACAGAAACTGCTGGAAATGGCCACCCAGGTAGCCCACTCCGATGTGCCGGTACTGATTACCGGCCCCAACGGAGCAGGTAAAGAGAAGATTGCCGATATCGTCCAGGCCAACTCCAGTGTCAAAGATGGCCCGTATATCAAGGTCAACGTCGGCGCCCTGCCGGAAGATTTGATGGAGGCAGAGCTGTTCGGTGCCGAGGCCGGCGCCTATACCGGCGCCGGCAACAAAACCCGTGAGGGTCGCTTTGAGGCCGCCGACGGCGGCACCCTGTTTCTCGACGAAATTGGCGAGCTCTCCGCCAGCGGCCAGGTGAAATTGTTACGGGTTTTGCAGATAGGGGAATTCCAGCGGCTCGGCAGCAGCCAGACCCGTAAGGTCAATGTGCGCGTGATCAGCGCCACCAACAGTCATCTTGAGAAGATGATCGCCGACGGCCGCTTTCGACAGGATCTGTTTTACCGCCTGAATGTGATCGAACTGAAACTGTCAGCACTGAACGAGCGCACCGAAGACATCCTGCCTCTGGCCCGCGCATTTCTCGCCGGGACCGGCAAGCAATTGAGCCCTCCGGCGCAGCACAAACTGACGCGCTATTCCTGGCCCGGTAATGTGCGCGAACTCCAGAACGTCATGCAGCGCGCCGCCGTACTCACTCGGGGCGATACCGTAGAAGAAGAAACCCTGGCACTCCCCGAGGAAGAGCGGCAGAAAATGCCCGAGCACAACTTTGAGCCCAGCCGTGAGCTGCTGGAACAGACCCTGGCCAGTTGTGACGGCATAATTGCACAGGCCGCGCGCGAGCTCGGTCTCAGCCGCCAGGCGCTGTATCGCCGCCTGGATAAATACGGTATTCCCTATTAATTACGGTTGTCGTTACTGATGTTGCGCCCCTCCCTGGAAGGCAAGATTTTTGCGGTGGTATTCGGCTCGGTCGTTCTGGGCACTGGTACTCCATTGCTCCTCCTATGGTTGGGTAGCGATTCCCGGCTGGCCTGGAGCGCCGGTCTACTGCTGGCCGTCATTCTGGCGTTCATACTGATACGGCCAGTTACCCGCAATTTAAATCGCGCGCTGGACAGTATTGAAAGTGGCCTGCTGAATTTTCGCGACGGCGACTTCTCCATTTCACTTGCCCTGAATCGCAAAGATCAGCTGGGACAACTGGCAACGTTGTACAACGAGGTGGGGGAAATCCTGCGTCAGGAGAGAGCCCATATTCACCAGCGGGAGCTGTTACTGGATACCGTCATCCAGAGCTCTCCCCTGTCGCTGCTGCTGATAGACCAAAGCAAACACATTATCTATGCCAACACCAGTGCCCGCCATTTGCTGCACGCGGGCAAGCCACTGCAGGGCCACCTGCTGGAACAGATCCTGCCGCACTGCCCGCCAGAACTGGCACAGGCCATCGAACAACAACAGGATGGGCTTACCAGCTACCTCGTCAACGAAACCACGCATACGCTGCACATCAGCAATAGCACCTTTGTACTCAACTCACAAAAACACCGCCTGATCCTGCTGCGGGAAATGACGCGGGAGCTGACGCGGGCAGAAGTACAGGTATGGAAGAAGGTCATCCGCCTGATCAGCCATGAGCTGAATAACTCCCTCGCTCCTATTTCCTCCATGGCCCATAGCGGCAAGCTGCTGTCAGAAAAACTCCATTCGGAGCAACTGGCCGGCGTCTTTGAAGTGATCGCCGAGCGCTGCCGGCATCTGACCGCTTTTACTCAGGGCTATGCGCGCTTCGCCAAACTCCCACCACCGGCCTGCGAAACCGTGCAATGGCAGTCGCTGGTGAATCGTCTGCAGCCGCTGCAGCCGTTTGAACTATCGGGAAATCTGCCCGCACGCCCCGGTTATTTTGACCCCGCACAGATTGAACAGGCGCTGCTGAACCTGCTCAAAAATGCCAGCGAATCCGGGAGTTCAGAAGATAAAATTACCCTGGGCATTCAGACCGATGTGCACGGTCAGTTAATCAGTGTGAGTGACCGCGGTTGCGGGATGAGTGACCAGGTCTTACAGCAGGCGCTGCTGCCCTTCTTCTCTACCAAGCCCCAGGGCGTGGGGCTGGGCCTGGCACTGTGCCGTGAAATCGCGGAAGCCCACGGTGGCCAGGTCAGACTTCATAACCGTCGCGGTAGCGGATTGCAGGTCAGCCTGTGGCTGCCCTGGCCAACGGAAAACGGGCCGCACTGAGAGCTCTGTTTTTCCCGGTAGCAGGCCGTCCCCGTCGGATTAATGGCAAAAATCAGGCTGGCACCCGTTGTTCCCCGCGCAGTTTGTTCACATCCGCGCGCGGCGGCGCGCCGAACATGCGGCTGTACTCGCGGCTGAAGTGGGACGGGCTCTCGTAACCCACGCGGTAGCTGGCAGAGGCCGCTTCCAATCCCTCACTAAGCATCAACCGGCGCGCTTCGTGGAGACGCAGTTTTTTCTGAAACTGCAACGGCGACATCCGCGTGATCTGCTTGAAACTGTGGTACAGGGACGACTCACTCATGTTGGCCCGATCCGCCAGTTCGCGAATGCGCAGCGGCTCGGCGAAGTGGTCCTTGAGCAACGCGATCACCCGCGAGATCCGGTTGGCCTGGCTGTCCGCCACGGCAAATTTGCGAATGCGCGCGCCCATTTCTCCCATCAGCACACGGTAAAGAATTTCTTTGCGCGCCAGCGGCGCAAGTACCGGCACATCCGTGGGACTGTCCAACAGATTCAGCAAGCGGATCACCGCATTCAGCAAGCCGATATCCATCTGTGCCATGCACAGGCCGCAGTTCACTTCCGGGCAGTGGAAGTCCGCCTCCAACGCCGGCGTCTGCTCTCCCAGCTCCAGAATCAGATCGGTCACTTCCTTGGGTTCCACCACCAGTTTGACGGCCAGGTACGGCTGTTCCGGCAATGCCTTCACCACCCTCGCCGATACCGGCAGGTGCACCGAGGAGGCCAGATAATTCAGCGGTCCATAGGTGATTTCCTTGTCACCCAGCTGCAAGCTTTTTTCACCCTGAACAATGAAACCGAGGGAGGGCTCGTACACGCTGGAAATACAGCTGGTAGTCGCCTCATCGGAGCGGATCAGGCCGACACCCGCAAGTACGGACGGATTCATCATCCCCACCTCTGGCACCCAGCGCAGAATATTGCGCACCAGTCCCTTGCGCGCGATCTCCAGTTCCCGCTCCACAGCGTTGCCGCGTTGCTCCCCTGCCATACACCCCTCCGGATAACCGTTCAGACCGCTGGCCAGTATACGGAGTTTCAGGCAAGCCGCTTAGAACTTTGCAGAATTGGGCAAGCACCGGACAGTAATATGCAAGCCGCTCTCGAAATGTGACAAAAGCACTACTCCACGGGCGGTCATAAACAGTGTAAAAAATTACACCGCAGAAAATACCGGTGACGGGAGCGGGAGTCCGACCGGCCGGCAACATCGGCAGGAATACAGAATCAGGCAATCAGCCGGTAGTAACCGGATACCGCCGGATACCGCTGAACCGCTAGGGTATGCCACCGGTGGGGAGCTGTTCTCCCCACTCAAGTAAAGGAGTAAGCACCCAATGCCAAAACATATCCTGATCGGTCTCGCGGCCCTGTTACTGGCAGGATGCAATGCCGACGATACGGAAGGGCAGCGGCCGCCGCCCATGCCCGTGGAGGTGGTGGAAGTGAGCGCGGAACCGGCAACCCTGTGGAACGACTTTACCGGACGAGTGGCGGCACCGGAAACGGTGCAGTTGCGCGCACGGGTCAGCGGTTATATCGACAAGGTCGCGTTTACCGAGGGCGAACTGGTAACACGCGGGGACCTGTTGTTTGAGATAGATCCTCGCCCCTACCGTGCGCGCGAGCGCGCCGCGCAGGCGGAGCTGACCCGCGCCCGCAGCCAACTGGCCCTGAGTCAAAGCCGCGCGCAACGCGCCAGCCAGTTGCTGGCGAGCCGCGCCATTTCCCGCGAGGAAAACGACCAGCGTCAGGCCGCACTGGCATCCGACCGCGCCGCCGTCAGTGCTGCAGAAGCGGCGCTGGAAAGCGCGCGTCTGGACCTGCAATTCACTCAGGTCAAGGCGCCCATCAGCGGCCGTGTGGGCCGAGCGCAGATCACCCGCGGCAACCTCGCCAGTGCCGACGAGACACTGTTGACCACACTGGTGTCCGTCGATCCCATGTATGTTTATTTCGAAAGCGACCAGACCAGCTTTGCCGGCAGCCGCGAATTTTTCACCCTTAAACAGCGCCCTCAGGTGCATATCGGGCTGGTGGGTGAAAGTGGCTTCCCACATATTGGCGAACTGGATTTTATCGACAACCGCCTGAACAGCCACACCGGCACCATGCAGTTCCGCGCCCTGGTGGCCAACCCCGAGGGCAGCTTCCGGCCCGGGCAGTTCGCGCGCGTGCAGATGCCGATCGAGCAACTCGGGGACGCGCTGCTGCTGAACCGCAAAGCGGTGCTCACGGATCAGGACCGGCGCTACGTGTATGTGGTAAATACGGAGAACCTCACCGAGCGCCGCGAGGTACAGACCGGCCCGGAGCAGGATGAACGAGTGCTCATTCGCAGCGGACTGCAGCCCGGCGAGCGGGTGGTGGTCAACGGCCTGCAGAAAATCCTGTTCCCGGGTATGCCGGTTGAGCCGCAACTGGTGCAGATGCGCGGGACGAAAACCGCACAACAGGTTGCCGGGCGCTGAACGTTTTCCCCTCCCGCCAAAAAGATTACTGATTTTCAAATTTCTGTGCGGTTTCCGCCACCGCACACGGGGTAACTCTGTATGAATTTTTCCCGATTTTTTGTCGACAGGCCGATCTTCGCCTCGGTGCTGTCGATCATCATCTTCGTGGTTGGTCTGATCAGCATTCCGGTGCTGCCGGTGAGCGAATACCCGGAAGTGGTACCGCCGAGTGTCGCGGTGACCGCGCGCTACCCGGGCGCCAACCCCAAGACCATTGCCGAAACCGTCGCCACACCGCTGGAGGAAGCCATCAACGGTGTGGAGGACATGATTTACATGAAATCCGTCGCCGGCAGTGACGGCACATTGTCGCTGACCGTGACCTTCAAGCTGGGTACAGATCCGGACCAGGCCCAGGTGCAGGTGCAGAACCGGGTCTCCCAGGCGCTGCCGCGGCTGCCGGAAGACGTACGCCGCCAGGGTGTCACCACCCAGAAGCAGTCCCCCAACCTGATGATGGCGGTACACCTGATTTCTCCGGACGACCGCTTCGACGCGACCTATATCCGCAACTACGCGGTGCTGCATATTCGCGATGAACTGGCGCGCATCCCCGGCGTCGGTCAGGCGGGGCTGTTCGGGTCCGGCGACTACGCCATGCGCCTGTGGGTGGACCCGCAGAAAGCCGCGGCCCTTGGGGTAACCGCGTCCGACATTGCCAGTGCGGTGCGCGAGCAGAACGTACAGGTTTCCGCCGGCCAGATCGGCGCCCAGCCGATGCCGGGGGAAAACGACTTTCTGATCTCCATCAACGCCAAGGGGCGCCTTACAAGTGCCGAGGAATTTGGCGATGTGGTGCTGAAAACCGGCAATGACGGCGAGATCACGCGCCTGCGGGATGTCGCGCGTGTCGAGCTGGCCGCATCGGAGGACACCCTGCGCGCGCTGCTGAACGGTCGCCAGGCTGTGGGCCTGCCGATCTTCCAGGCACCGGGCTCCAACTCGCTGGAGGTCGCACAGGCGGTGCGCGAGAAAATGGCCGAGCTGGACGATCACTTCCCGGAGGGGATGGAATGGGAGATCGCCTACGACCCGACGGTATTTGTCAGCACCTCGATCAAGGCGGTGATCAAAACCCTGCTGGAGGCAGTGCTGCTGGTGGTACTGGTGGTGATCCTGTTCCTGCAGACCTGGCGCGCGTCGCTGATTCCGCTGTTGGCGGTGCCGGTGTCGATCATCGGCACCTTCGCGGTGCTGCAGCTGCTGGGCTTTTCCATCAACACCCTGACCCTGTTCGGCATGGTACTCGCGATCGGTATCGTGGTGGACGATGCCATCGTGGTAGTGGAGAACGTCGAGCGCAATATCGAGGAGGGACTGAAACCGCTGGCCGCCGCCCACCAGGCCATGCGCGAGGTGAGCGGGCCGATTGTCGCCATCAGCCTGGTGCTGTGCGCGGTGTTTATCCCCATGGCATTCCTGGACGGTATCACCGGCCAGTTCTACCGCCAGTTCGCCATGACCATTGCCATCGCCACGGTAATCTCCGCGGTCAATTCACTGACCTTGTCACCGGCACTGGCGGCGACGCTGCTGAAGCCCCACGGCGCCCGACCGGACCTGCCCGCGCGCGCGATCGATCGTCTGTTCGGTTGGATATTCCGCCCGTTCAACCGCTTCTTCAACAAGAACGCCGAACGCTACCAGCACCTTGTAGGCCGCAGCCTGAACCGGCGCAGCCTGGTGTTCGCGGTCTACGCGCTGCTACTGGCGGGTACAGTATTCATGTTCAATCAGGTGCCCGGCGGGTTTATCCCGACTCAGGACAAAACCTACCTGGTGGGCAGTATCCGGCTGCCGGAGGGCGCCTCGCTGGATCGCACCGAGGCCGTGGCGCGGCGCGTCAGTGAACTGGCACAGGAAACCGAAGGCGTGTCCCACGCCGCCGCCTTTGTCGGTTTCAATGCACTGCAGCGCACCAACACGCCGAACGTCGGTACGGTGTTCGTGCTGTTCGACGATTTCAGCGAGCGCGATCGCAGTGCCGAGGAAATTGCCGCAGAACTGAATGCCAAGCTCGCAGGTATCAAGGAGGGGTTTGCGGTCAGCTTTATGCCGCCGCCGATCTTTGGACTCGGCGCCGGTTCCGGCTACTCGATGTACATCCAGGACCGCACCGGCGCCGGTTACGGCGAGCTGCAGACCGCCACCAACGAACTGGCCGGCGCCCTCAGCCAGACGCCGGGGCTCAGCTATCCCTTCAGTTCCTACCAGGCCAATGTGCCGCAGCTGGACGCGGAGGTGGACCGGCTGCAGGCCAAGGCCCAGGGCGTGCGCCTGGACGACCTGTTCGGCACACTGCAGCTGTATTTCGGCTCCCTGTATATCAATGACTTCAACCAGTTCGGGCGCACCTACCGGGTCATGGCACAGGCGGACGCGCCGTTTCGCGACGAGATAACGGATATCGACCATCTCTACACCCGCAACAACCGCGGCGAAATGGTGCCGATCAACACCATGGTGCAGCTGAAGCAGAGCTACGGCCCCGACCCGGTGATCCGCTACAACGGCTACCCGGCCGCGGACCTGCTGGGCCAGTCCAACCCGGCGGTGCTGTCGTCCGGCGAGGCGCTGGCAACCGTGGAGCGGGTGGCGGCGCAGACGCTGCCGGCGGGCATGACCATTGAGTGGACCGATCTCAGCTTCGAGCAGGTCAACCGCAGCAACGCATCGATGCTGGTATTCCCGCTGGCGCTGCTGCTGGTGTTCCTGGTGCTGGCGGCGCTCTACGAGAGCTGGGTGATGCCGCTGGCGGTGATCCTGATCGTGCCCATGTGTCTGCTGGCGGCGCTGTTCGGCGTGTGGCTGACCGACGGCGACAACAATGTATTCGTGCAGGTGGGCCTGGTGGTACTGATGGGGCTGGCGTGCAAGAACGCCATCCTGATCGTGGAGTTCGCCCGCGAACTGGAACTGGAAAAAGGCCTGGACCCGGTGCGCGCCGCGCTGGAAGCCTGCCGCCTGCGCCTGCGCCCGATCATCATGACCTCGGTGGCGTTTATCGCCGGGGTGGTGCCGCTGGTGATGGCCAGCGGCGCCGGCGCCGAAGTGCGCAACGCCATGGGCATCACGGTGTTTACCGGCATGATCGGCGTGACGCTTTTCGGCCTGCTGCTGACGCCGGTGTTCTATGTGGCGCTGCGCAAGCTGGCGGGGCACCAGCCGCACCTTGCGCCAGTGCCAACGCAGGAACCAGTGCCAAAGCAGGAACCAGTACCGCAGCAGGAACAGGTCGCAGCGGCAGCCAACGGCTGACGATGATGCGCAGCAACCCGCGCATCAGGTGCGGCGCTCCTCATCCCGATCCTTGAGATACGCCCTGCTGCCGCGATTGGGCCTGTCAGCCGGCCGTGCACCAGGCGCCGGTATCCAGCTGGTAGCACACCGCATCGTCCATCAGACAGGACTGCGCCGTGGGCACCTGCGTGTCACCGGCGAAGCAGTTGCGGGGATAGGCCGGTGCCAGATAGGCGGGTACCGGAGACTGTACGTAGGTAGTGGGCGTGCCGGTGAGGTCACACCAGAATCCATCCATACTGGTGGTGTTGCTGCAGCCCGCCGCGAGTATCACCGCGGCGGGAAGTATCCAGCGCTGTTTCATAGGGGGTTCCTTCCATGAACCTTTTATATGAACCTGAATCGATAATTGCCGACTCAGGAAGCTCAACGCAGACCGTTCGCCGCGGTAACGCGGCGGGCAGTCTCCGGGTTTCCCATGCTTACTTTTCGTAAACGATACAGCGGCGCCCACCGGAGATTTCATAACACTGGGCCGTAGCCGGGCAAATGGAACCGGGCGCCAACTCTTCGGCATCACCCGGACAACCGTCGTAATTGGTTTTCTGCTCGGTGTGCGCCGGTGCACGGGGGATGGGTGCACTGTTAGGGTAGACCACTTGATCGCGCACGCTGCTGGTACCACAGGCCGACATCAATGACGCTGCCGCCATCAGGGAAAATATCATCGCTCGTTTGCGCATGGTGCCCTCCTGCACGCTCTTTGGTACTTTGCCAAGCTCACTCGCCGCCGCTGCAGATCCGGATCAGTAAACACGCATCACGGGGAAAAACCAGCACGGCGACCCCACATTACTATCACTGGACTCAATTGCACAGTGGCGACCTGGTCTGGCTGACAGTGAGTTACTGGGCATATAGTTTCCCGCTTCCACAAACTCTCCCCCCTGGTAATTTTCAACCGGAGAGTAGAAGAACGGGTCAGTGTTCTGTTCATCATCATAGGGGGCGAATATACAACCTTGTAACTGTAACACCGCGCCCAGTGCTACAACGGCCATCCCTGTACGCTTCATGGTACGACTACCTCATATTTCTTTCGATACCACTTTCTTTTTCGGTATCCGCTATCTTGCGGTCCACGCGGATAGATCCGATATTTTCAGTTTAGCCGCCTTGCGCACCAAACCACCACCGATCAAAATACAAACAAAAATATCGGCGCAGAAATAGTCAAAAAGAAAATTCTGGCGACGATAACGCAAAACGGCACCGCACACTTTGCCACCAGGGTTCCGTCTTTTTAATAAGCAAAAAAAAGCGCCAGACGGTTTCCCGCCTGGCGCTTTTTTACTGATGACCACAGCCGGTATTACAGCAGCAGTCGACGCACGTCGGCCAGCACACCAGCCAGGTAGGTCAGGAAGCGACCCGCGTCACCACCGTTCACCGCGCGGTGGTCGTAAGACAGTGCCAGGGGCAGCATCTTGCGCGGCTCGAATTCCTTGCCGTTCCATTCCGGACGAATGGCCAGCTTGGAAACACCGAGAATACCCACTTCAGGCGCGTTGACGATCGGCGTAAAGCCGGTGCCGCCGATGGCGCCGAGGCTGGAGATGGTAAAGCAGGCACCCTGCATGTCGCGGGGTTTCAGCTTGCCATCGCGGGCAGCAATCGCCATCGCAGTGGCTTCTTCCGCCAGCTCGTACAGGCCTTTCTTGTCTACGTCTCGGATTACCGGAACCATCAGGCCCTTCGGTGTATCCACTGCCATACCGATGTGCACGTAGTCCTTCTTGACGATGTGCTCGCCATCGTTGTGCAGGGATACGTTGAAGCTCGGCACTTCGCGCAGCGCAGCCGCCGCGGCTTTCAGCAGGAACGGCACCGGAGTGAGTTTCACACCGCGCTTCTCTGCTTCGGCTTTCATCGCCTTGCGGAAATCTTCCAGCTCGGTAATGTCCGCATCGTCGAACTGGGTGACGTGAGGCACGTTCAGCCAGTTGCGGGACATATTCGCCGCGGTGAGCTTGTGGATCTTGCTCATGGGCTCCACATTCACCGGGCCGAACTGGCTGAAGTCGATTTCCGGCATTGGCGCAATACCGATACCTCCGCCAACGCCAACAGAACCGCTTTCCGCCTTCTTCACCTGCTCTTTGATGTAGGCGTGCAGGTCGTCCTTGGTAACGCGGTTGCGCGGGCCGGTAGGCTTGACCTTGTTCAGGGTCACACCCAGCTCGCGCGCCAGTTTGCGCACCGCGGGGCCGGCATACACCTCGGCAGAAACCGTGAGGTCCCGCTCCAGGTGCGGATCGCGCTTGGGCGCTTCCTGCGGAGCTTCCGCTTCGCTCGCGGCCGCAGGTGCCGGCGCATCGGCAGGCTTGGATTCTGCAGATTTGGATTTGGCTGGCGCGGCTTCACCGCCACCGCTCTCGCCCGCAGAAAGGGTCTTGATCTTGCCGATCACGTCACCGGTGGAAACCTTGTCGCCTTCCTTCACGGAGATGGAAACGATGGTACCGGAAGCGGAGGACGGTACGTCCATGGACGCTTTGTCGCCTTCAACAACGATCAGGGCGTCGCCCTCTTCCACTTCGTCACCGGCGGAAACGGAAATCTCGATCACATCGACGGCATCGGCACCGCCGAGATCCGGGACCTTGAGCTCCTCTTCCTTCTCTTCGCCACCAGCGGAAGATGCCTCTTTGGAGGGCTCCTCGGCCGGCTCGGATGCCGCTTCTTCGGGTGCCTCGGATTTTTCTTCCGCGGGTTCTTCAGCGCTGTCGTCGTCGGATTGGCCTTCGCCTTCCACTTCGATTTCGCCAATAACGTCGCCTTCGGAAACCTTGTCACCTTCCTTGACGGAAATACTCAGGATCTTGCCGGCAACGGGTGCGGGAACGTCCATGGAGGCCTTGTCGCCCTCCACTACAATCAGCGCATCCTCTTCGGCGACCGTGTCTCCGGCCGCGACCGCGATTTCAATGACATCGACCTGATCGGCACCGCCGAGATCAGGCACTTTAATGACTTGTTTTGCCATAATGCTTTGCCTTATTCCTTAACAGCGGGTTTAGACCAGACGCGGATTCACTTTTTCCGGGTCGATGTTGAGCTTCTTGATCGCATCCGCCACTTCACTGGCTTCGATCACACCCTGCTTCGCCAGGCCGCTCAGCGCTGCGATGGCCACGTAGTTGCGGTTCACTTCGAAGAAGCGGCGCAGCTGCTCGCGGCTGTCACTGCGGCCGAAGCCGTCGGTGCCGAGCGCGATCATGTCGCCATCGATAAACTCACGCAGAGGCTCCACGTAGGCGCGGATGTAATCAGTAGAGATCACTACCGGCGCCTCGTTCCCTTCAAACTGCTCGGTAACCCACGCTTTGCGCGGCTCTTCCGTGGGGTGAAGCATGTTCCAGCGCGCCACGTCCTGGCCCTCGCGGGCCGCTTCGGTAGCGGAGGTCAGGTTCCACACGTCGGAAGTTACGCCAAATTCGTCAGCGAGAAGGTCTGCCGCCGCCTGTACTTCGCGTAGAATGGAGCCGGCACCGATCAGCTGTACGTGTTTCTTCGCTGCCTTGCCTTTGCCTTTCTTGCGGGAATTGGCATCCAGCTTGTAGATACCGCGGATGATGCCTTCCTCGACACCTTGCGGCATTTCCGGCTGTACGAAGTTTTCGTTCTCGATGGTGACGTAGTAGAACAGGTTTTTCTGCTCTTCGTACATCTCCTTGAGGCCGTGACGGATGATTACCGCCAGGTCGAAACCGAAAGCCGGGTCGTAGCTCTTACAGTTCGGAATAGTGCCGGACAATACCAGGCTGTGTCCGTCCTGGTGCTGCAGGCCTTCGCCATTCAGGGTGGTGCGGCCGGCAGTGGCGCCGATCAGGAAGCCGCGCGCCTGCATGTCGCCCGCCGCCCAGGCCAGATCGCCGATGCGCTGGAAGCCGAACATGGAGTAATAGATGTAGAAAGGCACCATCGGCACGCCGTGGTTGCTGTAGGCCGTCGCCAGTGCGATCCATGCGGACATGGCGCCGGCTTCGTTGATGCCCTCTTCCAGTACCTGGCCTTTCTTGTCTTCTTTGTAATACATGATCTGGCCGTGGTCGACCGGGGTGTATTTCTGCCCCTGAGAGGAGTAGATACCCAGCTGACGGAACAGACCTTCCATACCGAAGGTACGGGCCTCGTCCGGCACGATGGGCGCGACGTTCTTGCCCATCTTCTTGTCTTTTACCAACACCGACAGTGCGCGTACGAACGCCATGGTGTTGGAAATTTCGCGGTCGCCGGAGCCCTTGGTGAGCGCGCTGAATGCGTCCAGTTCCGGGATTTCCAGTTTCGCCACTTCGGTACTGCGGGACGGTACCGGGCCACCCAGGGACTTGCGGCGTTCCGCCATATACTTCATTTCCGGGCTGTCGGGCGCCGGACGGTAGTACGGGACTTCCTCGATTTCCTTGTCGGTAATCGGGATCGCGAAGCGGTCGCGGAAGCGCTTGAGCGATTCGGTGTCCATTTTCTTGACGTTGTGGGTATCCATGGCCGCTTCACCCGCGGCACCCAGACCGTAACCTTTTACGGTCTGCGCCAGAATCACGGTGGGCTTGCCTTTGCTCGCCATGGCTTCTGCGTATGCCGCGTAAACCTTGTACGGGTCGTGGCCGCCGCGGTTGAGCTTCATGATTTCGTCATCGGAGAGGTCTTTCACCATCTCCTCGAGCTCTGGGTATTTGCCGAAGAAGTGCTCGCGGGTATAGGCACCCCCATTGGCTTTGAAGTTCTGCATCTCGCCATCGACGGTCTCGTCCATGACTTTCTGCAGCAGGCCTTTGTCGTCTTTCTCCAGCAGCGGATCCCACAGGCGGCCCCACAGCACTTTAATTACGTTCCAGCCGGCACCGCGGAAGACGCCTTCCAGTTCCTGCACAATCTTGCCGTTACCACGGACCGGGCCGTCCAGACGCTGCAGGTTACAGTTGACCACGAACACCAGGTTTTCCAGGTTCTCGCGACCGGCCATGGAGATGGCGCCGAGGGTTTCCGGCTCGTCACACTCGCCATCACCCAGGAATGCCCACACCTTGCGATCGCCGCGCGGAGACAGACCGCGGGCGGACAGGTAGCGCATGATATGCGCCTGGTAGATCGCCTGGATCGGCCCCAGGCCCATGGATACGGTGGGGAACTGCCAGTATTCCGGCATCAGCCACGGGTGCGGATAAGAGGACAGGCCCTTGCCGTTTACTTCGCGACGGAAGTTGTCCAGCTGCTCTTCATCGAAGCGGCCTTCCAGATAGGAGCGGGCATAGATACCCGGCGCGCTGTGGCCCTGGAAGAAGATCAGGTCGCCGCGCTCTTCGCCCTCGTTGCCGCGGAAGAAGTAGTTGAAGCCCACATCGTACAGCGTCGCCGCAGACGAGAAGCTCGCGATATGGCCACCGAGGCTATCGCTGTTGGAGTTGGCGCGAACAACCATCGCCAGTGCGTTCCAGCGAATCAGTGAACGGATGCGGCGCTCCATGAACAGGTCGCCTGGCATCCGCTTTTCCGCTTCCGGCGGAATGGTATTGCGATAAGGGGTGGTGATGGCCGCCGGCAGCTGAACGCCAATGTTCGTGGCGCGGTCAGACAGCTGTTTCAGCAGGAACGCAGCGCGCTCTTTGCCGCTGAAGCGGATGACCGCCTGCAGCGCGTCCAGCCATTCCTGCGTTTCCTGGTTATCGGTTTCTTCGTGCATCAAATGCTCCTCGGCGAATATGCGACGTCGAGTCGGTGTTTTTATCGTCAGAATTTTTGCGCCGCAACAGTACCCCAAAGACCGGGGAAGCCCCCTGCGCTCGTCACTGAATGCGCCAATTTGCCGCCTCGAGTGGCGGAAAAGCAGCGCTCACTGTTCAGTATTTCGACACTGACGGTGAATTCAGAGGGACTGTGCGACCTGAATACCGCCGGCCGGAATCCCTTTCGGAGGTTCCTGTAAACCGGCTCGACTTTGAATTCGGCGTTGAATCCAAGCCCGCTTTATCAGAAATGCGACCTGTCGGACGCCGACAAAACGGGATGCAAGTGCTCAAGCGGGGGCGATTGTAGTATTACTACAAAGGTTTTTCCAGACAGGACGATTAGTAACAATTAAAACCAAATTGTAAAACAAATATTTGCCAAACAGGCATTTTAGCGGAATAAATGATGGAGAAAGACGGGTATAGGGTGACAAAATTGAGTCCAAAAGTACGCCCCTGGTCACACTTTTGCAGAGGTGCGTACTATTGTGGGCACGAGCGTGCAAGGTCAAACCGCCCACAAAGGCAGTCTGCACCGACCTTCTACAGGTCGCTTCGCCCCCTCAGAAACCTACAGACAATAAGGGATAAAGAGGCAGTTCGAACGGCACACCACGACCGACAACAGAACCCCTTCTCTTACAGCTGAACCAGATCTGCTTCACCGAGGTACTCCGCGTAAACAAGAAAACGCAGCGGACCGCCGGCATCCAATGCATTAAACGGGTAACAGGTCACCAGCAGCAGTCCACGCTCGGAAAAAACCGGCAACTCGGAATGCCGGCTATCCACAACGCCGGTGTGCCGAACCCGGAATCTTTGCCAACGTCCGTTTGCCTCCTGTAAATGTACTTCCATTCCGGGCTGCAATCGGCCCAGCCCGCGAAAGTGCGTATCGCGATGCGCGGCGATGACCGTGGTGCGGGGTTGCTGCGCCTGGCGAGGATCCCCCGGCAGCGCGGAGGCCTCGTGTAACCCCGGGCCAAATGCCAGCGCCTGGCCACTGGTGCCCGCCAATACCATTAGCGGTGCCTCCTGCCCCAGCTGGAGGCTGGCCACCGGCCATGTATCCGCCCAGGGCCAGGGTTTTCGCTGCTCTCCGGTAGTGAGTTGTTGAGACCAGGCGCGGGCAATCAGTATTTGCGACAACTCCGCCTTGACCAGCATCCAGGAGCTCGCTGCCAGCTGCCAGAGTCCCACACCAATAAGGAGGTACGAAAGCGTCCGCCAGACTTTCACCGCATGCCCCCGTTCGCCAACTTCAGCTTCGCTTCCAGACGCGAGCGCCGCTGGCGTACATCCGGTACACGACGGCGCAGCCATCGGCGCGCTGTCCGCGCCAGATATGCAGCGCATTTTCTACAACTGAATCCGCGTAAGCGATTGCGCAGACGACGCTGCCCGCGCAATACCAACCCCACCGTCAACGACAGCACTGCCATCAGCATGTGCGCGTAGATACCGAGTCCTGTGGATGGGTAGGCACCAGATTGCAACACCTGCCCACGGGCGACGGCGTTAGGCACCGGCGACGACTGTAGATCCGCCTCCGCAGGGCGCACCGGCGTTTCTTCCACGGCCACAAAACTGGTATAGGGACTGGCCAGCTGATAATTCAGCGCCAGTGCCAGGATCTGCTCTTTGAGGGAATTCCCGCTTCCAGGGAGAGCCCGCTGCTCGGCACGCAATGCGGCAATTTTGGATCGCGCCCACAGGCTGCCAATACTCATCTGCTCTGAGTCGACCGCGAGACCAGCGAGGGACAGGTTGCGTCGAAAGCGCTTGCCAGCCAGACGGCCGCTGATCTCAATATTTCCAGCTTCCGCCCTCCCTGGCAGATCGCCTTCCACCCGGGCAATCAATCGTACCGGCTCTCCACGATAAAGGTCTGGCAGTTTTTTCGGGTAGGCTTCCACCACCAGCCCCGCCGGCCAGCGGATTTGCAGATCGGTGACCAGTGGATTTTCCAGTTTGGCGAACAGCCTCTGCATCTGCTGCTGCACTTCCTTCAGGTCACCAATCTGCACAAAGGCACCGCGCCCGTATTCCGCAGCGCGCGCCATAAAGTGACTGTTGGGCGCAGAACCGATGCCCACGGGAAACAGCCGCACCTGCCCCAACCGCTGGCGGATAATCTCGAACAGCGCGCTCTCGTTACCGACGGCCCCATCGGTAATAAATACCACCTGTCGAACCAGCTCACCGGGTTCATCACTCAGCTGCTGCGACAGTGCCTCCTTGAGGGCCGGAGCCATTTCCGTACCGCCGCGCGCCTCTAAGGATTCCACCCAATCACGGGCACGTTGAACAGTTTCGGCCGAGGCCTGGACCGGCCTAGGATAGAAATTCTGATACTGGCTGTTGAACTCGATCACATTAAACCGGTCCCTGGTGCCCAGTCGATTCAATGCCAGCAACAGACTCTCTTTAGCCTGACGTATTGAACTACCACTCATGGAACCGGACGTATCCACAACGAATATCACTTCCCTTGGCAACTTCCTGCTTACCGCAGCACCGCTGTCCGGGGGCAACATTAGCAGCTGCAGAAAATGATCCCCCGCCGCACTTTCCCCACCCCGCTCCGCAAACAGGGCGGCGGAAGGCATGGCGGAGGTTTGCGGTCGCCAGTAGAGGGCAAAATCCCGATCCATATTTGAATGGCCGTTTTTCAGTACTACCCGATAGCGATGTTCGGCCTGTCGATTGAAATCAATCTCATGGTAGGGGCTGTAAATATCTGCCAGTGGCAGCCCCATCCCCAGATCTACAGAAATGGATACCTGATGACTGCCAGTGGCGGACAGTTCCTGCATGGGCATCATGGTGGGCGTGATTTTATCGGCGTCTGCAACCTGATCCGTCGGCAGTGCCCAGCCATGGGAATTGAGCCCGACGGTTTGCTCTTCCGCGATGGGAGTGCCGGGAATATAACGGGGTGTCAGTGTGGTAGGCAGGCGCAGGCTGAATTTACCCTGATCAAAACGCAGCGTCTGTAAATAGCGAACCTCCACGGAAATTTTCTCACCCGGTGCGATATTGGCGATGCGACTGGTAAACAGGTTGGGGCGCTGCTGCTCCAGCAGCGCCGCCCGCTTTCCAGCAGCGCGAGCCTCTTTGTAGATCTTCTGCGCCTGCTGCCGTTCGCGCACTTTTCCCACAATGCGCCGCTCGCCAATACGGATTTCCAGTCCGTTGACGGCGGCGTTTTCCGGCAGTGGCAGCACGTAGACCGCCTCCTGCCACTGATCGCTGCGGTTGGTAAATTTCTGCTCCAGTGTCACTTCTGCAGCGAGACCACGTACGTTCACCTGTACTTCTGTACCCAGGTGTAACGCCGGCTTGTAGCGCCCCGGTTGCTGGCTTTTGAACAGCAGATCGCCACTGCCGGTATCATTGATGGAGACCGTCTCTTCCCCCACCATCTCCTGTGCACGCGCACCCACCGCGGCCACCAGTACCGCAATGATGGTTACCAGAAACAGCAACCAGCTTCCGCCATGGCGCCTGCGGTTGCGACGGCGATAGTATTCGTCGGTCGGTAAAATCAGCAGTTCGCGATCAATACGCGGGGGATGAAAAAAAGGACGGTTCACTGGGGCCTCCACAATCTGGGTTGATGGAGACATTAAACCGGGGCAATCGGGCAGAGGACGGGAAGGATCCGGGCAGGAGGAGGGTCAATTATGGCGAATTGTGGCAGGTATCAAAAAAGCCGGCACAGTGGCCGGCTCTTTTCTTCAGGAACAAACTCAGTCAATCAGACCATACTCATCCCGAAGCACCTGGATGATTTCTGCTTTCGGGTTATCGGAGATCTCGAGTTTTTCACCAATGACTTTTTCCGCAATCCCCACGTAAGTCGCGGAGACATTCTTCAGCATGGACTCCGGCAGTTCATTGTCCCGCGCCAGCGCCTCGCGCTCATCCATACGATCCTTGTTCAGCAGAATATCGGGGTCCGGGAAGTGGTTCAGCAGCGCCTGGCGGAAGCCCTCTTTCGAATTTTCCACAACCTGGCCATTGCGGTACTGCTCGCCATCCCAGATTCGCGAGGAATCCGGCGTCCCCACCTCGTCCATATAAATCAGTTTTTCATTGCCCGCGGCATCGGTGACGTAACCAAATTCGAACTTGGTATCCACAAATACCTGATCCACTTTCTCCAGCGCCGCAGAGATCACATCGAATCCCTCTTTCAACAGCTTCTCATACAGAGCGATATCATCCGCGGAGCGGAAGTTGAAGGCAGCAAAGTTATCCTGGATATTCTGGCGGGTAATGTTGACATCATCCGCCTCCGGTACCCCGGGGATCCCCCTGAGAATACCTTTGGTAGAGGGAGTGATCAGCAACTCCGGGAGCTTCTGGTCTTTCCGCAGACCGTCGGGCAATTCGATACCACAAAATTCCCGCTCGCCCTTGCTGTAAGCGCGCCACATGGAGCCAGTAATATACTGGCGGGCAATGGCCTCGATCATTACCGGGCGCGCCTTCTGCACAATCCACACCGCCGGGTGCGGAATATCCAGAATATGGCTGTCCGCCAGCCCCTGCTCCTTGAACAACCGGAACCAGTGATTGGAAATCGCATTCAGCGCAGCGCCCTTACCCGGCACCCCGCGCATACCGCCCTCACCTTTCCAGATACAATCGAACGCGGATATCCGGTCGGAAATCACCATCACCGCCAGCGGCGCATCGGGCGTTACCGGATAGCCCTTCTCTTCGATCAGGCGGCGACTGTCCGCTTCGCTCAGCCAGTATACGGAGCGCACTTTGCCACTGTGGACAGGCTTGTCGGTGCGGATGGGCAAATCGTTGTTGACCGCCAGTACTTTGTCAGCAAGGCTCATGGATCTTTCCTATCTAAATACAGGTGTGATTTCAGGGGTACGGAAGGGAGAACACCACCGAGGACCTGCTCAGAAGTCCCCGATTCAGAAATTCCCGGGCCCGCGTCAGAGGCTCCCTGCCCCGCGGGGGGATTACGGCGGCAAATTCTAGCAAATCCCCGACCATTACTCATGAGCGGAACAGCATGAACCAAGCAGGCCGGGTAAGCCCGATCAGGCATCCGGCCCCGGTTCCGGGGGTTCCAGCACTTCCCGTGCCTGCCACTCGGCCTGGTGTTCACTGGTGGGCCAGGCGTTCAGAATGGCCTTGAACAGGGTTGCCAGCGGAATAGCGAAAAACACGCCCCAGAAACCCCAGATACCGCCAAATACCAGTACCGCAAGAATAATTGCCACCGGATGCAGGTTTACCGCCTCAGAAAACAGAATCGGCACCAGCACGTTGCCATCCAGCAGCTGGATCATGCCGTAGGCGAAGATCAGCCAGAAAAACTCGCTGCTCCAGCCCCACTGGAACAGGCCGATCGCCGCCACCGGAATAGTGACGACGGCGGCACCGATATACGGGATCAGCACCGAAAGCCCCACCGCAACCGCCAGTAACAGGGCATAGTTCACATCCAGCAGCAGGAAGGCGGCATAACTCACCACCGCCACAATGGCGATTTCAATCACCTTGCCGCGCACATAATTCGCCACCTGGTCGTTCATCTCATACCAGATCTGGCGCAACATGGGACGCTGGTGGGGCAGAAAAGAAGCGCACCAACCCAGCAGTCTGCGGGAGTCCTTGAGAAAGAAAAATACCAGGATCGGCACCACCACCGCATAGATCAGAAAAGCCGCCAGGATTGGCAGGTTGGCAATGGAGAAGGTGACCACGGTCTGTCCCAGCGACCCCAGTTCACTGCCAAGGGTATTGAATATCTCATCGATCTGGGCCGCGCTCACCAGTCGCGGGTAGCGATCCGGCAACAGCAGCAACAGTTCCTGACCTCGGTCGATCATGTTCGGTAACTCGGAGAACAGACGCACCGCCTGACGCCAGATGATCGGCAACACCACGAACAATAGTGCGACGATGGTTCCCACCAGTACCAGGCAGGCGATGGTAACCGCCAGCCAGTGCGGCACCTTCCAGGATGTCAGCCGCTGTACCATCCCCTGCAACAGGAACGCGATCACCAATGCCGCCAACACCGGCGCCAGTACTTCCCCCAGGGTTGCCAGCACTACCAGAGCCGCCACCAGCAGCAAGCTGAGGATGACCACCTCTTCCTGGCCGAAATAGCGATTAATCCAACTACGTACAATCGCGAACATACTTTTACTGTTTCTCCTGCCGGTTTTTCACCGCCGTATTCGATATCAGGCCTGAAGCCAGTAGTGATACTCATCGCCGCGGCGTTCACTGCGCAACAGCGGCACCCCGCTCAAACGGGAAAAACTTGCGAAATCCGCCTCTGAACCGGGATCTGTCGCAATCACATGTAACAGCTCCCCGGGACTCCGCTGGCGCAGCGCTCTGCGCATGGCCAGCAATGGCTGCGGGCAAGGCAGCCCGCGGGCATCTACCCTGTATGCTGAGTCCCAATCCCGCGCTGCCGTCATGGCCTGTTTGTCTGATCCAGTCATTGCGCCACCGTTGTACCGAGCTGTTGTACCGAGCTGTGAACCCAAGGGTGAACGGAGAGTACAGAATTAAGAGGTCAAAAGCGTAAAAATCGGTAAAGCCGTGGATTATAACGGCCGTAAGCGGTCAAAGGGCAGAACCTTTTCAAGTAACGCTGATCAAAACCTCGACAGTCTCACAGGGTTACGTATAGTGTTAGCGGTAGGTATTACCGGCAGGCGCAGTTGAAATATGACCGATAATTACTCCAAATTCATCTCCTCCGCCACCGATCGATGGCAGCGGCTGGTCAATGGATCCGTTGCGCTTGCCCGTGGGCTCGCCCTCGGACTGCTGCTGGGCGGTGCGCCGCTGGGCGCAACCGCCCAGGACGACCACCATATCCGCCTGCCGGAGCTGGGCGACTCCAGTAGTGGCCTGGTATCCCGCGGGCGGGAAAAAGAGCTCGGCCAGATGTGGCTGCGCATGTTCCGCAGCCAGGTAGCCACCTCCCACGACGCACTGCTACAGCAGTATGTGGAAAACTCCCTCAAATCCCTGGCACAACACAGCCCACTCGAGGACAAGTCCCTCGACGTGGTGGTGGTCAAAAATGAGACCATGAACGCCTTCGCGGTCCCCGGCGGCGTAGTGGGTGTTCACACCGGCCTGTTCCTGTTTGCGGAAAACGAAGATCAGTTCGCGTCCGTGCTCGCGCACGAACTGGCGCACTTGAGCCAGCGCCATTACGCCCGCTCCCTCGAGGCCCAGCGCAACAGCACCATTCCCACTCTGGCAGGCATGCTGGGCGCCCTGGTGCTGGCAGCAACCGCCGGTGGCGATGCCGGCCTCGCCGCCATGACCGCAACACAGGCGGCGGCTCTGGACAGCCAATTGCGCTTCTCACGCCAGAATGAACAGGAAGCGGACCGGGTCGGTATCGAGACCCTGGCCAAGGCGGGCATGGATCCGCAGGCAGCCGGGGAAATGTTCGAACAGATGCTCAAGGCCACCCGCTACTACCGCCGTCCGCCGGAGTTCCTGCTCACTCACCCAGTCACAGAGAAACGGATTGCAGACGCCAAACTGCGCGCCAACCGCATGGAGAAAATCCCCCTGCGGGATAGCCGCGAATACCACCTGATGCGCGCGCGGATCCGGGTCAATGCGGAAGCCACGCCGCAGCAGGCCGTAAAACGCTTCCAGGCGGAACTGCGCGGCATCAACGATAACGAAGATGCCGCCCGCTACGGCCTCGCACTGGCCCAGAATGCCGCAGGCAAGCCGGATACCGCCCTGGAAACCCTGCAGCCCCTGCTGGACAAGGAGCCGGATAAAGACGCCTTCGTCCTCGCGCGGGCAGATATCGATCTCACGCGCCACGATTACACCAATGCAACCAGGCGGCTACAGCAGGCGGTGGACAAAAGCCCCAAAAATCACGCGCTGATCATGGGCCTTGCGAATGCGCACTTCAAAGCCGGCAACTATCTGGCCGCGGAGCGTATTCTCAAGAAGCACAGCCGTGTGCGCCGCAAAGATCCCGCGGTATGGTACCTGCTGGCAGAAACACACGGTCTTGCAGGGGATATTATCGGCGTGCATGAGGCGCGGGCGGAGTACTACATCCTCAACGGCGTGTTCGACAAAGCCCTGCAGCATCTCCGCCACGGCGTCCGCCTGGCGAAAAATGACTACCAGACCCACGCGATTCTCGAGCAGCGCATGAAGGATGTGATCAAGATGCAGCAGAAGGCGAAAGAGCTATAGTTCGCGGCAGGTATTGGACGGGTCCCTTGGCGGCACCCAACAACCATCCACTTTCGAAGTAACACCGTTAGAATTTAAGGCAGAGTGCTGGGGGCGGATTTTCAGGATCGTCGCAAACAGGATGTTTGCGCCGAAGCGCCCAGGGATGGGTTTACAACGCTCCTGAAAACCCGCCCCCAGTGCTTTGCCGCCACCACTCCAGCTTCAGAGCACTTTTACAGAGCCAGCTAAAGACAATCAATCTAATGGCTTGCGGAAATCCAGCATCCGCTGCAACGGCATCATTGCGCGCTTGCCCAGCTCCGGGTCGACAAAAATCTCGTTGTCGCCCCGCTCCAGCACACCACACAGATTCTCCAACGAGTTCATCGCCATCCACGGACAATTGGCACAGCTGCGACAGGTGGCCCCCGAGCCCGCCGTAGGCGCCACAATCAGCTCTTTATCCGGACACTGCTGCTGCATCTTGTAGAAAATGCCCTGGTCCGTCGCGACGATAAACTGCTTGTTAGGACGGGTCTTGGCCGCATTGATGATCTGGGAGGTGGAGCCCACCACATCCGCCAACTCCACTACCGCGGCCGGAGATTCCGGGTGCACCAGCACCAGAGCTTCCGGATAAAGTGCCTTCAGATCTGCAACACCCTTGGCCTTGAACTCCTCGTGCACGATACAGGCGCCGTCCCACAGCAGCACATCGGCACCCGTCTGCTTCTGCACATAGCTGCCCAGGTGCTTGTCTGGCGCCCACAGGATCTTTTCTCCCAGGGAGTCCAGGTGATCGACCACATCCAGCGCGATACTGGACGTCACCACCCAATCGGCACGGGCTTTCACCGCAGCCGAAGTATTCGCATAGACCACCACCGTACGATCGGAGTGCTGATCGCAGAATGCGGAGAACTCATCAATAGGACACCCCAGATCCAGGGAGCAGGTCGCCTCCAGAGTCGGCATCAACACCCGCTTGTTGGGCGTAAGAATCTTGGCGGTCTCCCCCATAAACTTAACCCCGGCGACAATCAGGGTATCGGCCTGATGTTCGGCGCCAAAACGGGCCATTTCCAGGGAATCAGAAACACAGCCACCGGTTTCCTCGGCGAGCTGCTGAATCAACGGGTCGGTGTAGTAGTGGGCGACCAGCACCGCGTTCTGTTCTTTCAGCAGTCGCTTGATGCGCTCCCGCCACAGGTTCAACTCTTCTTCACTGTATTGCTGCGCACCGGGATGCGCCAGGTATTCCTGAACAAAGTCCCGCGCATCAATCGGGCTGGAAGAAGCAATTTTCTCACTACTATCGGTCATACGTATCTGCTACTGCCGGAAAAGAGCGGCATTATAACGCGCTGAAAAAATTTCGCTGGTTTGGACAGTGTAACGTCGAAAGCGCTGCGCCTGTATCAGCCTTTTGAGCAACCGTCTGTTCAGGAAAGAAACCTGAAAACAGCGATAGAACCAGAGACGACAACGGAATTGTATAAAGCGCGATGGATAATGGGATAAAAGAGGAAATGGTGGGTCGTGCTGGATTCGAACCAGCGACCAATTGGTTAAAAGCCAACTGCTCTACCAACTGAGCTAACGACCCATCGAAAGCCAGAAATCTTCTGATTGAAGACCTCTGTTCAGACTGCATAGCGATCCACTTGGTAGAACATGGACACGCTATGGAAGGGGATAAATGGTGGGTCGTGCTGGATTCGAACCAGCGACCAATTGGTTAAAAGCCAACTGCTCTACCAACTGAGCTAACGACCCTTAATCCCCCTCGCTGTGAGGAGCTGCGTATCTTACGGATCTAATCTGAAAACACAAGTCCCGATGACAAAAAAATGTCTAACAATTTGAAGGGGTTACACACCCACTACGCATACACCGTGGGATCGGCCAAACCCGCCTCGGCAAAGCCCGCCGCACGCAACCGGCAGCTGTCACAGCGACCGCAGGCCGCGCCGCCGGGCTGCGCCTGATAACAGCTCACAGTGAGACTGTAATCGACCCCCAACTCGGTGCCACGCTTCACGATATCGGCCTTGCTCATCTCCATCAGGGGCGCGCGGATATTCAACTTATTGCCCTCCACCCCGGCGCGGGTGGCCAGGTTGGCCATCTGTTCGAACGCCTCGATATACTCCGGTCGGCAGTCCGGGTATCCAGAATAGTCAACAGCGTTCACACCCACAAAAATATCCTGAGCGCCGAGTACTTCCGCCCACCCGAGGGCAATGGACAGGAATACCGTATTGCGCGCCGGCACGTAGGTTACCGGGATGCCACCCGTCTCCTCCTCCGGCACGTCGATGCTGTCATCCGTCAGCGCTGAGCCACCAATGACTCTAAGGTCGAGCTTTACCACCTTGTGTTCACGGGCCTCCTGGTCTGCCGCGACCCGCTGCGCCGCCATCAGCTCGGCGCTGTGCCGCTGACCATAGTCAAAACCCAAAGCGTAACACTCGTAGCCTTCGGCTTTGGCCATTGCCAATACGGTGGCGGAATCGAGGCCGCCAGACAGCAGCACCACCGCTTTCTTGCTCTTCATAATACTCTCTCCGAATCTTGCACCGGGCTTGGATTTACACCCCGGGAATATCGCCCCACAGCAGCTTGTGCAACTGCATCTGCATCCGCACCGGCAGCCCATCCTCCAGAATCCACTCGGCCAACTGCCGTGCCGGCAGCTGTTCATAGCTGGGGGAAAACAACACCTCGCCCACCTTTTCCGGCAGTTGATACTGATCCAGGGTGAATCTCGCCCACTCGTAGTCAGCGCGGTCACAGATCACGAACTTGACCTGATCTCGCCGAGTAAGCAGCGGAATATTGTCCATTCTGTTGCGGGATTGCTCTCCTGATGCCGGCGTTTTCAGGTCCACCACCCGGGAAACCCGCGGATCGACTTTATCCACCGGCATGGCGCCACTGGTCTCCAGGGAAACTTCAAAGCCCGCATCGCACAGTGCGGTAAGCAGCGGCAGACAATTGGGCTGCGCCAACGGCTCGCCACCGGTCACACATACGTGGCGCGCAGGATGGCTCTGCACCTTTTGCAGAATCTCTGCCAACGTCATGCGTTCACCACCGTAAAACGCGTACTCGGAGTCACAATAGGTACACCGGAGCGGGCAGCCCGTCAGACGCACAAAGACGGTGGGCAGACCGGCGTCCCGCGCTTCCCCCTGCAGGGAGTAGAACAGTTCGCTGATACGGAGGGACTCTGCAGTCAGGTCAATTTCGGTCGCGGCCATAGTCCTCATACGCCCATGTTACAGCGTGGCCGCCCTGCGCTCGGAAGACGGTCCACATAAAAACGCCCGGATGACAATGCCATCCGGGCGCGGGATCATAGAGTTTTTTTGATCACAAAACCAGCACCCCCGACGGTAACGTGCTACGGAATAGGCAGTACTGATACGGGGAATGTTGTTGCGAAAAATGCAGCTACTGGCTACTGCTGGAAGTTCTGCTGCAAGTACTTCTCGGCGAGGCCGGAAGCACGGGCATCACTGCCAGCCACCTGCTGCAACAGCTCTTTGGCCTTGGCATCATCCCCCAGCTGGTGATAGACAGTGCCCAGTTTGTAGCGGCCATCCCAGACCTTGCTGGAATTGGGATAACCATCGAGCAGCGCCACAAACCACTGGCGCGCCTCTTCTATATTGCCCTGCACCAGTGCGATCTCGCCCAGCCAGTAGTTGGCGTTGGGAGCATACTGGCCGTTGGGATAATCCTCCAGCAGGCTTTTGAAGGCTTCGCTGGCGCCAGCGTAATCTCCCTTGCGGGCGAGGCCGAAGCTCGACTGATAGCGCTCGCGCTCATCTTCAGAATTGCCGGAATTTCCACCGGTAGTCGGGGAAACTGCTGCCCCCGAACCGTTTGCGGAAGCGCCCTGCTCTTCTTCACCATCGCCGGGCTCACCTTGCGCCGGCGTACCGGACAGACGGCTGATACGGCGATCGAGGTCCATATAGTCTTCTGTGCGCTGCTGGCGCAGTCGCTTGACCTCGTGCCGGAGCTCTTCCACGGCGCCACGCAACTGCTGAACTTCCTGCTGCAATACCTGCATCTGGTAGTAGGCATCGGCGCTGGAATCACGCCCTTGGGTGGCCGACGTGCGGCTTGCCAGTTGTGGATAACTGGGCGGTGGCGGGGTTGCACTCCCCTGATTGACAGACGAGTCACTGGACAGATCGACAATCGGGGCCTGCGCGAATACGGACGACGCCGCAGCCAGACTGGCTGCGGCGATCGCGATACTTCTAATCAGAAATGACAATTGCATGTTTCTAGATTAGTTGATTACCACGCGACGGTTCATAGCACGGGCGCTCTCGCTGGAACCTTCCTGTGCCGGACGCTCTTCACCGTAGCTGATTACTTCCAGGCTGGAGGCGTCAACGCCTTGCAGTACCAGGAAATCACGCACGGCATTGGCGCGACGCTCACCCAGGGCCAGGTTGTATTCGCGAGTACCCAGCTCGTCAGCGTGACCTTCCAGGCGTACGGTACCGGTGGTGGCAGCGCGCATGCGGTCGGCGTGCTTGATCAGCAGCTCACGGGTAGAAGGCTTCAGCAGGGTCTGGTCGAAGTCGAAATAAACGACATTGTCCAGCGGAACTGCAGTTTCGGTAGGAGTAGTGTCTTCAACCACCGGAGGAGGGGTCTGATCAACTACCTGCTCGTTCGCGCTATCGTCGGTATCGGTGCTGGAACAACCGGCCATCACTGCCAGTACACACGCCAGACCCAGACCAGTTTTTACTGATTTAAACATAAACAACTCCGCTTTAGTGTTATCGAGAAATCCTGTAAGACTTAAAAACCCAGCTTCACAATTTATTGGGCTCACTTGTTCTTAATTGTTTGACCTCACACCTACCCCGTACACATAAGGTACAAGGCAGGTACTGCATCAATCAAAGTAAGGCGACCACGCCGGTTCGCGGACATTTCCCTGCTGCGAGGGCAGGCTGTATTTCACCCCGGCATCCAACGATACCGCAGCCAGAATACCCTTGCTCCCCCGCTTGGTGGCGTACATCAGCATGGCGCCATTGGGCGCAATACTCGGGGATTCGTCCAGACGTGTCTCGGTCAGGACACGCATTCTGCCGGATACAATATCCATCGTAGCGATCGTAAACACCCCCCTGCTACGGTGTACCATAACCAGCGTTTTGCCATCGGGAGACACCCGCGGACGCGCGTTGTAGTCGCCATCGAAGGTTAAGCGGTCTACTTGACCGGTGGCAAGAGTCAATTGATAAATTTGTGGCTTACCTCCCCTATCGGAAGTGAAAACCAGCGAATTGCCGTCAGGCATCCAATTCGGCTCGGTATCGATGGAGAAGTGGCGGGTCATTCGGGTAAAACGACCACTGTTCAAGTCAAGGACGTATATCTCAGGGTTGCCATCTTTCGACAACACCATCGCGAGTTTGGAGCCGTCCGGGGACCAGGTCGGCGAGCTGTTCAACCCCTTGAAGTTGGTCAGCTGCTGACGCGCCCCGGTGTGGATATTTTCACGGAAGATCGCCGGGCGCCCGGTCTCGAATGAGACGTAGGCTACTTCTTGCCCACTGGGGGACCAGCTGGGAGACATGACCGGCGCACTGAAACGGCGAATCTGGCGGGCGCGGGCACCATCGATATCTGACAGCATCAGCGCGTAACTGGGCTGACCACCGCGCTGGGTCTCCTGTACATACACCATCTGGGTTCCGAAGGCACCGCGGATACCGGTGATCGCCTCGTAAATCTCGTCTGCGGCACGGTGAGCCACATCCCGCAATTGCTGGGCACCGCCGGTGACCTGCTTGGTGAACATCTTGTGCTGGCCAAAGATATTCACCAGGTCGAAGCTCAGCAGATACCCCCCGGCCTGAGGCTGCATACGGCCGGTGACTACGTACTCGGTCCCGAGAATGCGCCAGTCCCGAAAGCTCACCTCTTCCGGTGTCTTCGGAAATGACAACATGTCGTCACGGGGTACCGGCGCGAACAGGCCGCTACGACGCAGGTCAGCAGAGATGATGGACGCCACATCCTCGGCCAACACACCACTGCCGGACCAATCAAACGGGACGACCGCGATGGGAGTGGGATTCTGTGCATTCCCCTCAATCTCCACCACCAGCTGCGCCCGGGCAGTGACAGCCAGCACACAACTGACCAGGGTGACTAACAAAAGAGAGACGGTTTTTTTCATCATTGACGCAGGCCTTCGGCTTTAAAAATCAATTTTGTCGTACGCACCTGGCGCTCGAACAGTGACGGCTCTTCGCGAGCCATATCGGCCACTTCCGGGAAAACCTCTACCTTCTTGACCGCGGTAACCACAGATCTATCCAGCGCAGCATTGCCGCTGCTCTTGGTAATGTTGGCGGCGACGACACGTCCGGTGGGCACAAAGTTGATCTGCACTTCGACCACCATGCCGTTGCGCGCGCTGGGAGGCAGGTTCCAGACCGCTTTAATACGCTGCTGGATCGCCTGGGCGATGGACATGACGACTTCAGAATCCTCACTGGCTTCCTGCAGTGCCTCTTCATCTTCGAGCGCGTCCTCGAATGCACTCTGACGCTCTTGCTCCAGTTGCTCCTGACGTTCGCGCTCTTTGCGCTCCTTTTCCTTGCGGGCTTTTTCTTCCGCTGCGCGCTTTTTCCGGGCCTCTTCGGCTTTGCGTTTTTGCTCCGCCTCTTTCTTCTTGCGCTCAGCGGCCGCCTTGCGCTTCCTTTCCTGCTCCGCCTTGCGGCGACGCTCTTCCGCTTCGCGACGCTGCTGAATCTTGTCTACTTTCGGTGGCGCTTTTTTCTCGTTCGCCTTGGACTCCAGGGTAACCAGCTTCGCCTGCACAAACTTCGGCATCGGCTTCAGCTCGCGCTTGTGCTCGGCCTCCCAGCCGAACGCGAGCACCGCAACCAAAAATGCATGCAGCGCAATACTGATAATCACCGCCGGACCGTAGGAGCCTTTCATGATTGACTGCTGCTCCCGATCATTCCGACGGCGGCTCGGTAACCAGGCCCACACTCGGGGCCCCGGCCTGCTGCAGGTGGGTCATGGCGCCGACAATAAGGCCGTATTTCGCCTCGGAATCGCCCCACACCAGTACCGGTGTCTTGGGCTTCTGGCGCAACACCTTGGCCACGGTTTCCTTGATCTCACTCAACGGCTTGGCGGCCTTTTCATCATCACCCAGATTCAGGTAATAAGTGCCATCGGCACGCACGGAGATGATCAGAGGCTCGTCATCGGTATCATCGATGGGCGCCGAGGGTGCGTCCGGCAGATCCACTTTGACGCCCTGCATCAACAGGGGTGCCGTCACCATAAAGACGATCAGCAGTACCAGCATCACGTCGATATAGGGCACCACATTGATCTCGGAGACCAGCTTGCGCTTGGGGGCTTTGCGAAAATTGCTCATTGCTAAGCTCTATCTTTGCTGCCGACAGGCATCAGCTGGAGTGCACTTTGCGGTGCAGAATGGAGGAAAACTCCTCGGCAAAGGTCTCGTAGCTGGACAACAGCCACTCGGCCTTGGCGGAATATCGGTTATAGGCCATCACCGCAGGGATCGCTGCGAACAGACCCATGGCGGTTGCCACCAGCGCCTCGGAGATACCCGGTGCTACGGTGGCAATGGTGGCCTGGTGCATGGTGGCGAGGCCGCGGAAAGAGTTCATGATCCCCCACACGGTACCGAACAGCCCGATATAAGGACTGACAGAGCCCACCGTAGCCAGGAATGGCAGGTTCATTTCCACCTTTTCCTGCTCCCGGGACATGGCCACGCGCATGGCGCGCTCCGTGCCTTCCATCACTGCTTCCGGGCTGCTTTTACCCTGCTGACGCAGACGGGTGAATTCGGTGAAGCCGGCGCGGAACAGGGATTCCACCCCGTCCATCCGCCCCTTCTCCGCGCGCGCATTGCCGTCGCGGAACAGTTGATTGAGATCGGCACCGGACCAGAATTTACGCTCAAAGTTGATGAGCGACCTTCTCGCCCGGGAAAGGTAGGTACCGCGCTGGATGATCATCACCCAGGAAATCACCGAGGCCAGCAGGAGCATCAGCATAACCAGCTGTACCAGCAGACTGGCACTGGAAATCAGCCCCCAAAGAGAAAGTTGTTCACCGGCATTCATGTTGTCGACTCACTGCCTTTAATGCTTGATGGATATTGTCCGGAAGTGCGCAGGGTTTGCGGGTGGCATCGCCTACGCAAGCCACTTTGACCGTCCCTTCGCAAATAATTTCATCACCGCGCCATATTTTTTGCTCGAAGGTCACCGCGGCGCGCCCGAGTTTGCCAACCTCGGCACTGGCCTGCAGTTGATCATCCAGTATTGCAGACCGCCGATACTGAACCTCCGCTGAATGCACCACCAGTAGCAACCCCTGGCTGGGCATGGCGGGCTTATCATAGCCCAGCGAGCGAACCAGTTCTGTGCGCGCCCGCTCCATATACTTTAGATAGTTGACGTAATAGACGATACCGCCCGCGTCGGTATCTTCGATATATACCCGGATGGGTATTGTGAAAGGCTCTGACACGCGTTGTCCTTCAGTTGCCAACCGCGAACCCGGTTATTCTTGTTACCAGTGACATCCATCCGCCCGCCTATGTTAGCCGGCGGAGAAGATTATGCTACAGGATGGCGACCAATCCGTCAGGTGCGATCGGGCCTGGGAATGCCAAAATGCTCATACGCCAGTGCCGTCACCACGCGCCCGCGCGGTGTGCGGGCCAGATAGCCCTGCTGGATCAGGTAGGGCTCCAGCACATCCTCAATGGTATCCCGCTCTTCGCTGACTGCGGCCGCGAGGCTGTCTACCCCCACCGGTCCCCCGTCGAACTTCTCGATCATGGTCAGCAGCACACGCCGGTCCAGGTGATCGAAACCGCTGGCATCCACGTTCAGCATATTGAGCGCACGATCGGCGGTTTCTGCGCACACATGGCCATCACTCTTCACCTCGGCGAAGTCCCGCACCCGCCGCAACAGGCGATTGGCGATCCGCGGTGTTCCCCGGGCCCGACGCGCCACTTCCAGCGCACCGCCCTCATCCATCGGTATCCCCATCAGCCCCGCGGAACGGGCGACGATACTGGTGAGGTCCTGCACATTGTAAAACTCCAGCCGCTGCACGATACCGAATCGGTCACGCAGGGGAGAAGTTAGCAGGCCGGCACGGGTGGTGGCGCCGACCAGGGTAAAGGGCGGCAGATCCAACTTGATAGAGCGGGCTGCCGGACCTTCACCGATCATGATGTCCAGCTGATAGTCTTCCATCGCCGGGTAGAGTACCTCTTCCACATGGGGGCTGAGGCGATGGATCTCGTCGATAAACAGTACATCCCCGGGTTCTAGGTTGGTCATGATGGCGGCGAGATCACCAGCCTTCTCCAACACCGGCCCGGAGGTGGTCTTGATGGCCACGCCCATTTCCGAGGCAATGATATTGGCAAGGGTGGTTTTGCCCAGGCCGGGCGGGCCGAAGACCAGAGTGTGGTCGAGCGCTTCCTCGCGCAGTCTGGCGGCCTGGATAAAGATTTCCATCTGCTCGCGCACCACCGGCTGGCCGACGTAGTCGGACAGGGTTTTGGGGCGCACGGCGCGGTCGTACTGCTCTTCCTGGCCGGTGGGGCCCTGGGGTTCGGGTGCTATCAGGCGATCGGCTTCAATCACGGGCGCATCTCAGTAGTTTTCACGGACAGTTACGCGGGCGCCATGCTTTTCAGGGCGAGACGGATCAGGGTGGCGCTGTCGGCGTCGGGCTGTTCTTTGGCGGCGCGGGCGACCATTTTGGTGGCGTCGGTGGGCTTATACCCCAGTGCGGCCAGGGCGCTCTCGGCCTCGCCGCTGTGGTCGACGGTGGGTTCGGCGCCGGCGGACATCAGGGGGATATCGCCCAGGTCGCCGGTCTGCGGCGCCAGCTTACCGCGCAGTTCGATAATCAGGCGCTCGGCGGTTTTCTTGCCGACGCCGGGCACTTTAACCAAGGCACCGACGTTGTCGTCGGCCACGCAGCGGGCCAGTGCGTTGCCGTCGAGTCCAGACAGGATGGCGAGGGCCATTTTGGGGCCGACGCCGTTGACCTTGATCAGGGTTCTGAACAGCTGGCGATCGGATTCTTTGATAAAGCCGAACAGTTGCTGGGAGGTTTCCGAGACTGCCAGATGGGTATGCAGCTGCACGCTGCCCCCCAGTTGTGGCAGTTCAAAGATCGTGGTCATGGGGGCCAGGACTTCGTAGCCGACACCCTGCACATCGACCAACAGTTGCGGGGGCTGGATTGCGGCGAGAGTGCCTGTCAGTCTTCCAATCATTCTTATTCCAGTTTTACCCCGGGCGCTAGGGTCCGGTGGTACGTAAGTTTTTGGTTCCGTGGCGGCACTACTGCCGGTAAAGGTTTGCCAGACACGCCGTGAACCCATCCATGGGGGCTCTTCTGCGAGGTCCCTCTCGCAGAAGGTCTGGCAAACCTTTACCGGCAGCAGCGCCTTCGATTCGCATTGAATACATCTTTCTCGCCACCGGGGTCACCCGGTGAGTGCCAGGCAAACGGTTCTATGATGCGAAGGCTTTGATACCGGGTGCACCTTTGCGGGACCGTCTGCGGCCAGGACGGCCGCAGCCGAGCCCCCAGGGATGGGTTTAGGGGGGGCGCCTAGCTCGTGTCCCGCGAAGGCGCCACCGGTAGCTAAGCCGCCACCGCCCCACCCTACTGCGAGCCCCAAAACCATCAGCCCCAACTATTGCCCAGATCAAGTAACACTCAACCGCCCACGTCGGAACCGCGCCCGGGAACCCGCAGAGGACTGAATCAGCGTCTGCATGGTATGCATATGACAGAGCGCTACCGCCAACGCATCCGCGGCATCTTCCTGGGGGGAAGCGGGCAGCTTGAGCAGGGTTTTGACCATGTGCTGCACCTGCAGCTTGTCCGCCGCGCCATTGCCGACCACGGCCTGCTTGACCTTGCGCGCCTCGTATTCCGCCACCGGCAGATCCGCGTGGGTGCCGGCCACAATCGCCGCCCCCCTCGCCTGCCCCAGCTTCAGCGCCGAACCGGCACTCTTGGCCATAAACACATTCTCGATCGCCATCTGCTGCGGCTGATACTGCTGTGCGATCTGGCTCACCGCATCGAAGATCAGCTTAAGACGCTCCGGCAGCGGGCCGTCGGGGAGCTTGATCACGCCGCTGGCCACATAGGTAGCGTGGGAGCGCTGCACATCGATCACACCGTAACCGGTCTTGCGCGAGCCGGGGTCTATCCCCAGAATTCGGGTCACGGCGGCCTGCCCCCTGTACATTTATACAATTCTTGCGGGAAGTGTCCCAAGGCCGCATCAAAGCGTCAAGGCCGATGAACAGCGGGCACACCACAGATACAGAAATGCCCCGACAGGCGGGGCATTTACTGATCGGGATGCGCCTGCGGCGCATTTGCGGAGCCGGAGCTCCGCGGTCCCGGGATCGATTTCCGGATCAGGCCAGTTCGGCCATGACGTCTTCCGGAATATCCGCGTTGGTGTACACATTCTGTACGTCGTCCAGATCTTCCAGCATATCCACCAGCGCCAACACTTTCTCCGCGCCGTCTTTATCCATCGGGATAGTTGTGGACGGAATCATGGCGATTTCTGCATTGTCGGGCTTGAAACCCGCTTCGGTGAGGGCGTCTTTTACCGCCATATAATCGGTAAATTCGGTGGTCAGCTCAATACTGCCGTCATCGTTGGTTTCAATGTCTTCGGCACCGGCTTCCATCGCCGCTTCCATCAGTGCTTCTTCATCCGCGCCGGGTTCGTAATACATCTGCCCCTTGCGGGAGAACAGGTAAGCCACGGAGCCGTCGGTGCCCAGGTTACCACCGCGCTTGGTGAAGGCATGGCGCACTTCCGCCACCGTGCGGTTGCGGTTGTCGGTCAGACACTCCACCAGTACCGCCACGCCGCCGACGCCATACCCCTCGTAAGTGACCGCTTCGTAATTGTCGCCATCGGCATTGCCGGCGCCACGGGCGATAGCCTTGTCGATGGTGTCTTTTTTCATGTTCGCGCCAAGGGCTTTGTCGATGGTGGCGCGCAGGGCGGGATTATCATCCGGATTGGGGCCGGACTTGGCGGCGACGGTCAGCTCGCGAATGATCTTGGTGAAAATCTTGCCCCGCTTGGCATCCTGGGCCGCTTTGCGGTGCTTGATGTTGGCCCATTTACTATGTCCCGCCATCTATATTTCTCCGGTCTGTCTCCAATTGAGTCTGCTTCGCGTCATTCCGGCCAGTGCAGGCCGGAATGACGGTGAAAAAGCGTTAGCCTACCTGCTCTTCTTTCTGGCGCAGGCGAATGCTCAGCTCGCGCAGCTGCCTGGCGTCCACCGCACCCGGGGCGTCGGTCATAACACAGGCGGCGCTCTGGGTTTTCGGGAAGGCGATGACGTCACGGATAGAATCGCTGTCGGTCATCAGCATCACCAGACGGTCGAGGCCGAAAGCCAGGCCACCGTGGGGCGGCGCACCGTATTTGAGCGCGTCCAGCAGGAAGCCGAACTTCTCGCGCTGCTCTTCTTCGTCGATTCCCAGTACCTGGAACACGGTTTGCTGCATCTCCTGATCGTGAATACGGATGGAACCACCGCCCAGCTCGGTGCCGTTCAGTACCATATCGTAGGCGCGGGACAGAGACTCCAGCGGATTCGCTTTCAGTTCTTCCGGCGAACAGGAAGGCGCGGTGAACGGGTGGTGCAGCGCGGTGAGGCTGCCGTCATCGTTCTCTTCAAACATCGGGAAGTCCACCACCCACAGCGGCGCCCATTCGGCCACGTACAGGTCGAGGTCTTCACCCAGCTTGCAGCGCAGCGCGCCCAAGGCTTCGGAGACGATCTTGGCCTTGTCGGAGCCGAAGAAAATCAGGTCGCCGTTTTCCGCCTGTACGCGATCGAGGATCGCCGCGCGCACGTCATTGGGCAGGAACTTGACGATCGGCGACTGCAGGCCACCTTCCAGGTCGGACTTGTCGTTGACCTTGATGTAGGCCAACCCCTTGGCACCGTAGATGGACACATACTTGGTGTAGTCGTCGATCTGCTTGCGGGTCAGCTTGTCGTTGCCGCCGGGGACTTTCAGGGCGGTGACGCGGCCTTTGGGGTCGTTGGCGGGGCCGGAGAAGACCTTGAAGTCCACCTCGGTCATCAGGTCTTTGATGTCCACCAGCTCCAGCGGGATACGCAGGTCCGGCTTGTCGGAGCCGAACTTGGCCATGGCCTCACTGTACGGCATACGCGGGAACTCGCCCAGCTCGACGCCCTTCAGCTCTTTATACAGCTTGCGGATCATGTCCTCGGTGATGGACATGATGGCGTTTTCATCCAGGAATGCGGTTTCGATATCGATCTGGGTGAATTCCGGCTGACGGTCTGCACGCAGGTCTTCGTCGCGGAAACACTTGGCAATCTGGTAGTAGCGGTCGAAGCCGGACACCATCAACAACTGTTTGAACAGCTGTGGAGATTGCGGCAGGGCAAAGAATTTGCCACCGTGGGTGCGGCTCGGCACCAGATAGTCGCGGGCGCCTTCCGGGGTGGCGCGGGTGAGAATCGGGGTCTCGATATCCAGGAACCCTTCGCCGTCCAGGTAGTTGCGGATGGCGTTGGTAATCCGGGAGCGGAACCGCAGGTTGCGCTGCATCTCGGTGCGGCGCAGATCCAGGTAGCGGTACTTCAGGCGTACGTCTTCGCCCACCGCGGTGTGCTCATCGAGCTGGAACGGCGGGGTTTCTGCGCTGTTGAGGATTTCCAGCTGCAGGCCGTAAACCTCGATCTCGCCGGTTTCCATATTCGGGTTCACGGCTTCCGGGGCACGGGCGCGCACGCGGCCGGTAACCTTCAGCACATACTCGCTGCGCACGCGGTCGGCCAGTTCGAAGTGCTCTGCGGCATCCGGGTCGAATACCACCTGGGCGATACCATCGCGGTCGCGCAGGTCGATGAAGATGACCCCACCGTGATCGCGGCGGCGGTCTACCCAGCCACACAGGGTTACTTCGCGGTCAATGTCGGCGGATCGCAGGGCGCCACAGTAGTCGGTGCGCATGGAGTCTTATTCCCTTATTTCAGTATTGTTTAACGAGCTGGCTCAGGCCGCGCCGGCGCCGGACGACGAGGATCCGGCAGATGAGGAGCCTGAGGCCCCACTGTCGGATTTCGGCTTGGCGGCATCTCCGGCCAGGTTCTTTTTGCTTCCGGTTTTGAAGTCGGTTTCGTACCAACCGCCCCCCTTGAGACGGAAGCCGGCAGCACTGATCAATTTGTTCAACTCTGCTTTGTTACAAGCGGGACAGTCCGTCAGCGGGGCGTCGCTCATGCGCTGAAGGGCTTCCATCTGGTGGCCACAGGCCTTGCATTGGTATTCGTAGATAGGCATCGCTTTGTACCGGTATCTCACAGAATCTGAAGGGGCGCAGATTATACATGAGCTCCCTTAGTGGAAGAAGCAGCCCGTTTCAGGGCTGGGATATATACCCCATGACAGCCCCCGAAGGACCAAAAGAGGGCAAAAACCCTGAAAAAAAGCACTTTTTTTCTGCTGTACCCCCGTGCGTGTGAAAAAATAATGGATATACTTCAGCTCAGTACTGTCGTACGCCCTGTGGTACAGAACAAGTACGGAACCACTTTCACTGGAAAAACACCTATATAGAAGGAAGCTAGCTATGGCCGCGAAGAAGAAAGCAGCAGCTAAGAAAGCCCCCGCCAAGAAGACTGCAGCCAAGAAGGCTCCAGCGAAGAAAACCGCAGCCAAGGCCGCTCCGAAGCCTAAGAAGATCACTGCGGTAAAAGAGAAGTACACCAAGACCCAGATCCTGAACCAGATCGCCGAGAACACGGAGCTGTCCCGCAAGCAGGTGCAGTCGGTTCTGGACGAGCTGAATGATCTGATCCACGGTCACATCAAGAAGCGCGCGGTGGGCGAGTTTGCGCTGCCGGGCCTGATGAAGATCACTACCGTGAAGAAGCCTGCCAAGAAGGCACGCAAGGGTATCAACCCGTTCACTGGCGAAGAAACCACCTTCAAGGCCAAGCCGGCCAGCATCCAGGTGAAGATTCGCCCGCTGAAGAAGATGAAGGAAATGGCCGAGTCCTGAGTCTCGCCCGCCTTCCTCGACAAAACCCCGCATTTGCGGGGTTTTCTATTTGTAGGGCCACTTACTGGACCGGTGGCGGCGAATCACCGGGTGGTGGGTTTCACCTTCGCATCAGGCTGCACCGCAACTTGCAGCCCGTCCGTTACAACCCTACCAAAACACGGCTCCCCCGGCGTAAAATGGCCGCCCTCTAAATTTCACCGACAGAAAAAAGAAAGCACTATGCGCGCATCCCGCTATCTGATCGCAACCCAGAAAGAAACCCCCAATGACGCCGTGGTCATCAGCCACCAGTTGATGCTCCGCGCCGGCATGATCCGCCGCCTGTCTTCCGGCCTGTACACCTGGCTGCCGACCGGCCTGCGGGTACTGCGCAAGGTGGAGAAGATCGTGCGCGAGGAGATGGACAGTGCGGGCGCACTGGAGGTACTGATGCCGGTGGTGCAGCCGGCGGAGCTGTGGGAAGAGTCCGGCCGCTGGCAGCAGTACGGCCCGGAACTGCTTCGGGTACAGGACCGTCACAACAATCCCTTCTGCCTGGGCCCGACCCACGAGGAAGTGATCACGGATATGCTCCGCACCGAGGTCAACAGCTATAAACAGTTGCCGGCGAGCTTTTACCAGATCCAGACCAAGTTCCGCGATGAGATCCGCCCGCGCTTTGGTGTGATGCGCGCGCGGGAGTTCACCATGAAGGATGCCTATTCCTTCCATCTGACCCCGGAGTCTCTGCAGGAGACGTACGACGTGATGCACGATGCATACTGCCGTATCTTTGATCGTATCGGCCTGGATTATCGCCCAGTGCTGGCGGATACCGGTTCCATCGGCGGTTCCCATTCGCACGAATTCCATGTGCTGGCCCAGAGCGGCGAGGACGATATCGCCTTCTCATCCGAGAGCCGTTACGCGGCCAACGTGGAGCTGGCAGAGGCGGTAGCACCCGCCGGTGAGCGCCCCGCAGCGAGCAAGGCGATGGAGGAACTGCACACACCGGGACAGAAGACCATCGCGGCGCTGGAAGAGGCCTTTGGCATCGCTGCAGATACTTCGGTGAAGACGCTGATCGTCCTGGGTGAGCTCAGTAAGGAAGAGGCAGAGGCCGGCAAAGCGGCGCCGCTGGTAGCGCTGGTGCTGCGCGGTGATCACGAGTTGAATGAGCTGAAGGCGGAGAAGCTGCCGGGAATTGCGAGCCCGCTGCAGTTTGCGCCGGAAGCGCGCATCGCCAGTGAGCTGGGCTGTGGGATAGGCTCCCTGGGCCCGGTGGGCCTGGAGATTGATGTGGTGGTGGACCGCGCGGCGGCGCATCTGGCGGACTTTGTGTGTGGCGCCAACAAGGACGACTATCACCTGACCGGGGTGAACTGGGAACGCGATGTGGCGCTGCCGCAGGTGGCAGACCTGCGCAATGTGGTGCCCGGTGATGCGAGCCCGGACGGCCAGGGTACGCTTGAGATCAAACGCGGTATCGAGGTTGGCCACATTTTCCAGCTGGGAGACAAGTACAGCCGCGCGATGAATGCGACGGTGCTGGATGAGAACGGCAAGGAGCAAGTGATGTCCATGGGCTGTTACGGTATCGGGGTTTCCCGGGTTGTAGCGGCGGCCATTGAGCAGAACCACGATGATGCGGGCATCATCTGGCCGGAGGCGATTGCGCCGTTCCAGCTGGCGATTGTGCCGATCAATATGCATAAGAGTGAGGCGGTACAACAGAAGTGTGAGCACATCTATGAAGCGCTCACTGCCAAGGGTATCGATGTGCTGCTGATGGACGAGCCGAAGGCGCGCCTGGGCGGGATGCTGGCGGATACCGAACTGATGGGTATTCCCCGCCGCATCGTGGTGGGCGACCGCGGTCTCGAGAAAGGCAATATCGAGTACAAAGGCCGTGGCGACAGCGAGAACCAGGAGTTCTCCGCCGATCAGATCATCGACACCCTGCTGGAACTGATTCCTCACTGAGCCTCTCTTCCCTAGGCCGCTCCGTAAGAAGATTCGGTGGCGGCCGAGTGCTGGGGGGAAGGTTTCGAAACCGCTGTGTATACATCCCTGTACGCTGCGGCGGCGACGTCCCTGTCGCCGACGCTTTCGAAACCTTCCCCCCAGCACTCGACCTTCGCATCAAGTATTGAGCGCTGGCCGGCCAGATAAAACCACTTTCGTTTGATGAGAAGGCCCTGATACCGGGTATCCACTTGCGAGACCTTCTGCGAGAGGGACCTCGCAGAAGAGCCCCCATGGGCCGAAGGCGCCGCGCTGAAGCGGCCGGACTGGGTTCACGGCGTGTCTCGCAAGGGGCTACCCGGTAGCAGGGCCGCCACATGGGTTGTTCGGGCTCTCCTCCCCCAGTCGGACTCAATCCCAGTACCGAAACCCTGAAGCTTCCCGTAAAATCCCACCCCATGATAAGAAAAGCCCTCACCACCCTACTGCTGTGCCTGCTCGGCGCCTCGGTGTCTGCCCAGGTCAAAGAGGTAGACCCCAAGCTGCTGCTGGCCCTGAAAGGCGCCGTCACCGAAGCCGACAGCTTCGCCGACCGCTTTGACGCGGAAGTGTGGCTGATGGCCAAATCCCAGCCCCTGGCCCGGTATATCAAAGACCCCGACGAACGCATGCGGGTTCTGAAAGCCATTCACCGCGAAGCCACCCGCGCCGAGCTGCAGCCGGAAATCGTCCTCGCCGTGATCCAGATCGAAAGCGCTTTCGACCCCTACGCCGTGTCCCGGGTCGGCGCCCAGGGCATGATGCAGGTGATGCCCTTCTGGAAAAACGAAATCGGTCGCCCGGAAGACAACCTGATCGATATGGAAACCAATCTGCGCTACGGCTGCACGATTCTCAAGCACTACATCAAGAAGGCCAAAGGCAACATGCCCAATGCGCTGGCCTACTACAACGGCAGCTACGGTCGCCATACCTACAGCCGCAAAGTGCTGGATGCCTGGGCCGAGCGCTGGCGCTGACGCCCCATTTAGACGCCGCACCAACAAGAAAAATCAGAGGTACACCGTGCAATACGCTTTCTTTACCGGCGCCACCTGCAGCCTGCTGCTGCTCGCCTCCGTGCGTATCGGCCTCTCCCGGCACGGGGGCGCGCCCTGGATTCAGGTGCTGATTGCGGGTGCCTTCCTGTATTTATTACGCCCACTGCTCGATGTACAACAACCGGCCGTCGACCTGCTGATCGATCTCCCCACCATGCTCTGTCCCGCCGCTTTCTGGCTGTTCGCCCACCACCTGTGCAGCGAGAGCCAGCAGTTCCCCCGTTGGGGCAGGGGGCTGATTGCAGTGGATTTCCTGCTGGGGCTGGCCGCGCAGTTCGAGCTGCACCCGCTGCTCTATCCGATTGAGCAGCCGTTCAAACTGGCTCTGATCGGCCTCGGGCTGCTGACACTGCTGGAACAGCTGCAGTCCGACCTGGTAGCCGAGAGACGCCAGCTGCGGATCGCGCTGTTGATCGCCATTGGTGGCTATATGGTGATTGTGGTGTGTGCGGAATTTCTGTTTTCCTATTACCCGGTGCCCCGTGGGATTCCCGCGGTACATTCACTGATGACGTGGATACTCACCTTCGCCGCCTGCATGTGGCTGCTGGCACTTTCTCCCAAGGCATTGGAAGAGAACCTCCCGCAACGGATGGCGGAACCGGATCCGGCGCCTTCCGAAGCCCCCGAAAAGGATGCCGCACCGCTGGATCCGTCCCAGCAGCAGCTGCTGTACAAGCTGCAACTGCACATGGAGCAAGGGGGATATCGCCATACCGGCCTGACGATCCGCGAACTGGCGGAACAGCTGGATGCCCGGGAGCATGTTCTGCGTGCCCTGATCAACCGCCACCTGGGCTACCGCAACTTCAACGAGTACCTGAACCGGTATCGTGTCGATGAGGCCAGCCGCCGCCTCGCAGATCCGGGTGAAGCCCACCTACCGGTACTCACCATTGCATTGGATATCGGCTATCGCTCCCTGAGCCCGTTCAATGCGGCATTCAAGCGCCACCACAACCTGACCCCCACGGAATATCGCCGCCAGCAGCTACCCGCATGAGCGACAGAACTGCGCAAAAACGCGACGACCGGCAAGGAAAGGAAAAATCCGTCAGAGTTTTTCGTATTTAGTAAGCCAAACGGCGAAGCTTGAGCCAAACTTTTCAGTGCGAGGCCTGCGCTGCAGACATTAGCCCAGTCACCAACCCGTTTGTGGACGGGCCTCACCTACTTACCTCGCGCCGCGCGCAAGCTGCGGTGGAAATGCATCTTGCGGCTGATCGGCAGATAACCGCAGTGACTGATGCGCGGCCCAACGGGCCGCGCTTTTTTTGCCTGAACGAACGTCAGGCAGGAAATGGAAGCCAGCGGCCACTCAAATGGAGCGGCGACGGTAATGGCGATAGGCGGGGGACCAGGAGTTACGCTCAAGAGACGCGTCCAGACGCTCCTCCGGCACCTTCGGCGCAACGCCGTCTTCCTGGGCCTGCAGGCCAACAGCGCGGGCGATATGCCGGGTGATATCGCGAATCTCCGCCAGCGGCGGCAGCAGTGCGCCCTCCGCCTGCCTGACCACCGGCGCGCGCTCCGCCAGCGCATTGGATGCCGCCATCAGCATATTGTCGGTCACCCGACGGGCGCCGGCAGCAATCACACCCAGGCCCACACCGGGGAAGATATAGACGTTGTTGCACTGGGCGATGGGGTGACTGACACCATCGATTTCCACCGGATCAAACGGGCTGCCGGTGGCCACCATGGCTTCGCCGCGGGTCCAGGTCAGCACTTCCTGCGGTGTGGCTTCCGCACGGGAGGTGGGGTTGGACAGCGGCATGATCAACGGCCGCGGACAGCCCTGATGCATAGCTTCCACGACCGGCTGGGTGAACAGGCCACCCTGACCGGAGACGCCAATCATGATGGTGGGCTTCACCTGCCCGACCAGCTGTTCCAGATCCCACTCGCTGGCATCTGCGAAATCTTCCGGGTTGCGCGCCAGACGGGCCTGGAAGTCGTGCAGGCCCTTCATGTCGCTGGTCACCAGGCCATAGCGGTCGAACATGAACAGCTGCTTGCGCGCGGCGCCTTCCGACAGCCCTTCGTCCATCATCGCCTTGACGATCTGCTCGGCAATACCACAACCGGCCGAACCGGCACCGACCACCAGCACCCGCTGCTGGCCGAGGGATTCTTTCTTCGCCTTGCAGGCTGCCAGCACCGTACCCAGACACACGGAAGCGGTGCCCTGGATATCGTCATTGAAACAGCACAGTTTGTCGCGGTAGCGCTCCAGCAGTGGCATGGCATTGGTCTGGGCGAAGTCCTCGAACTGCACCAGCACCTTCGGCCAGCGGCGCTTTACTGCGGCCAGGAACTCCTCCAGAAATTCATCGTACTCTTCCTGGGAAATCCGCTCGTGGCGCCAGCCCATGTACATGGGATCGTTCAGCAGGGTGCGGTTGTTGGTGCCCACATCCAGCATCACCGGCAGGGTATTGGCCGGGCTGATGCCGCCGCAGGCGGTGTACAGCGACAATTTGCCGATGGGGATTCCCATACCGCCGATACCCTGGTCGCCGAGGCCGAGAATACGCTCGCCGTCGGTCACCACGATCACCTTCACATTGTCTTTGGTGGCGCTGCGCAGGATATCGTCCATGTACTCGCGATCGGCGTAAGACACAAACAGGCCGCGGTGATTGCGATAGATATTGGAGAACTCCTCACAGGCCTGCCCCACCGTCGGGGTGTAGATGATCGGCAGCATCTGCTCGATGTGCTCGACGATCAGGCGGAAGAACAGGGTCTCGTTATCGTCCTGGATCGCGCGCAGAAAGATGTGCCGATCCAGGTCGCTCTTGCACTGCAGGTACTGGTGATAGGCGCGGCGCACCTGCTCGTCGATGGTCTCGACGTTATTCGGCAGCAGGCCGATCAGGTTGAATTCGATCCGCTCTTTCAGGGAAAAGGCACTGCCTTTGTTCAGCAGCGGCAATTCCAGCAGGGACGGACCCGCGTGGGGAATATACAGGGGGCGTTTTTCTTCGTTGGTCATTACAGCGTCGTCGACATTGAAATTTGGCGGTTTGCACCGGCGGCACTGCCGGCAACAAGGAAAGGGGGTTCGGTGCGTTGACGCTTTCGACATCGCAAAGCATTCGGCACGGGTCCGGCAACTTTGTTAAACCGTCGTGAAACGATCAGCGGCCGTGAACCATCAGGAGATGACAGTCACAACACTGAGAAAAGCGTCCGCTAAACCGGGAGGCAGGAGACTAACGCCGACGGCTATGAATAACAACCGCTAACGCGGCTGCTATTCGGATTTCGGCGACGACATGTATTCGATCAGCGCCTTGTAATCCGCATCGCTGCAATCCGCGCACAATCCGCCCGGCGGCATGGCGTTGAGGCCATTTTTGACCGACTTCACCAGGGTATCCATCCCCTTGTCCAGGTGGGGCTTCCAAGCGTCGACATCGTGTACAACGGGGGCATTGCCAACCCCGGTGGCATGGCAAACATGACAGGCGCGCTGATATTTTTCCTCTACCGTTTCTGCGTATGCGCTAAAAGAGGTGCCGGCCAGCACACAACAGAGGGACACAAATCGTTTCAGTTTTTTCATTGGAACCCGCCTTACCTTTATCGACCCCGGCTAAAAGACCAAGGGGTTAAAAGACCACATACAAATCTGCGAAGAAGCAAAGTGTAGCGCCAGTCACATCTCGTTACCAACACCAACGCCTTGTCAATAAACGAGCAATACTCCGACATCCCTGCCCGTCCCTCTCGCCAACGGTACGGCGCGCTTGCTGGATGCACCTGCCCGCAACAACCAGTCCTGAGCCCCGGTCAGTCCTGAAACAGCAGCTCCAGCGGATAGCCATTAAACGGCTTGGTCTTTTCAATCACCAGATGCGACGTCATGCGCGTGATGGCCGCGTCCTCGTCTGCCAGCAGCTGCTCGGATACACGGTTGAAATCCGCCGCATCCGGGCAGACAAACCGCAGCATATAATCGAATTCCCCGGACATCTTCACGCAGGAAACGATCTGCTCGATCTTGCTGATTGCGCGACGGAAACTCTCGCTGGTGCGGGAGTCCTGGCGTTTCAGGGCCACGTTTACGTAAAACTCCGCATGGCGGACCTTGTCCAGGTTCACCTCCGCCTGGTATTCGCGAATATACTTTTCAGCCGTCAACTTCTTGACCCGCGCCAGGCAGGCACTTTCCGACAGGCCGATTTCTTCTGCCAGGCTCAGGTTACTGATGCGGGCATTAGTCTGTAGAACTTCCAGAATACGCAGGTTGTGGCGATCGATTTTCACGGTAATGTCTTCGACTGATTGTTATCGGATAAATGAGTATCGAGGGGTCGGGCGCGAAATGATAGCGGTAAAATGCCACTGCGAACATGTGCAGGGCATTTGCGCACCGGCAGCCTGCTAGCTGACCTTGCGACACCCTCCGGTAACAAACCGTTCAATTCGATCCAGCGCCCGGCTCAGCTCAGCCTCATCCGCCGCCAGTGTCAGGCGCACATGATTGACGGCACTGGGACCAAAAGGCTTGCCCGGCAGGACAGACACCCGCTCTGCGTCCAGCAGTGCCTCGGCAAAGGCATCGCCATCTTTGGCCACATCAGAAACATCCACCATCACGAACATACCCGCTTCCGGGGAGGAGCAGTTCAGGCCCGGAATATTGTTCACACGCTCGACGATCAGATCGCGACGCTTCTCGTAGGCATCGCGCATCTGCTTCACGAAGTAGGTATCAAACTCCAGTGCAAAGGCCGCTGCCTCCTGTACAAACTGCGGCACGCCGAAAATAGTGGCACCAGCGTATTCGATCAGCCGCTCCACCAGGTCGCCCTGGGCTACTGCCCAGCCGAGACGCCAGCCGCTCATGGCGTGGGATTTGGACAGACCATCAATCACCACCACATTGTCCAGGTGTTCCGCAGCCGCGCGCAGGGAGGTATGGCGACGGGCGAAGGTGATCATGGAGTACATCTCGTCCGAGATCAGCCAGATATTGCGCTCGCGACAGTGGGCGGCAAGGTCCCGCAGTTGCTCCGGCGTCGCCATGGCACCGGTGGGGTTTACCGGGGTGTTGATCATCACTACGCGGGTCTCATCGCTGATGGCCTGCTTGATGGTTTCAATATCAAACGCGAAGCCCTGATCTGCAGGGCAGGCGACTTTTTTTACCTCCAGCTGCAGGGCGTCGGTAATGGGTACGTAGCCGATATACATGGGCTCGGGAATGATGATCTGTTCACCGGGGTTCAACAGGCAGGAGAGTACGCCGTAGATGGCGTTGGTACCACCGGGAAAGACCACCACGTCGTCGGGGTCGCAGGGATGCGGACTCACTTTGCTTTCGATATCGGCGATGGCGCGGCGCAGCACCAGTTCGCCGGCGGCCGGTGAATAGTGGGTACGGCCAACGCCGAGGCGGGCGCGGGCGTAATCGAGGATGGGTTCGGGGGTGTCGAAATTGGGATCTCCGACACACAGGAAGATGACATCTTCACCTTTGTCGGCGAGTTCGTGGGCGCGGTCGCTGACAGCCCAGACATCGGCGTCGGCGGAGTGCAGGGCCTGGCTCTGCTTGCTGAAACGGGGTGTATACATCTTCGGGGTCCATCTGGTTCGACGTTTTATCGAGAACGTGTGTGGATGATGAGTGCTGATACCGCTACGTTAGCAATTGTCGCGGTAATCAATGGCGTTTCAGGCGGGGGTAAATCGCAGTCTTCCGGGGTATTTTCGGGTCACACCGCAGAAAATTCGGTTTCTGTAGTGAGGCAGCCGCAAGAGGTGGCCCGGCGAGACCGCGTGGCGGCAAGCCACCGGGTATCTCGCCTTTGATTGTTACTCTGGCGCTTAGATTCAGAGACTACCGGGCTTGGATCTTTCAGCGCGGTCGGTTCAAAAACGGTAGTTCAGGCTCAACCCGCCCACCGTATCCTCCGGCCATACGATCACGTCGCCAGCGATGCGCAGTTTGTCGGTGACATTCACCCCTACCATGGCGCCAGCGCCATTCTGGAAAAAGCCCTGGTTCTCACTGCGGTAGGCGGCCATGTACGCCCAGTTGCTGCGGATAGCGTTGACGCCGATGGCGAGGTCGGATTCGTCGTCGCCGCTATTGCGCTCGAGCCACAGTTCGCCAAACCACTGGCGCGCGGATTTCTCACCACAGTTGTAGAAGAAGCCGGCGCGGGCGCGCTGGTAGTCCCGCTCCTGACGCAGAACGCGAAGGCCCAATGGATCCATGCGCTGACCATAGCGGCCGGCGTAGGTATAAGCGAGATCGGTGCGTTCGCGGAAGCCATCGACCCGGATTTCGGTCCACTCCATGGAAACAAACGGCCCCATGCGGGTGTGGCCGTTGCGCACGGCGTCGAAGCCAGCGCGAATGAAAGCGTTATAGCCGTCGCCATCGGTGTCGGCATCAAGCCGGGTGCTGAAGCTGTCGCCGAGACGAATGGTGCGGTGGATATCGTCGTAGTCGATATCGGACCAGCCAATCCCGCCGTCCACAAACACGAAGTCGTTGTCCCAGCGGCCGAAAGCACTGAGATTGAAGTTGCGGGATTTCTGGAAGATGTCACTGGGCTCGTACTCGCTGCCGCCGTAAGACATGCCCAGCCCCCATTCAAAGTGCTCGAAGCCGGCGAAGCTCATGCCGATAAATCCGTCCCAGGCGGGAAATTCGTCGTTGTATGTATGACCACTCCCGAGTTCGGCATGGCCGACACTGGCACCGAAGAAGACCGTGGTCTTGGGCTCCCGGTAACGCTGTGACAGCAAATGGTGATCGATGTTGATGCGCTGCTGGCGGGTGTTCTGGTAACCGAGGTCCGGTAGTACCGCGTACTGTACCGGCGCCATCAGGGTCGCGTAGTAGTAATCCGCAAGCAGGCGTTGGCCGGCCAGTGTGGGGTGAATGCTGTCGTAGAACACCAGCATATCCGCATTGGGATCGGTGCCATTTTCTCCGTATACCGGGTGCGGATTGGCACAGTCGGTATAGCAGGTGGCGCTCTGATTGATATTGGCAAAACCGTAAGTGGCCGGATCCTGCACGATCAGCTCCAGAACCCCTTCCATATCCAACAACAGGATATTGCCGATAGCGTTGACCTGCCGGCGCAGGGTGTCATTGAACAGTCGAGTACCGTTGTTGGCGTAGTCGATGGCGGCCTGGCCCTGAGCATATACGGCCGGCGTGCGGCCGATCCGTGGGGCATTGGTCATGACCACATAACGCGCGCCCTCCCCGTGCAAAACACGACCAGCGGTTGAAAGGAAGCTGGCAGCGCGCGCCATGGACGCCTCGGAGAGCGTGCCGCTGCGGACACCGTCGAGGATGTTGTTGCCACCGCCGTTGAGCAAATACAGATCATCCGGCCCCGGGGCGTTGCTTTCCAGGTAGCCCCTGCCGGTGGCGAAGGGCACACCGCCCAGGGTGATGTTGTTGTTCGGGTCATCCACCAGTGCCTGCAACGCGGCCGGATCGCCGAAAGCAGCGACGGCGGCCTGGGTTTCCGCAGTACTCAGGTAGGGGCTCTCCCCTGCCGCCGGGTCACAGATACGGTCCGGGCCGCAGCGGCAGGCATCCGGCAAAATGGTGGTCGCGGTGTTGTGATCGGCCACGGTGGTATCCGGAAACAGCTGCCGAAAGCGCGCAGAGCCCACCAGATCCAGTAAGACGTCGGCGGTGCGATTGCCGCCCACGGCCCAATTGGGACCATTGCGCAGCACAGAGCCACCCAACTGTTGCAGCTGTTCCTGTGGTGTACCGGCTGCCGGGGCACAGGGAATCGCGCCACCGAATTGTGGCCCGAGGCCGAAACAGGAGTTCAAGGCAGAAACACCGAGGTCGTCGGCAAGATAGGACACTGCGGGCTGGCGTGGATAGATGCCGGCGGGGTCGTCACTGGTAAAGACACCCGCATTGCCGTTATCGGAAAGGCTGTCACCAAAAACGATCAGCGACCGATACAGTGGCGCATTCGCGTTATTGCTGTCCTGCGCCGATTGCGCGGTCGCACTGACACAGGCAATACTCGCCGCCAGAATCAACTGGCCGCATTCGCGAAGAAATAGGGGTGCTTTTTTAGCGCTGTTGATCACGCTGGCCTCCATGCCACGAACAAATTTCGAGGCAAGTATAGGTCAGCGCGTCGCCTTCACTGGCTTTCCGGAACGGATTGCCGCCCCCGGGTATCGGATTCCAACAACGGCACCAGCACACCGCTGATAAACGCCGCCAGCAGGCTCCATACCAGTGCGATGACCAGCAGGCACTGCCACACCGGACGCCCCCAGTCGAGCGGAGCAAAGTAGACCGAATTGCAATAGAAAGCAGGTGCCGCCACTGCGCTGAGGATCGCCGCGAAAAAAGGGCGTTTGATGACAGGGCTGAGGAAGTGCCGTACCACCGTGGCCAACATGGCCCAGATACAGATCGACCAGGCGGGAGGCAGGTTGGTGCGATAGTGATGCACATCGGCCGCCATAAACGCCCATTCAATGCCAAAACCGATAAAGATAAAGCTCAGGACCAGGAAAATATCTCGCACATCCCGCCACAGCACGAAGTGCAGCATCAGGACAGTAAACAGGGCAATCAGTGCCGGCGCGTTGCCAAACAGCAGGGCCGTCCACCATCCGGCCACAAACAGCAGAAAGTTGACCAGCTTTTTTGATGTCATTGGCGACTCTTTCATCAGAACCAATTCTGTACCACGAGCGCTCGTGTGCGGCCCTTGAGGACCGCGCACTCGTTCTACCCAGCGCGGGCTATAACTTCAAGTTAGCAAAGGCTTCAATTGCGCGTTTACGGGATTCGGTCACATTGCAGATGGGGAGGGGATAACTTTCCAGCGGTGGCGGACAATGGATGTCTTTTGCGGAAAGCCCGCGCAACTGTGGTAGAAACCTGCGGATAAATTTCCCCTCGGCGTCAAATCTTTTCGACTGGCTGTAGGGGTTGAACACGCGGAAATACGGCGCCGCATCGGTGCCGGTGGACGCGGCCCACTGCCAGCCACCATTGTTGGCGGCGAAATCCGCGTCTACCAGCTGTTGCATGAAATAACGCTCACCGCGGCGCCAGTCGATCAGCAGGTTTTTGGTCAGGAAGGAGGCCACCACCATCCGCAGTCGGTTGTGCATCCAGCCGGTCTGGTTCAGCTGCGCCATGGCCGCGTCGACAATGGGCACGCCGGTTTCCCCATCGCACCACGCCTTAAAATCTTTCTCGCTCCGGGACCAGGGCACGCGCTCAGTTTCCGGTTTGAACGGTTTGTTGCGACACACTTTTGGGTAGTTCACCACCAAGTGTTGGTAAAACTCCCGCCATATGAGTTCATTCAGCCAACTGCTGGCACCTTCACCCCGCCCGACCCAGCGCCCGCCATTCTCTTCCAGTGCCAGTTGCACACACTGGCGAACAGAGACAGCGCCGCAATTGAGGTATGGAGACAGTCGCGACGTACCATTGATCGCGGGGAAGTCCCGACACGCCTCATAATCCGGCAGACGGGCCTCAAAATCCTGCAACAGCTTCCTCCCCGCAGGTTCACCGGCGTGCCACTGCAGTACCCGCCCACGGCCACCGGGCGCAACGCCGTAATCGCCGACGGTTTTCGGAATCGAACGCACCAGATTGTTTTCGGACGCCAGCGCAATCCATTCCGGCCATTGATCCCGGTGTGCCTGCGGGCGCGCGCTCGGCGCCGGCAGCGGGGCAAAACTTTCGTCACCATGGCGGGCAATAAAGGCGCGTTTGAACGGGGTAAATACCTTGAAGCCGTCGCCACTGTTGGTGGCCAGGCTGCCCGGGGGAATCAGGGTGCGGTCAGTGCTGTACTCCACCGGCACCCGAAGGGTTCTCAGGGCGGCGCGCACCGCTTGATCCCGCTCCAATTCATTGACGGGATACTCGGCATTGGCGAACAACGCCTCCACTTCGAGTTTTTCCACCAGCTGTTTTAGCAGTTCCGGCACCCGATCAAACGTGGGCACCTCGAGGAAATACAGTGAAATGTGTTTTTTCGCCAACGCATCCTGCATGACCTGCAGAGAGCGCAGACGCATGGCCACTACATTGTCGCCATCACCGTGACTGGCCCAGGTCTCGGGACAGGCGATATAAACCGCCGCCAAAGCCTCACAGCCCCTGTCAGCCCGATACAGAGCGGTGTTGTCGTGTACACGTAAGTCATTGCGCAGCCACACCAGGCCACGCTTGTAGGCTTTTTGATCACTCATTATTCAGGTGCCGTCAGCAAAAAGGTCTCAACGTAAGATGGGAATCAGTGGAAGTCACACAGTCCCAGTTCCGCGGGCTCAGCCGCCAGCAACACCTGACTGTGAATAAAGCCGTGGGGACTGCGGGGCAGGTAGTGGCGCAACAGGGTGAGCACGGCGGATAGCGGTTTGTGCCCCAGTCGATATTCTTCTATCAACTCCGTGAGCTCTGCTTTTTCCGCACGGTCGAGAAACTCGCTCAGGTGACCGGCACTGTGCATCAGCGCGTTGGTGCGATCCTTGCGGCTGGCCGGGCGTGAGAGAATATTCATGATGCCGCCGCGCACTTTAAACGCCAGTTCATCTTCCGGCATCGAGCGCGCATCCGCCAGCAGACGACCGAGAGCGCGGGTCGCTTCCTGGTTGTGCGCCAGCAGCAGGTATTTGTAGGCGGTATAGAAATCGATGATCCGCGCCAGGCGCGACGGGACCCTCTCCGGGTCGCCCTCCGTCTCTGTATCCGTCATTTCCACGCAGCGGAACCAGGCGTCGTAGGCGAACACCCGGGTAAGAAAATTCTCCCGCAACTCGCTGTTGTTCAGTCGCCCCACCTCTTCCATGGGCAGATGGGGGAAGCGCTGCTGCAGACGGCGGGCAAATACACCCACGCCCTCGCTGTCGATGCCGTGACCATTGTCGAGATAGCGACGCACGCCGCGCAGGCCACAGCTGGGGGAATTCTGCATCAGAATGTAGCCGCGGACTTTTTCCAATTCGGGTACCACGGAATCCGCATAATCCCGCAGCGGCGCGGTCACATCCACCGAGGAGTCCTCCACCCCCACTACCCGCACCGCATCCACCGGCGCGCTGGCCTTTTCCACCAGCAGGTGAATCGGCTTGCGCGGCACCCCCATACCAATGGCCACTTCCGGGCACAGGGGCACATATTCAAAGCACTGACTCAGCAGTTCGGTGCAGACCTTGCTGTGCTTGTGGCCGCCGTTGTAGCGCACCGGATCGCCCATGGCGCACTGGCTAATGCCGATGGGTATCTTGGACTGGCGGGGTTTGATATTCACTCGGCTGGACTCCTCGACCCTGCTGTTCGACGCCACTACGCGACTTCTCTCAGTGTACAGTACGCCGAAGCAGACAATACGGATGACCGCCAGGTACTCGCCTTCTGTCGATGCGCAATATCCGTGCAGTTCGCCACACAAATAGCGCGAATTGTTGCGCAGGCAGATCCCGCCGCTAAAATGCCAGTCCTTCTTTATATAGAACCGTTTTTGGGGCCCCCGAATGATTCCAGCACTGCGCGAAGTCAATGAAGTACAGGCGCTCTACCTGCAGTATCTCGAAGCGCTGAAGCAGGCCGGTTTCCGCGGCGATCTCAGCCCCAGTTACGCCAGCCGCACGGTGCTATCCACGGACAACTCCATCTACCAGGTCCTGCCCCAGGCGGTGGTCTACCCTCGCGACGAGCACGACCTGCAGCTACTGATGCAACTGGCGGATCGGGAAGACTTCCACGCGGTGGTACTTTCCCCCCGCGGCGGCGGCACCGGCACCAATGGTCAGTCCCTGACCGACGGCATCGTGGTGGATATCTCCCGGCATATGAACCGCATCCTTGAGATCAATGCCGAAGAAGGCTGGGTGCGGGTGCAGACCGGTGTGGTCAAGGATCAGTTGAATGCGGCGCTCAAGCCCCACGGGCTGTTCTTCGCGCCGGAGCTTTCCACCAGTAACCGCGCCACTATCGGCGGCATGATCAATACCGATGCCTCCGGTCAGGGCTCCTGCCTCTACGGCAAAACCCGGGACCACGTGCTGGAATTGAAAACCGTGCTGATGGGGGGCGAGCTGTGGCACTCCCACGCCATTGACGACGATAACCTGGCAGAAGTGGCCGAACAGGAAAGCCGTGCTGGCAGGATTCACCAGCTGGTAGAGTCCATCGCGCGCGAAAAGCGCGACCTGATCGACGCCAAGTTTCCCAAACTGAATCGCTGCCTCACCGGCTATGACCTGGCGCATATCCGGGATGAGGAAAAAGACAAAGACGGGCGCTTCAACCTCAACAATATCCTGTGTGGCTCCGAGGGCACTCTGGGCTTTATCGCCGAGGCCAAGCTCAATGTGCTGAAGATTCCCAAGTGCGCCGCCCTGGTCAACCTGAACTACGACCATTTCCAGGATGCGCTCAAAGACGCCACCGACCTGATGCAGGCCGGCCCCACCTCCATCGAGACCGTAGACAGTAAGGTGTTGCAACTGGCCATGGGCGACATCGTCTGGGACAGCGTGAGTGAATTCTTCCCCCAAGACGACAGGGCGGTAAAAGGCATCAATCTGGTGGAGTACACCGCCGATTCCGAAGAGGCACTGGAAGCGGCACTGAAGAAGTTCACCGCCCACGTGGACAGCGTGATCGGCCAGCCGGGCAAAAGCTTCGCCTACACCATTGCCCGCGGCCACGCCCAGGTGAACAAAATCTGGGGCATGCGCAAGCGCGCGGTGGGGCTGCTGGGCAATGCCCAGGGGGAAGAGCGCCCGATTCCATTTGTGGAAGACTGCGCGGTACCGCCGGAAAACCTCGCGGACTTTATTGCCGAGTTCCGCGCTGCCCTGGACGCCGCCGGATTCGCCTACGGCATGTTCGGCCATGTGGATGCCGGCGTGCTGCACGTGCGCCCCGCCATCGATATGAAAGATCCGGAGCAGGCCAGGCAGGTGCGCATCATCACCGAGCAGGTGGTGGGGCTGGCAAAAAAATACAATGGCCTGTTGTGGGGCGAACACGGTAAGGGCGTGCGCTCGGAGTTCGCACCGGAATTCTTCGGCGAGCTCTACCCCGAGCTGCAGAAAATCAAGGCGGCCTTCGACCCGCGCAACCAGTTGAACCCCGGCAAGATCGCCACTCCCAGCGCCGCCTCCGGCCTGCTGAAAATCGATGAAGTGCCCACCCGGGGTGAACACGACCGTCAGATCCCTGCCCAGGTATGGGAAGGTTACGCCGAGGGTGTCTACTGCAACGGCAACGGTGCCTGCTTCAACTGGAACCCGGACGACGCCATGTGCCCGTCCTACAAGGCCACCCGCGACCGGGTGCACTCCCCCAAGGGCCGCGCCTCGCTGATGCGGGAATGGCTGCGCCTGCTGGCCGAGCGTTCGGTGGATCCGGAAGCCGTGGCGCGCAAGAGCCGAGAGCAGTCCTTTATTGTCGGGCTGCCGGGCCGGTTCAAAAATTCCCTCGCCCGCGCCCGCGGCGAGTACGACTTCAACCACGAGGTCAACGAGGCCATGCAGGGGTGCCTGGCGTGTAAATCCTGTGCCGGCCAGTGTCCGATCAAGGTGGATGTCCCCACTTTCCGCGCCAAATTCCTTGAGCTTTACTACAGCCGCTACCTGCGTCCGATGAAGGATTACTTCGTCGGCAGCCTGGAATTCCTGATGCCGCACCTGGCGCGGATACCGCAACTGTACAATTTCCCCCTGCGCCTGAAGCCAGTCCGCTGGGTACTCGAGCGCGGCCTGGGGCTCGCCGACAGCCCTGCGCTCTCCACCACACGGCTGGAAAAGGCCATGGGCGAGCTGGGCGTTCCCTTCGCCACCGCCGACACTCTGAAGGCACTGGGACCGGCACAGCGCAAGAAGTCCGTGATCATCGTGCAGGATGCCTTCACCAGTTATTTCGACACCAGCGTGGTGGCGGATACCCTGCGCCTGCTCAAGCTGCTGGACTTCAACCCGCTGGTGGCGCCGTACCGCGCCAATGGCAAGCCGCTGCATGTACACGGCTTCATGCGCCAGTTCTCCCGGGTGGCGGAGGGCAACAGCACCTTTCTCAACAGCCTGGCGGAAAGCGGGGTCCCGCTGGTGGGTATCGACCCATCCATGACCCTCACCTATCGCTCCGAATACCGAAAATTGCTGGGAGACAAGGCACCGTCAGTGCGACTGCTACAGGAGTGGCTGGCGGAACACAGCGAGCACCTCGCTGGCAATCGCAACCGCCTGAAGCGCGGCCAATTCACCCTGCTGCCCCACTGCACGGAACAGTCCAATGCCGCCGGCTCCAGCAAACAGTGGCAGCAGGTGTTCAGCGCTCTGGGGATGGAGCTCACCAGCGAGTCGGTGGGTTGTTGCGGCATGGCCGGCACCTACGGCCACGAGATGGCCAACCGGGAGACATCCCGCACCATCTTCCAGCAGTCGTGGGCGCCAAAACTGAACGGCGACACCAGTACAACCCTGGCTACCGGCTACTCCTGCCGCTGTCAGAGCAAGCGCTTCTCCGACGCCAATTTGCGTCATCCTCTACAGGCGCTACTGGCACAGATCGAAGATTCAGGGTTTACTGTCAGTAACCACTAATTGATGTCTGGGTGGTGCCGAAAGCCGGCACCACCGTTAAACGCCGATGAGAGCGGATGTCCCATGTTTTCAAAGCGCCCAGCCAGGTCCCTTGCCACACAATGCAGGCTCTCCTATCACCTTCGGCACCTGTTACTGGCGATTGCGTTGGCATCCCCACTGATCAGTACGGGACTGACTGCAGAGCCCAATGAATCCGATGGACCACCGATTGCGCGCTGGATCTCTGAAGCAGAGCGGTACGCATTGAGTGGGGACTACGATACTGCCCTGCCCCTGTATGAACGCGCCATTGCAGCGCTGGCGGAAGACAAGCCACGGCAAAACCAGTTGCGCTACCGCTATGGCATCATCCTGAACGCCCTCGGCGCCCGGCGGCCGGATCTCTACCCCCTGGCCCGCAGTCAGTTTGAGGCGGTGCTGGACTACGTGGAATCTTCTCCCGGTATTCCTTTCGAGCACTCCGCAGCTCGCGTGCGCTCGGCACTCGCCCATACTTATCACCAGCAATCCGCCTCGGAATCTCGTCCACATCAACGCACGCAAATGCTGCACACCGCTTACCAACTATACAGCGCAGCACAGAAGCAACTGCACAGAGAGCGCGACTGGCAGAACCTCGCCATTACCTATTTCAACCTGGGGCAGGTCTGCGAGTGGCAGGGCAACCTGGAAGAGGCTATTGAATGGCTGGAAGAGGCCGTTGCCCTGGACCGGCGCCACGGTTTTGCGGACCTCGCGGAAGACCTCGCCTACCTGACCGCGCTGAGAGAGCAAGTCAACCCAACACAGCCAGCGGGAAACACACCGATCTGAAAATGCAGTAATTACCGGTACAGAATCCCCGGAGGCCCGCCACACGGGGGGTTCCGAAGAACACAACACCTTGGCCCCTATATCCTAAAACTATTAGATTAATAGGCCAGACTTATTGCCAAGGTACCACCTCAGCTGCTCTGGAGCACCCGGAATCCCCTTTTTTCGGAAAATACCACCAGTCTGAACCAACGGTCACAAATAATCTAAAAAAAATATTATTCCGCAAATTCTCCCTTGAGAGCCCGGCAATTGTACAAAAATCACACAATACCAGCATGACATCGCTGTCATGCATTCAGCTGGCCCAGCAACCGGTTCCCCATAGAAAGTTAAACACTCGACCAAAAGCGGCGAATTGGTTTTTGGCTCATGAAATATTCCCAACCCTACACTGAGCTTTGGAATGAATACCCGGTCAGCAGTGCAGATATGACAATCTGCTCGGGTTTTTCCGGCAGAGTCAGCAAAGATTGCTTCCGTCATACAGTCGCCTAATATGGCCCTTCCTGATCAAACATTGATCAGTTATTCCGAAATCAACTTGGAGGCTGCACAGGCACTTTGAGTCTGCGACCGAAAGGCTTCCGGAGGTATTGAAACTATGCGACAGAGTCTTAAGAAAACTGTACTGGTATTCGCGGCTGTATTTTTGGCGGCCATCGGCAGTGATTCCTTTGCCGCAATCAAGAAGGAACCTGCCGGTAAAAAATCAATGACGGTCACCGCGACCGCATACAACTCGGTCAAAGGCCAGACAGACGACGATCCCTGGGTTGCCGCCTGGAATAACCGCCTGCGTCCGGGCGACAAGATCATCGCCGTTTCTCGCGACCTGGAGAAACACGGCCTGACCAACGGCGCCAAGGTACGCATTGAAGGTCTGCCCGGTACTTTTACTGTACGCGACCGCATGAACAAGCGTTTTAAGAACCGCATCGATGTGTGGATGGAAAAGGACGTCCGTAAAGCGCGCCAGTGGGGCAAGAAGAAGCTCAAAATCATCTGGCACCACGACAAATAATGAATCGGGCATCGCTGCCTGAATCAGCTACCCGGAAATACGAAACCCCGCATCTGTGGGGTTTCGTATGTCTGGCCCAGACGGATCAGGGCTCCGTGGTCAGCGCAATGCCTTCCACTTCATTACAGTTTTCATTGTCGATAAAAATCATGCTCGGTTGACGGGACTCGTTAAAGCGGTGCTCCACACCATCCTCTCTAAATACCACCAGAAACTCCTCTTTCTCCCAACCTTCTTCCGTCAGGTATTCCGTCAACCAGAGAACCGACGGGGTTCCTTCATAGCAGTTGCCATAAAACATTCGGGTTTTCTCCACCAGTTCTTTGGTGAGGTAATCGCGATACTGACCGGGGTGAGAAAATCGTTCGCCAGACAGGTCCACCTCAACCACCCCATCGGTATCCGCCTGCGGGCGATCGCTTTCACCGGCCGGAGACATTGCGCTGTTGTCATCGGCATCGGGAGCGCCGAACCGCTCCGGCTCCGGTACTTCCCGGGGCTCGCCTTCGGCAGATACCCGCTTTTTCTCGCCGGCACCGAGCCCGGCAATTTTTTCAAAATAGATCGCGGTGTTTTCATCGCAATCCACACAGGAGCGACCGGCGATAATTGCGTACCCCTGAAACTCGCCCACCAGACGGGCCTCCGCCAGATCGACATCCAGCAGTCGGTCATCAGATAATTTCAGCTCGACACCGGAAAACGCGGGCATGGCTGTGGAAAAACACAGCAGGGGGAACGCCAGGAAAGAAAGGAACATCTTCATGCAGAGCAACCACACTTTATACATCTGCAGACAGTGAGCGACCCGGAGGTCGCAGACAGTCGGCGCCGCCTGGGCAACATTCCTTGCAGCCCGGTGGCGGCGCCACGATTGGGTAGTGCTGTCACACTGTCGCGATTCCCTTCTATTAATAACCTTAGCAGGCCATGGAAAACCTGCTGAATCTGAAAGGTTTTATTTTCAATCGCTCTTGCAATGGTGGATCACAGACATTAAGGGGCTTCCCAGCTTCCGCTCGCTTCGGCAGGCCCGACGAATGCACCCACGCCTTCCTCTTTCAGGGCTTCCAGCGCTTCATTCAGCGCCTCTTTATCGGTGTCGAACACATCCTCCCAGACGGTGGCGTTATTGTGCTCGTCAACAATCTCCAACAGCCAGCCGCCCTCGCCATCGGCATAAATATCGATTTCCAGGGAGTGGTCGCCATCACTGTAAGTGCGGCTCAAGGGAGAGGCTTGTGTCGGGGATTGCAAATCGGATTGAGAGTCAGACTGGTCAGCCATGGGGAAACCTCGCGGATAGCTGGTGATACACGGCAGGGATTCTGGTCATATTCCACGGCCGAGAGAACCAAGCGGAATGCCGGTTATTGCCCCTCAACCAGTGTCGAAAAAGTGTACGACACCTGGGAGAAAATCCGTTAAAATGCGCGGCGATTTTCCACCCCGGGGCAGAACTGCACCCGGATACCTGCTCCGGATTTACGTTCCGGCCCGCAACAAGGAAACTGACATGCCCTCTCCCGAGTACTCCGCGCCCGGAAACATCGTCGTCTGTGCGCTGTATAAATTTGTCGCGCTGGATGATTTTGAAACCCTGCGCGAGCCCCTCCTGAAAACCCTGCTGGACAATGAAGTGCGCGGCACACTATTGCTTGCCAGTGAGGGCATTAACGGCACCGTTGCCGGTAGTCGCGCAGGCATAGACGCCCTCCTCAGCTACCTGAAGTCGGACCCGCGCCTGGCGGATCTGGACACCAAAGAGTCCCTGACCGGCGAGATGCCGTTTTTGCGCAGCAAAGTGAAGCTGAAGCGTGAAATTGTCACCATGGGGGTTCAGGGTATCGACCCACTCCGCTCTGTGGGCACCTACGTGAAGCCGCAGGACTGGAATACGCTGATTTCCGATCCGGACGTGCTACTGATTGACACCCGCAACGATTACGAAGTTCAGGTCGGCACCTTCGAGAACGCGGTTAACCCCCAGACCACGACATTCCGCGAATTTCCCGACTACGTGCAGGAACACCTGGACCCGTCCAAACACAAAAAAGTCGCCATGTTCTGTACCGGCGGCATCCGCTGTGAGAAATCCACCGCCTACCTCAAGGAGCAGGGCTTTGACGAGGTGTACCACCTACAGGGCGGCATTCTAAAATACCTGGAAGAAGTGCCCGAGGAAGAAACGCTGTGGAAAGGAGAGTGTTTTGTCTTCGACGATCGCGTCACCGTCAATCACAGCCTGGAGCGCGGAAGTTACCAACAGTGCAATGCCTGTCGCATGCCGGTAACCGATACCGAAATGCAATCTGAAAAATTCGAGCAGGGCGTCAGCTGCCCGCACTGCTTCGACAACGTTTCCGATGCCGACAAGGCACGCTTCCGTGAACGGGAAAAGCAAATTCAACTGGCCAAGGTACGTGGGGAAACCCATATTGGGCAAGACGCCAAAGCCACAACCAGCGCGCGCCGTGAACAGAAGCGTGCATTGCGTCAGAAGCAGGCAAAACAGGCGTTGCAACAACAGTCCTGATGCACCATCGAAATGCCGGCTCAGCCCGTAATGCTGTTCACTTAAGCCACCGAGTGTCGGTGTCGCCACCTTCGCGGAGAATTTCATTAAGTGAACAGCATTAGGCTCATCCCGGCACTTCGTTTCGGCTTGCCAACCACTCCAGCGCTTCGGCTTCCGTGAGAAATGAGAAAAGTTCCAGCCCCTGTTGACGTGCGGCATTACGCATAACCGCGGTGGTATTCAGCTGTGGTTTGTTCAATACCGCAATATGGGCATTTTTAAGCGCCTCCTGCCCACCGACAAACCAGCCGAACGCGATCTGTTCCTCTTTACTCATCGACATTTTGCTCACCTTGCGCACATCCGCCAGTATCCGCAGCGGCTTTAGATGACCGTACCTGGCCGCCAGCTGCCGTATGGCTTCGATACGGGAATCAAACGTCGCCTCTCCATAAAAAAGCAGCCGTACCAGACGCTGCTCTGCATCGTATCGAATTCGAAAACTCATACTGCCGGGTTCCCGCTACTTGTCTTGTCACGGTGTCGACCACAAAAAGACATACACCACAAACACGAAAATCGAAGACAAATAGAACCACAACGCCCCGTCTCCAAAAAGAATAAAAGGCTACCAAAGTCTCAAATACGAAAATCTCTTCCCTTTCTGATCTACAATTTTTCTTGCACAAGAAACAAAGGCGTCAATACTCGGGAACTCTGGATACACGACGCCGTTTAAAATTCGGGGAGTAAGAAGGGAGATAGGAGATAAGTAGAAAAGCAAAACAGGAACCCGTCAGGTAACGACATCCGCAGCAAGCCAGGAAAGCGCCATGTGCTCAGTAATAAACTCTCCCAGCAACATGCCTTCGTTTCGCGCCCAGTCATTAATGACTACGTTGGCATTGATTTCGGGTGCATGGAGAACGGCGGTGCGCGCATGCCTCAACCCCGGAAGACGCGCAGCAAACTGACCAAACGCCTTGCGCTCTTCGAGAGTAAGGAGAATTTCAGCCTCGCGCACATCCACCAGCAGTGGCAGGGGCTGCAAGTGGCCGTACTTCTCCGCGACCTGTTGCGCAGCATTGAGTTTATCTTCCAGCTCAACCTGTCCGAAAAAGGTGGCCCTGACAATACGAGCGCTGTGATCAAAGCGAATCTGGAACCCCAACTGACGACCTCCTGGAGACTACTAGTGGGCCAATCTGAGCTGCCGTAGCCCAAATTGGTCATTTGTGATCACTCAGTATATATGCCCAATTCCCGTCAGGTAGGAAATTGGACATAAACTGCTTCAAACTTCTTCAATCTCCGGGAAAGCTGCATCATCTTCCGAGGCCAACCACACCTGCGCCGCGGCTTTGCGTGCAATCTCCCGATAAAGTGTGGCGACTTCGCCTTCCGGCTCCGCCGCTACGGTCGGCTTGCCACCATCGGCTTGCTCTCGAATCGACATCGCCAGCGGCAGTTGCCCCAGCAACCGGGTACCGTAATCAGCCGCCATTTGCTCGCCGCCACCGGCACCAAAAATCGGCTCCCGGTGGCCACAATTGGAACAGGTATGCAGGGACATATTTTCCACAATCCCCAGCACCGGCACCGACACCTTGCGGAACATTTCCACGCCCTTGATGGCGTCAACCAGCGCCAGGTCCTGTGGCGTAGTCACGATCACCGCCCCTGACAGCGTGACTTTCTGCGCCAGCGTCAACTGGATATCCCCAGTGCCGGGAGGCATATCCACCACCAGGTAATCCAGCTCTCCATCTTCGGCGCCATTCCCTTCTGACCACAGTGTCTGAGTCAGCATCTGGTTCAGGGCGCCACTGGCCATGGGGCCGCGCCACACTGCCGGAGTATCCTCAGTGAGCAGGTAGCCCAGGGACATGGTCTGCAGACCATGCGCCGCTACCGGCACGAAGAACTTGCCGCCCTTCACCTCCGGCCGGAGCCCCTCGGTACCGAGCATGGTGGGCAGGCTGGGACCATAAATGTCCGCATCCAGCAGCCCCACTCTGGCACCCTCTGCCGCCAGCGCCAGGGCAAGATTCACGGCGGTAGTAGACTTGCCTACACCGCCCTTGCCAGAGGCAACGGCAATAATATTCTTTACCGCGCGCAGTGATTCAGGCACCTCTCCTGTCTCTGTACGACCTATGTCGAAAAACAGATCACTCTGGATTTCCGCGCCCGCAAGCGGCCCCTCCGCCAGCAGTGGTTCGCAGGCGGTGCGGATACGCTCGGCCCAAGACGCCTGCGCACTGGCACAGGGGTATCCGAGGGTCACTCCGGTATAGACGGTGCCCTCATCAAACCCGACCTCGATTTCCGCCTCCAGCTGATCCAGCGGCAGGCCGGTGGCCGGGTCCTCCAGCAGGCCGATGACTTCCGCCACCTGCTCCAGCTGCCGCTGGATATCGGCCGGAATTTCTTCGTGATCGTGGTCATGGTGGGAGTGATGGTCTGTCACGGGTTGTCCTCACTGACGTGTCCGGGAATGGTTTGTTGCAGCGATGCCCTGTGGCAGCGCTGTGGTAATGGGAATGCCGGCATTGTGGGCAAGGGGCGAGGTCATGACAAGCGCCAGCGAGCACACCCCGGGGGTTGCGCCGGGTGCCTTGCGGTGCCCATTTCTGCTATATTCCGCGCTCTTTCCCGGTGGTCCGCACCGCGCGCCACCGCACAGTTTCACCATCGACAGTCAAGTCTCGCAGCTTTTTGGAATCAACGATGTCTCAGACTCGCACCCAGCCCAGAAACATCCTCGTCACCAGTGCCCTGCCCTACGCCAACGGCTCGCTGCACCTGGGTCATATCCTCGAGTATATCCAGACCGATATCTGGGCCCGTTTCCAGCGCGCCCGCGGCAATGACTGTCTGTACATGTGCGCCGACGACGCCCACGGCACCGCCATCATGCTGAAAGCGGAGCAGCTGGGCCTGAGCCCGGAGCAGCACATCGCCAATATGCAGGCAGAACACCAGCGCGACTTCGCCGACTTCCTGATCGGCGTGGATAACTATCATTCCACGCACTCGGAAGAGAACCGCGAGCTGTCGGCGATGATCTACAAGCGCCTCAGAGAAAATGGCCACATTGCCTCGCGCACCATTACCCAGGCTTTCGACCCGGAGAAAGAACTGTTCCTGGCGGACCGCTACATCAAGGGCACCTGCCCGAAATGTAAGGCCGAAGACCAGTACGGCGACAACTGTGAGGTCTGCGCTGCCACCTACAGCCCCACCGAGCTGATCAACCCGGTGTCCGCCATCTCCGGTGCCACCCCGGTCGAGAAAGAGTCGGAGCACTTCTTCTTTACCTTGCCGGCGTTTACCGATTTCCTGAAAAACTGGACCCGCTCCGGCACCTTGCAGGACGAGGTGGCCAACAAGCTGTCCGAGTGGCTGGACGAAGGCCTGCAGGAGTGGGATATCTCCCGCGATGCGCCCTACTTCGGTTTTGAAATCCCGGATGCGCCGGGCAAATATTTTTACGTCTGGCTGGACGCCCCGATTGGCTATATGGCCAGTCTGAAGAACTATTGCGATGCAAAGGGGCTCGACTGGCAGGACTACTGGAAAAAAGACAGCACTGCCGAGGTGTATCACTTTATCGGTAAGGACATCGTCAACTTCCACGCCCTGTTCTGGCCCGCCATGCTGGACTCCGCGGACTTCCGCACCCCCAACAAGGTCTGTGTACACGGCTTCCTGACGGTCAACGGCAAGAAGATGTCCAAATCCCGCGGCACCTTCATCAATGCACGCAATTACCTGGACCATCTGAATCCGGAATACCTGCGCTACTACTTTGCCGCCAAACTCACCGCGGGCGTGGACGACCTTGACCTGAACCTGGAAGACTTTATCGCCAAGGTAAATTCCGATCTGGTGGGCAAGGTGGTGAACATCGCCTCGCGCACCGCCAAGTTTGTGAGCAAGTCGGGCGGCGTCTTAGCCAGCGAGCTCGCCGACGAAGCGCTGTGGAACCAGTTTGTGGAAGCCGCGCCGCGCATTGCCGACTTTTTTGAAGCCCGCGAATACAGTCGCGCCACCCGTGAAATCATGGGCCTTGCAGACGCCGCCAATGCCTGGATTGCCGAAAAAGCGCCCTGGTCTCTGGCCAAGGAGGAAGGCAAAGAGGAAGAGGTGCTGGCGATCTGCTCCCAGGGTGTGAACATGTTCCGCGCGCTCATCACCTGGCTGTCGCCGGTGCTGCCGGAAACGGCCAAGAAAGCCGAAGCTTTCCTGGGTGTGGCGCTGGACTGGAATACCGCCACCACGCCGCTGGCCGGTCACACCATCAACAAGTTCAAGCCGTTGATGCAGCGTATTGAAAAGACTCAGGTTGACGCGATGCAGGAAGCGGCGAAGGAATCCCTGGCACAATTGCAGGCCGAGGTCGCCGGCGCGGCAAAAGGCCCACTGGCAGATGACCCGCTTGCGGAGCAGATTCAGTTCGATGACTTTGCCAAGGTAGACCTGCGTATCGCGCTGATCGCGAATGCGGAACATGTGGAAGGTGCCGGCAAGCTGCTGCGCCTGACCCTGGACCTGGGCGGTGAGACACGCAATGTGTTTGCGGGGATCAAGAGTGCCTACAAGCCGGAAGATCTGATTGGCAAGCACACGGTGATGGTGGCCAACCTGGCGCCGCGCAAGATGCGTTTTGGTGTCAGTGAAGGCATGGTGCTGGCCGCCGGCCCCGGTGGTAAAGATATCTGGATTCTGGAACCCCACGAAGGCGCGCAGCCGGGTATGCGGGTGATGTAACCATAAAAGTTGATGAGAAGGTGCCGATACCGGGTGCAGCCTTGTAAGACCTTCTGCGAGAGGGACCCCGCAGAAGAGCCCCCATGGATGGGTTAACGGGGGGGGCGCCTAGCTCGTGTCTTGCAAGGCTGCACCCGGTATCGGCACCGCCCCTGAGGGCCTTAGCGTCCAGATACTGTGTAGTTAACAGAAATGCTTACAGGAGCTTTCAATGCACGGCGTATTTCTCGATACCCTCACCATGAAACTGGAAGAACTGGACACTTCCGCACTGGAGAACGCGGTTGATCAATGGGACCTTTTTGACACCACCACCCCAGACCAGACCGCCGAACGCATCAAAAACGCCGACGTTGTCATCACCAATAAAGTCGTCCTCGACCGCAACCTCATCGAAGGCGCCCCCAACCTCAAACTCATCGGTGTCTGCGCCACCGGCACCAACAATATCGACCTGGACGCCGCTGCGGAGCACAATATCCCGGTCAAGAATGTCACCGGCTATACCGGCACCTCACTCGCACAACACACCATCGCCCTGCTGCTGGCCCTTGCCACCCGCTGGCACCAATACAGTGAAGATGTGAAGAACGGGCGCTGGAGCCAGTCGCCGGTATTCTGTCGGCTGGATTATCCGGTGATGGAACTGGCGGGGAAAAAGCTCGGCATTATCGGTTACGGGGATCTGGGGCAGAAAGTCGCCAGTCTGGGGGAGGCGCTGGGAATGGAAGTGCTGGTTGCGGAATCCTTTACCGGGGAAAGCAAACCCGGGCGCACGCCATTGCCCAAACTGCTGGCAGAGTCCGACGCGATCAGCCTGCACTGTCCGCTGACAGAAGAAACCGAGCAATTGGTGGACCAGGATTTTCTGGTGGCGATGAAAGACTCGGCGTTTCTGCTCAACACCGCCCGCGGTGGCCTGGTGGATGAGGCGGCGCTGGTGACGGCACTGAAAAATGGCACGATTGCCGGTGCCGCACTGGATGTACTGAGTGTGGAACCGCCGCCGGCGGATCATCGGTTACTGGCCAACGATATTCCCAACCTGATCATCACCCCACACAATGCCTGGATCAGCCGTGAGAGCCGGCAGCGGCTTTTGGATGGCATGGTGGATAATATCCGGCAGGTGTTCGCTTAAGCCTGCGTGCTTTTTTCCGCGGCCTTTTCTCCTATCTCAATAATGGTCGCTGCCACATCCGCCAAGCGTAAATTACACGCCATCGCCCGACGCTGCATTTTGCGATAGGCCGCCGCTTCGCTGAGCCCCAGGTTCCGCATCAACACGCCTTTTGCCCGCTCCACCTGCTTGCGTTCTGTCAGCGCTCGACGGGCATCGTTCAGCTCGTCCCCCATCTGCTTGATACGATGCGCCTGGCCGCGGATCAGGTCGTAGATGGAACGGGCGAGGTTCGGTGTCAGCCCCTGAGCAGGCGGTACGCATTCCGCGGCCGCTTCCTTCGCGGCACCTTCCCCGGCACCGTATAGCCCCGGCACCTCCGGGTCAGACAACATGGTAAGCGGTGAAGTGTTCGGGCAGACAATGGCTTTCAGGGCATGGATGCGCGCATGGTGGTCTTCCAGTTCAGACTCTGCTTCCGCAACGCGCTGACGACTGATATCCAACAACCTGCCCGCCAGGTGATCCTCCAGGCTGTGCATACAATCGATGCGTTGGGTAGCCAGCTCATACCAGACTTCACTCAATTCCGCGGCAATCGGCTCACCGTCGGCGAGGCCGCGGATCACCCGTCGCAACCGGTTCAGATCCTGCGCGGGCGGGCTGTTTTCAATCCCCTGCCAGCGCGCCTGATCGGACGCCTCGGCAAACTCGATAAAGACCTCGACACTCCGGTGCTGGGCTTCCTGCAGATGAGAGAGCCGATCGTGCAGTACGCTGTCGAAGCGACTGCGGGCAAAGCCGATAGCGCCCCAGGCCCGCTCCTGCCCGGCATATTCTTTGGCCTGCATGAAGTTGAACATGGCTACCAGCATCCGGGTAACGGCCGGGTCATCCGCCACATCTGCGGCCTCGAACACGATCGACAGCAGCCCGCCAATCAGGCGACAGAAGGCTCGGGTCGAGTCCAGCGGCGCAATCGCCAACTGTTCAACCTGCACCCGCAGCCCGTCCAGGTCATCCAGCCCCTGCAGGGAATAGGCGATGCTGTTGAGCAGGCGCATCCCCGCAGCGCCCTCTTGTTTCAGGTAACGCAGGTACAACTGCCGCTGCAAGCGTTCGCTGCTGCGGCGCACAAGGTCCATCTGTTCCTGCCACTGTCCCCGGAAGCGTGCACCACCAGAGGCAAGGAAGATATTACTCATGCCCCGCTCACGCTGTAGCTGGTGTACCAGATCACTCACTGCCGTTACCAATTCACAGCTTTCCGCCAATTGTCGCAGTGAGCAGATTTCTGCACGCTTGGCGGCTAGTAAAAACTTTTCTGCGCCCGGGGTGTTGGCTACAGGGGCTACCCCACGGGTGCGGTCAGTGTGACGCTCCATCTTCAAGGCCCTCCGGCGAAGTGATCGTTCGCTACGTTCTTTACCCGTCTACAGAAAACCTGCAGCAATTTGTATTCCATTCTCACCAGTCGGGGCGAATCCCAGACAGACTGCACGGAGCGCACCACAACAGAGCACACCGCCTCCTCCGCACCACAAGAAGTCAACAAGTGCCCGGGCTCGCGTTGAAACCATCGCCAGACGCTAAGTTGCACGCCACAGCGCCGAGAATCCGTGTTGGCATCGAGATTGCAATATCTCTGACGACGGTTTTATGACTGTGATCTTGGAGAGCCCTGCTTGGCTCTCGCGGCCTGCGGGCCAGTAACAATTCGGACTTATTGGATAACGGCGTCCATCACTGATTCTTGTCAAAGACGAGGATTGGTGTGGGCGCTTTTTTATGCGCGAAAAAAGGTGATCCCATGGCCTATTTAGTACCTTCGGAGTTCGTGACCAAAATGGTCGATGCGGGCGAATCCAAAATCTATATGTCTACCCGCGATACGCTGGTGCGCGCCTTTATGGCCGGAGCCATTCTCGCGCTTGCAGCCGTGTTTGCGGTCACGGTTGGCGTTGCCACCGGCTCGCACCTGATAGGCTCCATCCTGTTTCCCGTCGGTTTCTGTATGCTGTACCTGATGGGCTTTGACTTGCTGACCGGCGTTTTTGTACTGACACCACTGGCCCTGCTGGATAAACGACCCGGAGTGACCGTACAGGGCGTACTCCGCAACTGGGGTCTGGTATTTCTGGGGAACTTTGCCGGTGCGTTGACCGTGGCGGTAATGATGGCCTTTATTTTCACCATGGGATTCAACATTGATCCCGGTGAAGTGGGCGCGAAAATTTCTACCATCGGTGAAGCCCGCACACTGGGTTATGCAGAATACGGTGCTGCCGGCTGGTTCAGTATTTTCATTCGCGGCATGCTGTGCAACTGGATGGTTTCCATGGGTGTGGTGGGTGCGATGATTTCCACCCATGTGAGCGGCAAGGTGCTGGCGATGTGGATGCCGATCATGCTGTTCTTCTTTATGGGCTTTGAGCACTCTGTGGTGAACATGTTCCTGTTCCCGAGCGCGATCATCATGGGCGGTGACTTCTCCGTGATGGATTACTTTATCTGGAATGAGATTCCCACGGCTCTGGGGAACCTGGTGGGCGGCCTGGCGTTTACCGGTCTGACCCTGTACAGCACTCACTACAAAACCGCACCCAAGCGTCAGCTCGCGGCTGGTGGCGGCACCAAGCCGGCGGGTAAAGAGGCGCTAGCCTGAATTCGGTATCAGTAGATAATTGCCGCCCTGCCTACGCCTAGCTCAGTGGCGGTATAGTGACCGGGGACAGCTTTGTGAGACACGCCGTGAACCCATCCATGGGGGCTCTTCTAAAACATCCCTGTTTTAGAAGGTCTCACAAAGCTGTCCCCGGTTACTATACCTGCGCCCGAAACTCAATTATCAATAACACCTTTTTCGGGGCGCACTTCTAGCTATGAAGACATCCCTTACCCTCAAACTCGGCCAATATTCCGACGCCGGAAAAAAGCCGGAAAATCAGGACTGTTTCGGGGCCTGCATCCCCAATGCATCACAACTGAAAATCAAAGGCGCCGTGTTCACGGTTGCCGACGGCATCAGTTCCAGCAGTGTGAGCCAGATTGCCAGCGAAACCGCGGTCAAAAGTTTCCTCGAAGATTATTACTGCACCTCCGATGCCTGGAGCGTGCGCCACTCAGCACAACAGGTCCTACGCGCTACCAACGCCTGGTTGCAGGCACAAACCCGGCACAGCCCCTACCGTTTGGATAAAGACAAGGGCTACGTGTGTACCTTCAGTGCACTGGTCCTGCGCGGCCGGGAGGCGCATTTATTCCATATTGGTGATTCCCGTATTTACCGCCTGCGCGATGGCAGCCTGGAACAGCTGACCCACGATCATCGGCAGTGGATGGGAGAGCAGAATAGTTACTTGAGCCGTGCGCTGGGCGCAGAAACTGAACTGGAAGTGGACTATCGCGTGCTTGCCACAGAGCCCGGCGACCTGTTTTTACTCACTACCGACGGCATTCACGAGCCCCTGCGCCAACAGACGATTATCGAGTTGCTCTCGTTGCCGACAAACGACCTGGATCAAGCCGCGCAGCAACTCGCACAAGCGGCGCTTGCTGCGGGCAGCGCAGACAATCTCACCGCGCAACTGATCCGCATCGACGGGCTGCCGGAAAGCGTCGATCACATAATGCAACAACAGGTGGAGACACTTCCCCTACCGCCACTACTTGGGGCAGGAGAGCATTTTGATGGCTTTGTAATTGAGCGTAGCCTGCATGCCAGCAGTCGCAGCCATGTGTATCTGGCAACGGATCAACAATCTGGTAAGCGCGCGGTACTCAAGATGCCTTCCACAGAGCTGTGCGGTGATCCGGCCTACCTGGAAGCACTGTTGATGGAAGAATGGGTGGCGCGACGGGTGAGTAATCCACATGTGATTCGTGTAATGGATTGCCAACGACCGCGCAACTTCCTATATGCCGCGACGGAATACATTGATGGCCAGACGCTGCGACAGTGGCTGCACGACAATCCGAAGCCGACACTGGAAGCCGTGCGCAATATTATCGAGCAGGTTGCGCGCGGACTGCAGGCACTACACCGGTCGGAAATCCTGCATCAGGATCTGCGTCCGGAAAACATTCTTATCGACCAGGCCGGCACGGTCACACTGATTGACCTGGGTGCAGCGCGGGTCGCCGGGATCCATGCCGGACTGAACGACAACACCGCGGCACTCCCCCCGGGCACAGCGCTTTACAGCGCCCCGGAATACTTTCTCGGCGAGACCGGCAGTACATATTCAGACCTTTTCTCTCTCGCCGTACTCACGTATCACCTGCTTTCGGGTGAGTTCCCCTATGGGCTTCAGGTAGCACGCTGCAACACCATCGCTGCGCAGCACAAATTGCGTTACCGGTCGCTCTTAACAGAGACGCGAGAGATTCCCACATGGGTTGACGCCGCACTCAAAAAAGCGCTGCAACCCAATCCTCACCGCCGCTACCAGGAAATCTCCGAGTTTATCACCGACCTGCGCCGCCCAAACCCGGACTACCTCAACAGCACACGCCCACCAATCATTGATCGCCACCCGGTGCGATTCTGGCAATCGGTTTCCGGCGGTCTGATGCTGCTGGTTATCTATCTACTGACCAGGCTTGCAAGCTGAGGCTCCAAAATAATCCCACTACGACCATTCCCATACAACAACCAAACCAGAGGAAAAATCATGATCAGTAATCGACAGCAAGTCACCGACATGATCCGTGCCGCCAAAGTGTCCAAAGACCTGCGCTGGGTTCAGGTAGCCGATGCCATCGGCCAGTCGAAGGAGTGGACCACCGCCGCGTGCCTCGGTCAGATGACGTTCACCAAACAACAGGCGGAGATCGTGGGGGAACTCTTCGACCTACCGGACGAAGCCATCGCCTGGCTGCAGATCGCCCCCTATAAAGGCTCACTGCCTACCGACGTGCCAACCGACCCGCTCATCTATCGCCTTTACGAACTGGTCAGCGTTTATGGTACGACCATCAAGGAACTGGTACACGAAGAGTTTGGTGATGGCATCATGAGTGCTATCGACTTTTCCATGGACATCCAGAGAGAGGAAGACGCAAAAGGAGACCGTGTGAATATGGTGATGTCCGGTAAGTTCCTGCCTTATAAAACCTACTGATCAGAATAATTGGATATATAACAGGGAGTCTTCACAGTCACTGTGGAGGCTCCGTCTCCTCACCCTAATATTGCCGTTCCGATTCCTCTGATCTGGAGCGCATTATGGCAACTGCAAAAAGTCCCCATCACAATTCCGGCCGTGAGAAATGGAGTCAAGCCTACCACACCGCGGGCGAAGCCATGACGGAAACCAAGGAACACCTGAAAGAACGGGCGCGCTCTTCGGTAGACGCCAACAAGCAACGCGCCTCGGATGTCGCACACAAGGCAGAAGACTCTATCAAACAACACCCGCTGGTCAGTGTTGGTTGTGCATTCGCCGCCGGCTGGGTTATCGCTAAACTGTTCAAGTAGATATGTTAATCGCACTGTCGGCAGCGCCTTGAAGCAAGCAGGATAGTGGGCACCTTACTATCGGTGCCCTCGGTGTCTTCTTCCTGCTTTTGCTTTCGCGCATTGTCCACTTGCCGCTGGTATTTCTTCTACTAACCTCTTGGAAATCACCGAACCTGGAAACCGTCAAACGATGCCGAGACCGGAACAACCCGATATCGATCCTACGGAACAGGAAGGGCAGACGCGAACACGCGCGGCCGATCCTGATCGTGATGGTATTCCTGAAGAGGAAACTGTCTGGGATGCAAATCCTTTGAGCCGCGCGGAGGCAACGTTCGCATTGGCGGGTGACTGGTTTGCCAATCTACAGGCTCTGGCGCGAGCTGAATTCACCCGCACACTGACCGCCGCAGCACAGATACTCGGCCTGTCCCTGATCCTGTTGCCACTGGCGGTGGCCTTAATCGTTAGCCTGTGTGCTGGTGTAGGCCTGGCCGGCTACTATTTCTCGCAATCGGTCTATATCGGCTTCGGAGTATTCATTCTCACACAGCTACTCTTGCTCACCGGCATTGTGCTCTACCAACGCAAGCTGCGCAGACTAATCAGTTTCGATGAAACCCGCCGCCAAGTGAAAGAGGCCCTCAACGATGTCACTGAAAGCCTTAAATAAACAGATTGAAACCTGCCGCCAGCAGATGGAGATACAGCGACAGGGTACGTGCCACCTGCTTGCGCAACACAAGGCGGATGCGACGGTACAGTTGCAGAAAGTTCCTCTACCCGTAGCCATTGGCCTGGCTTTTGTGGGCGGTATTGTGGTGCAGCGTTTATTCGATACATCCATTCTTGGCACGCCCGCCCACGCCTTCCTATGGAAGGCCTACCTGGGCTGGCAGGCATATTCCTGACTTACAACACCTGCCTTACAAGGCCTCGTTTACAAGATCGCAGGACTTTCAGGTTGCGGGCCGTTGTTTGTATTCAACGTACCGGCCCGAAATATTTTTCTTTCAGATTGAATATCAGTCTGCTTTCGTAAGCGGCGATTACCTCGATGCTGATTGGCCGCGTCAGGTCACTGCCCCGAGGAAGAGCAAAGGCGTATTTATCCGGCTCAAAAAGTTTCCCTACCAGACGCACTCCCAGCCCGGGGTTCTGGAACGTAAAGTAAGCCAGTACCGGCGCATCGGCAACAAGCGCCTGCACTTCACCCGAGCGTAACCCTGAGACCGCTTGTTCAATGTCCTTGAACTCCCGCGTTTTGATCGCGTGGCGCACCATAGATTCCTGCGCAGTGCTACCTGCGAGCACACCGACCGTCTTGCCGGGCAGGTCCTGCAATCCATTAACCTGGCTGGTGAGTGCGAGGGAGGTCATCACGCTGGTGATGGAAGCGGTTATATACGAAACAACGGCCACGCCACATACCAGCCACAATCCGCCCCAGATCCTGCCTACCCAGCCAAACAGATTTTTTCTTTCGACTCTGCCGGAAGTGACAATGGACATCACCGAATAGAAGCTTTCCGCGAGGCCATCTCGCCAACGAGAGGGAAATTCCGCGTCAAATCGCCTGTCAAACAACGTGAATAGCAAGGTGGCGGCAAAGATGACAGCGATCAACCACAAATATCCCGTCAGCAGTCCCGACCGGTGCAGACCGTGAAAAATATCCCCGATATTGGTTTTTTGATTCGTACTAACCATGACGCGCAAACCGGCGTCGAACCATGGTTGGGTAAAATCCACCTTGAGGGCGCGATCTTCCGTTACCGTGAGGTTAGTCACGGCGACGTCTATTTTCCCCTGCTCGGTGTCCCCCATCAGCGAAGGCAGATCCGAATAAACGCGATAGATGGATTTCAGGTTCCGCTCTCGCGCAATTTCCTGCCAGAGATCTATGGCCATGCCGGTATAGACCTCCCCCTCTTCCATGACAAAGGGCGGACTGAGGTACAACCCCACCTGTACCGTTCTCACTTCAGAGGCACCCTGATCGCCGCCCTGCGACGCAGAGTCCGCCTGCCCGAGCGCTTGCCCGTGGAAAGCGCCGCAAAGCAGAAAAATATGAAATAAAAAAGCGAACGAGCGAGCCAACATTGAATATCCAACACTGCCTTTCGGATAAACAAAGGATAGAACAAGCAGAAGGAGAGAAGCTGGCGGGGTGGACGGTGTCGATGGCATTCAGACGGAAATCAGATAAGCGCACCTGCCTACCGAAAGCTACCGCCCATCCACTTATTTGAGTTTCCGGTTTCAATTCAACGATCAGTGTCGCCGGAACCTTCCAACTTATTCTGGGTACGCGGTTCAAAGTCGCCGGCATCTTGGCGCTCGTGCAGTTACTCCGCGGGCTCCCCCCAGGTGCGATTGACCATACGTCCGCACTGTACCGGCGCACAGCAGCGATTTCCCGCTGGATGCACCAGCGCATTATTAGTAGTCGATTCCCCCCCCGGATGGCTAGCTTGGGATCCAGGTTCTACCTAACCAGAAAAAGGTAGAGCAGAAGCACCACCACCCTTAGATCCGGGCGCATGAATTGCTCACCACCGCCCCCCTCTTACCCATCCTAACCCGAGAATACTTCTGACTTTTCGCCTCAAGAGTTTCGACAAACGGCCGAAGATACAGCCCAGAATCCAGACAAATCCCAAAGGGCATCATGTTAAGTCATTTCAAAATCGGGGCGCGCCTTGCGTTCGCGTTCGCACTGATCACCGGGTTGCTCGTCGCCGCCAGCCTGAGCGGTCTACTCATGCTATCCAAATTCAAACATTCGACAGACAACATGCTCAATGTGTATGTCGCGCTGGCGCTGAATGCCCAGCGGGCGACAACCCTCGCACTGGAAGAACGTCGATTTGAAAAAGATGTATTCATCAATATCAAATCGAAAGATCAGGTAAAAGTCTATTTCGAACGGTGGCAGGAAGCTGGAGTACAGCTTGAGGAAGTATTGAACGCAGGCCAGGCTCTCGCCTACGACGAAGAACTGTTGCAGCATTATGAAGCAGCTCGACAGGCATTGGCCGAGTACCAGCAAGGATTTGGCAATGTCCATCAACGTATAGTGGCCGGACAACTGAGATCCACCAACGCCGCCAATGCCGACTTTGCCCAATACAAAGAAAGCGTTTACCAGATCGAATCAACCGCGAACGCCATCAAAGAAAAAACCTCCGCGGATATGGCCAATGTCACCCTCACCCTCCGCCAAAATTACGAAAGTGCCATATTCTGGATCAAGGTAGTTGCACTTGCGGCCGTGGTGCTGGCGGCAGCACTTTCCGTCGTCATATCCAGAAGTATCACGCGTCCGTTGAATGCCGCCGTCGGCATTGCTCGCGATATCAGCCAGGGAGACCTGCGTCAGAAAATTACCATCAGTGGGCGCGACGAACCTGCCATGCTGTTGAGCGCCATGCGCGAGATGAGCAGCTCGCTGACCCAGCTGGTAGCCAACTTGAAAATGACAAGTGACTCGGTCAGCACTGGCGCAAACGAAATGTCCGCAGGTGCAGAAGAATTATCGACACGCACCGAGCAACAGGCCGCAGCACTGCAGGAAACTGCGGCCAGCATGGAAGAGTTTTCGGCCACTGCGCAGCAAAATGCCCAGGCCACAAAGAATGCCAACGAACTTGCCAGTACTGCCTCTGAACGCGCCCGGACTGGCGGGGAAGAGGTAAAAACCAGCGTATCCCTGATGCAGGAAATCGCTCAACGGTCCAACGAGATGAACAGCATTATTGAAGCCATCGACGGAATTGCCTTCCAGACCAATATTCTCGCGTTGAATGCATCCGTCGAGGCAGCCCGCGCCGGTGAGCAGGGAAGAGGTTTTGCCGTCGTCGCCGCCGAAGTACGCAGCCTGGCCAGCAGCGCCGCCGAATCCTCCGGCAAGATCCGCGAGATGCTGCTGGAGACTCAGGAAATGATCAGCCGTTGTGCCACCCAGGCCAACCGCAGCGGCGAGACCATTGATCAAACCGTTTCGGCAATTCAAAACCTGGCGGCGTTAATGGACGAGGTTTCATCCGCTACTGGAGAGCAGATAAGCGGTATCAGCCAGGTCACTACGGCCGTGTCCCAGATTGACGTAGCAACCCAGCAGAATGCTTCGCTAGTACAGGAATCCAGCGCAACCGCCCAAACTATGGCGGCACAGGCACAGCAGCTTCTGACACTGATCAGCCGCTTCAAGATCATTGAAAATGAAGGTTCCGACGGGAAGCCGACAGCAGCACAGGCGCTGCCGGACGTTCAGCATCCTCAGCCCGCCGAAGAATCCCCGATCTTGTCCTGAGTCCGCAGTTCAAAGTCGCTGGCATCGTGGCGCTCGTGCAGTTGCTCCGCGGGCTCGCCCCAGGTGCGGTTGACCATGCGTCCACGCTGAACCGCCGGTCGTTCGCCGATTTCTTTCACCCAACGGTTCAGATGTTTGTAGGTATGAGCCTCGAGAAACTCCGCCGCGTCGTAAGCCTCGTTGTTCACCACCGCACCGTACCAGGGCCAGATAGCCATATCGGCAATGGTGTATTCGTGCCCGGCAATAAACGGATGATTGGCGAGTTGTCGGTCCAGCACATCCATCTGCCGCTTCACTTCCATGGTGTAGCGATTGATGGGGTATTCGTATTTCTCCGGCGCGTAGGCATAGAAGTGCCCGAAACCCCCGCCGAGAAACGGCGCGGCGCCCATTTGCCAGAACAGCCAGTTCAATGCCTCGGTGCGCTGCTCCGGGGTATGCGGCAGGAAGGCGCCGAACTTTTCCGCCAGGTACAGCAGAATGGAACCGGACTCGAACACGCGGATTGGCGGTGTGGTGCTGTGGTCCACCATAGCCGGGATTTTGGAATTGGGATTGGCTTCCACGAAGCCACTGCTGAACTGATCACCCTCGGTGATCCGGATCAGGTGGGCGTCATACTCCGCGCCCTCGTACCCCAGAGCCAACAGCTCCTCCAGCATGATGGTCGGCTTGACGCCGTTGGGTGTCGCCAGGGAGTACAGCTGCAGAGGGTGTTTGCCCACCGGCAGGTTTTTTTCGTGGGTGGCACCGGCTACGGGGCGATTGATATTGGCAAACTGACCGCCGCTTTCCGCATCCCATTTCCACACCTTGGGTGGGGTATATTCCGACATGGATTGCTCCTGTTGTTTGCAATTGTTTGCAGATACCAATAAATAATGACCTGGCAGGAGCATTTCGTTGATGCATCCCGCCCAGTACATCTATCAGCACAATAGGGTAATCCCGCCGGTGGCCGTATCACAAACCCCAGTCACACGTCGGGAAGGCAGGATTCCAGGTCCACTACCGTATCGTGAGCCTCCAGAGCTTCAATAACCTGCGGCAGTGGATCGGCATAGATTTCCGGCAGATCCTGTTCACCCGTCTGTGAGGGCGTGTAGGCCAGGCGCTCCTGCGGCGGAACAAACTCACAGGCAATACCAGTTTTGTTGCCGCGGGGGTCCACGCGATACCAGCCGTAGGCCGGCAGAAATACCGCATTCAATCCGTGCAGGCAGAAACGACCACTCTCCTCCCCGATCAATAACCGCTGATAACAGAGCCCCGCGTGTAGACCGTTCGCGCGCAATAACGCCGCCAGCAGGTGGCTTTTCCCGAAACAGAAACCGGTGCCGGCTTGCAATACTTCGGAGGCCCGACAGGTTACCGGGCCTGCCTGGTGATCCCCGCTGTGGAGAATTTCATCGCGCACAAACTCAAAGCAATTTCTCGCGGTGCCAGAGCGCGCACCGGAAAGACAACGCAGCGCTTCTGCCTTGGCGAGGATCTGTGGATGTCCCCAGTCGATTGTGGTTGATTGTTGTAGATATTGTTCCATCGTCAGATTTTTTGCAGGAATTAAAGGACAAGGGTCATGAACAGGCTGTTGGGGTCTTCTTTATAGTCGGCAAATGGCTCGCAGAACTCGAACCCGTGCCGGGCGTACAGACGGTGCGCCGGCTGGAAAAAGGCCATGGAGCCGGTCTCCAGGCTCAGCCGCGCGTATCCGCGGGCACGTGCCTCACTCAGGATATGCTGCAACATCGCGCTGCCCACGCCGCGACCACGCGCGGCGGCGCCGGTGCGCATAGACTTGATCTCGCCGTGCCCTGCCGTCAGCTCCTTGAGCGCGCCGCAGCCCACCAGAGTTCCTGCGCTGTAAATACTCCAGAAAGTGATATCCGGCTGACGCAGCCCTTCCAGATCCAGCGCGTGCTTGCTCTCCGGTGGCGACATGGCACGCATATCATCAATATGGTCCTGCAGAAATTGCGCAATGTCCTCTCCCGACAGATCATCCACTGCGATCTCAATCAAATCCGTCACCTGTAACCCCGGCTCCGACGCCTTCAAAACTGTAAACTTTACCCCAATTCGAAGGTGGTGACGCCAAAAACTTTATGGTGAGGGATATCGGGCACCGGCCCGGTATACATACGCGCGGTTTCAAACACCTTCTGCATGCCATGGGCTGCCACCAGCTGCTTGGCGGCGGGGTTGGGCTCGGGAATATCAAGGAAGAAGGGCATCTCAGGGGCCAAACGCGCGGTAAGCCCGCCCAGCAGTTTTTCCGCGATAGAGGAAGATTCTGCAAACAGCGGACCAACCTTGTACCCCTCCCGGCAAGGACGCATCACCGCGTATCCGCACAGCTTACCCCCCGTCACAGCGCCCAGGGCAACGGCTCCGGGCTGCGCCACCCAGGACTTGAGGAACGCTTCGCGCCGAGCGGGAAACAGCTGGCGATCGTAATCGGCAATTTCGGTCAATGTATGGCCAGCCAGAGGCGATAACGTCACCAGCTTGCCGGAGATGCTGCCGCTATCTACACGGCTTTGCGGGCCAGCGCCGCGATAGCGCACATTGCGCCAGGCGAGATGGAAGCCGGACTTGCGGTAGTTGGCCTGTTGCTCCACCACACCATCCAGGCCGATATTGCCGCCCTGCACCCGCGCCATCGCCGCCTGCCACAACTGCAGGCCATAGCCGCGCCCACGGTATTCGGGGGCCACGATATAGAACCCGAGAAAGCCGAAATCTGGCGGGTACTTCACCGCCGAGATACAGGCGATCGGCTTGTCACCAAGGCAGCCAACCATAAACCCCTTGGGATCCGTGACGTAGAAAGACTCCGCATCCCCCCGTCCCGGATTCCACCCCTCATTGGCGGCCCATTCTACGGCAATATCAAGATCGGCCCGTGACATTGTGCGAATAGTGTACATTTGCTATTTCCTTGCAGTGACTTTCCGGCCGTATAGACGATCAACTGGAAACCCGATGGCGCTATCGTACCAATTCCAGCGCATCGCTAAGTTTGCTTTTATCTAAAGACGTATAAAAGTTTATATAGATATAGCGGCCTGCGTCAGATAAAATTGCAAGCAATTTCCAGACTTAAATTCTGACCGGTGCATTAAGTTGGTAAATATTCTAGTGCTTCTGGCTGTACCTACGGGTTTATGCAAAAGCTCTCGGATAGCTTCTCCCTGCCGACGCCTATCATTGATGCTCCCCCAAACCGAAATAATATCTATTTGATATCAAGGACGTAATCAACATGCCCGATATTGCTATACCCATCGTTTTTCCTGACTACACAATCGCCGTAAATACGCCTAGGGCTCGCATTAAAATTCCCGACCTACTTCCAGGCATCGATATTCTTCCTGATGACATTGAAATTCCGGAAACTCGAAATAAAGTACCTGAATTGGGGCATGCCGGGATACTGTTCATCAATGGATCCACTGGCACCACGAAGTACTTCGAGTATGGTCGGTACGGACCCAAGGGAATTGTTCGAAAGCACACTATTAGGAATGTAAAGTATATTGGTGAGCACCCAGAAAAAAGTTCATTGACTTACGTATTAAGCCAGATATCAATCAAGGCCGGGCATGGTGGAAGGATTTCAGGGGCTTACATTGAAGTACCCGGTAAATATCAAGCAATGCTGGACAGAGCCAACAAGCGGCTACTGGAAAACAAAAACCCGTCCAGAAAACCATACGACTTGTTCAGCAATAGCTGTAATCATTTTATGAAACAGATCCTTGAAGCCGCCGACGTGTCTATGCCCTACATGGTCGACCCACGACCGAACTCATACATTGAGGAAATTCGTGCTCAGTTTAATGACCTCGACTACTCTCGCGTAGAAAACACGGTATCTCTTGAAAATCCACCCACCTCGCTCGCAGCGATCAATCGGTCATTCATGCAGCCGGCAGCTGCGTAGAGAGGTAATCAAATGCGATTCGCCCTTGCAGTACTCTGCTGTCTTGTAATTCTTACCGCGTGCTCGCTGGAAAAAGTACCCGCAACTGGTCCCGACGGATCTTGGTGGGTAGGTGGCTCTGATGGTGGTGTATTCGTAAAAATAACGGACGATGATAATCCGTCTGATAAATTCTACACCGGCACTATTTACTACGAATACGACCAATCTGTATGGTACCGAGGCGTATTCAAGCTCGTTGGCGATATTGAGTTTTCGCCGGAAAAACGCGACCAATATCTCGCGTGGGACGGAGAACGACTACATCTGACTGGATCAAGCTATCTGGAGGCCACCGAGGACTTTCCCGGCAGCGAGCACGAGTAACACCAGGTATTCAATAGCTAGAACAACACCACAACTTGACCTCAGCTTCGACAGAACACTGTCCAATCCTCGCAATCAAAGTCGATTACCACTACGGGAGCTCTGTACGTTCAACTTAGAGAGGGTCTCCAACGTTCTGTGTATCACCGCACCGGGGGAAAAGGTGTCCCCGCTCAAAATGACTCGTGGGCATAGCGGTTCATCCCCACACATGTGGGGAACACGTTACCGGGGCGCGTTGCACCAGTGCCTCGTACGGTTCATCCCCACGTATGTGGGGAACACTACGCCGACAATCCGCGCCTGTTTGAGGTGAGCGGTTCATCCCCACGCATGTGGGGAACACGCAGTCAGGTCGCGCTGCTGCCACTCGTGCAGCGGTTCATCCCCACGCATGTGGGGAACACGAGTTTATGCCGAATTTCGTTTTCATCTCAGGCGGTTCATCCCCACGCATGTGGGGAACACTTCCAATATTTCTGCCACGGTTTCCTCGTAGCCGGTTCATCCCCACGCATGTGGGGAACACTCTAAAACTCGCCTGATCACTGTTGCAATGACCGGTTCATCCCCACGCATGTGGGGAACACTCGCGCTGTGCCCCGGTGAACTGCTGGAAAACCGGTTCATCCCCACGCATGTGGGGAACACATACCCTGGGGAAATCCCGAAACTTCTCGCCGCGGTTCATCCCCACGCATGTGGGGAACACGCCAATAGATCAAGTGACCCCATCAGAAACCCCCGGTTCATCCCCACGCATGTGGGGAACACACTAGCCATGGATCACCCCCTTAAATTTCCAGCGGTTCATCCCCACGCATGTGGGGAACACGATGTTGCGCTCGGTCGGCATATCTTCAGCCTCGGTTCATCCCCACGCATGTGGGGAACACTTAACCGACGATTGGCGGAGCAACGTCTGACTCGGTTCATCCCCACGCATGTGGGGAACACCCGCTCAGACCGAGTTGAGCGCCGAACATACCCGGTTCATCCCCACGCATGTGGGGAACACCCGCTCAGACCGAGTTGAGCGCCGAACATACCCGGTTCATCCCCACGCATGTGGGGAACACAAAGTCGATTGTAAAGTAGCGGGTTGGGAGACCGGTTCATCCCCACGCATGTGGGGAACACTTTGTCTTTCTTACCGGACGACTCTTTGTGGGCGGTTCATCCCCACGCATGTGGGGAACACTGGATGCAACGTTGTTGTCAGTTACCGGAAACCGGTTCATCCCCACGCATGTGGGGAACACAATACCTCGACCAGTGATTAACCCGATATACGCGGTTCATCCCCACGCATGTGGGGAACACACCCCGGACGGCCCACCGGTTATTGATGCAACCGGTTCATCCCCACGCATGTGGGGAACACACGGGTGAGGCATGGACGAATTGTTAAAAATTCGGTTCATCCCCACGCATGTGGGGAACACCTGTTCAAGTTGCGCTGCGAGCTCTGCCCGCTCGGTTCATCCCCACGCATGTGGGGAACACCAATGCCATCCCCAGAGGCGACAGTGCGGGCGCGGTTCATCCCCACGCATGTGGGGAACACTACCGCTGGCTGGCCCCCCAGCTTTGCCATTTCGGTTCATCCCCACGCATGTGGGGAACACGCCCCACTGTTCGTAATCAGCATACGCCCCGCCGGTTCATCCCCACGCATGTGGGGAACACAACGCCCGGGTTGGAACGTTTTAGCAGCGCATCGGTTCATCCCCACGCATGTGGGGAACACCCGGAGAACTGCAGCGCGAGGCCGTGAAAACGCGGTTCATCCCCACGCATGTGGGGAACACCGGCAGATACGCATACCGCCGTTTCCCAGATCCGGTTCATCCCCACGCATGTGGGGAACACGTCGTCCATCACTTGATCGTGCGCCTCGGCATCGGTTCATCCCCACGCATGTGGGGAACACCCGGCTGTCAGCGGTGAGCACATGATGGGCGCCGGTTCATCCCCACGCATGTGGGGAACACTGGTCCGCGGTATCACGCCGGAGGCATACCAGCGGTTCATCCCCACGCATGTGGGGAACACACCACGCGCCAATCCGAAGTCTACGAGAACACCGGTTCATCCCCACGCATGTGGGGAACACGCTTGGTGCTCTTCTGGCCGGCCCTGCTGGCACGGTTCATCCCCACGCATGTGGGGAACACCCCTGGGCTTTCATATCTGGTTTGCTCATCAGCGGTTCATCCCCACGCATGTGGGGAACACTCCAAGTGTACATGATTGATTTTAAAGGAAAAATTTCACCCCTGATTTTCTACCGCGATTTGGAACGAACAAGCTGCCGCAAAGCAGCTAAGTAAAGGTAGGGAAATGGGGGAATGGAGGATCAGCCGGGTTCAGGCTTCACTGGGACAAAGGACACCAACCGCAACCCTTCATAATCAACTGGAACACGCCTGTTTGAGCCGTGTGTCTGAAAATCAAACCCTGACTCTGTATTCGTGGCCCAAGCCATAACTGCGTTGCCGTCTTCAGCCAACTCTGTAATCTGAAACCAAATCATTTCTCGAACGCGCTTGGAAATGTCGCCTACGTAAACACCGGCACGCACCTCCAACAGCCATACGGCCAGCCGGCCCCTCAACCGAGCAGGAACATTTTCCGTAACCACTGTGACCATGCTCATGATCAACCGCCCCTATGGCCGCGGTCACCAATTGAATCTGGCTCGGGAATTGCTGGGGGCACTGCATCTTTTGGGGCACCTGGAGGGGTGATACCACCGGCCGAGAGCACATCTTCAATCAAGGGAATCAGCCGCTTCAACGTCTTGGTCTCGCGAAACATATCCCGGCAAGCAACGCGCACGTCCCTATCGGGGTATCTGGGATTAGTCGCAGCTACTTTAAAGGCGGCGGGAACCACCGTTTCAAACTTCAGAATATCTGCGATGTCATATACAAATGAGAGAGGCTTACCACTATGCAGGAATCCGACGGCAGGCGCGTAGCCAGCCGCCAATATCGCTGCTTCGGTGATACCGTATAAGCAGGAGGTGGCCGCGCTGATACACTGATTTGCTTTATCTCCAGCGCTCCAGTTTTTTGGGTCGTAGCGGCGACCATGCCATTCAACACCATACTGCTTGGCAAACACGCCGTACATCTTGCGCACCCGTGCGCCTTCGATACCACGTAACTGATCCACACTGCGACGCTCGGGCGCGGGCTCGCCAAAACGCAGCTCGAACATCTTGCGTACCACCTTCAGGCGCAGGTTTTCATCCAGGGCCAGCTTGGCCTGATACAACAGCCGATCCGAACGCGCGCCACCGGGCTGACCGGATGCATACATCCGCACTCCGGCTTCGCCGACCCAGACAAGCAGAGTCCCCACCTGCGCAGCCAATTTGACTGCGGCGTGGGATACTCGCGTGCCCGGCTCCAGCATGATACAGGCAACGGAGCCGACGGGAACATGGGTTCGAATTCCCCCTTTGTCCACCAGCACAAAAGCGCCGTCGATCACGTCGACCTGGCCGTACTGAAGAAAGATCATCGAGCTGCGGTCCTTAATCGCTATGGGTTTCAGGGGGAGGAAAGCCATGATTTCTCACTCCCATCAACAAGGCGCTACACTCAGCAGTCCACAACCGAAGGCCTTCGCCGGGCCGATACCGGCCATTAACGCGCGACTGAAGGTCTCAGTGTTGTTTACCTGCAAGACACCTTCAAAACAGGTGCGTCGCACACTGATCCGCGCACTGCCCTTACGGCTGGAGAGTACATCGCTGGCAGCGACCAGTACCGTACTGAGATCAAATCCGTGTCGCTCGCCCTGCCGCTGCAGCCAGGCCAGTTGATCGGCTTCGCCAACCAGCCCATAGCGTTTACCGCAGCGGGTGACTGTCGGATTAGCCTGCAACCGGAAACGATAGGAATTTCCGCTTTCAACCAGTTGCTCCAGAGCTATCAGCTTAGATTCAACCGGTTTCTGCAGATAATTGGGCTGATCCGCCAGAACCGACCAATTTGCCTCTGCCACAGACTGAACCAACACCACCGGCATTGCCCAGGCGTTACCGCCCACCTCCATCCGCCAGAGAAAGCGCGGCGGCGCACTGTGCTCGTCGAGCGCAAATGCCCGTACCAGTGTGCGGTGCATTTCATAGGCATCACCCAAATCGCGCCTGGCCTGGGCGCTGCTCGGGTCAAGCGTCAATTTGGTCAGGTGCATACATCACCTCCGATTTCACGAAACGTGGACCGAAGCGCCGCTCGGCGAACGGAGCTACCGGTTGATCCAGGCGCACGGCACCCTCGGCCGGATCTTCCAGTAAGCAGCGCAACGGTTTGTCTTTGTCGGCCCTCTGGGCCTGCGTCAGGCGTGGATAGGACTTCAAAGCTTCCGCCAGTGGTAATGCCGATAGACCATCCGGCAACCACACCGGACAACCCGGCGTAAAGCTTTTGCGCCCCAATGCCAGCGGCCAGACCGGTGCGCGCAGCGCAGCTTGAACCTGCGCCAGCAGGCTTTCTTCGTCGCCTTCCAGCCCGACCAGAAAGGCGGCATCAGACAGGTAAAAACGCGGGCTGACCACGGTGCGTCCCAAATTGGGCTTGCCGGTGGCGATTAGCACCCCTGTAGCCGTCTGAAAATCACGCATGGGTACACCTTCGCGATCGACTCGCACCCCCATCCGCAACCGCGCCAGGTCTTCCACCGGCTCGCTGCGGTCTCGCCCCAGAGCGGCACAGATCAATCCCAGCACTCCAGATTTAGACGGCTCCAATTGGGTATCGCGCTCATCGAAACGGCTGCTGGTCCCCCAGGACTGCAGCGGCCCCTGCAGGCGCATCAACAGGGTTGCCATATTCAGGCCTCCAACTGGTCGGCTATCTGCATGCGCACCCACACCGTCAGATCTTCCAGGTTGGCTACGCGATTGCCACTGTTCTCCGGCCAGGTATCGCTCAAATCCAGATAAGCCCACTGATCCCGCGAATCGCCATAAACGGTTGCCAACTGTTTTTCGTGTGCTGCCAGCGCCGCTACCGATTGGCCCGTCAATGACTGATCCAGTCGAGCAGAAACTGGTTTTTCAAACGCATTGGCCAGGTTTAGCGGGCTGCTGTGACGCAGGCAGACGCCGACAAAACTGGGTGGGTTGTGGGCGGCGAAGGTATTTTGCTTGCCAGTGGGAATAGCCCGCACCATGGCCTGGGTAAATGCCGCCAACGCGGAAAGGGTCAATTCGCCATCTCCCTGCAGATTGCTCTGCAATTTACCGGTGTCGACCACAGCGTAACGGTAGAAAGTTGCTGAGTTAAATTCCACCTGTCCGATCATGCCCGCGCCGGTCTCATCGGGACCGCCCTTGTCGTCCACAGCGGTAAAGTAATCAAATTCCCGCTCGACCCGGTGCGTGCTGATGGCGTGAGCTACCTGGCAGGCGGCATCCTGGTTGACCCCGGGCATATCTGCCAACATGCGGCCAAACAGGGCGACATCCACGGCCTTACCGCCATCCAACAGCGCTTTGGCTTTTTTCACCACTTCGGGCGGTGCGCTGGCCTTGGCCTCTTTCTTGCCTTTCTTTTCCGCACCTACAGGCGCCCCGACCAATTCATCCCAGTGCTGCTCAATCAAATTGGCAAAACCGGCAATTTCAGCCTCACCGAGGAACAGAAGATATTCGGTTTTGTCCTCCTTGAGTTTAAGGCCGGCGGCTGCCAGAGCGGCTTCAATATTGCCCTCCGCTTCGGTCTGCTCCCGCCCCTCCAGGCGCTCCAACAACAGTGACTTGAGTTTTTTGGTACGCACACCGCGATACTCCGGCGCAACTAGGTCGTGTTCCTGTGAGGCCAGGCGAATAGCGCGTTTAAAACACTGACTGCTGACGCGGGCGCGGCGATGGCCACCGAAAATCGCATCTTTGGGTGCGCCGGTGTCATCACGGTTGAGATTGGATGGTGCAAAATTCTGGATCAGATGAAATTCAATAAAAAGGCTCATGATGTCCCTCTCAGTTATTGTCAGGTGTTGGTTCTGTTTCAGGGGTGGGGGCTTCCAGGGCTCGGTAAAAGTCTCTGGCCCAGCGTTGGCGGATGCCGTCCCGCCAGTCGGCATCGGCCTTCGGGTTGAGCCACGTAGCCAGATCTTTTAGCAAGGCGGCATAGTCCAGCGATATATCATCGGCGGCTAGCAGGGTGATCACTTGGCGCAGATACACTGGCAGGTTTTCTGCATCGGCACCCAACAGGGCGATAAAACGCTGCTCAATGCTGCCGCTTTCCCGTTTGCGCATCAGTTCACCGAGACTGCTAGCCAGGGTCTTGCTGGCCTGTTTCTTGCTGGCCTGTTTAGGGTGGCAGGCGTATAGACCCGCAACCACATAGAGGGCTAGTCGCCAGGAGTCATTCGCATGTCTTTCGGCGGCAAAGCGCTCCACATGGGGATAGGCTGGTGGATAGGCCCCCGGGGGAAAGCCCAGGCTGCGGCGCAGCACAGCCACCGCCCCGCGGTCACGCTCCCGCAAACGTTCCAGGTGCGCGATAAAGTCCTGTTTGGTGTCACTCATGCTTGAGTCTCCTCCTCGGCGACGGCGTGGTTGGTTTGAACGGGCCTCAGTGGCTTCAACTTTTTCATCAGGTTCATATAACCCCTGGCCTCGGCGCGTAGCGCTTTCGGGGAATCACCGAGCGCATCGCAGACCGACTGCCACGCCGTATCGGCTGCCGCCAGCAGGGCTTGCTGCCAGATCGCATCGGCCTTATCCAGGTCGCTGGAATTACCGGTGCCCAACAGGTCCATTACCCGGCCCAGTGAGCGCTCGGCTGCGGAGAAATAAAGTGGCGTCGCCGAGCCGGTGTCGAACAGATTGCGCGCACGCGTTTTCGTATCTTTGTGTTCCGATTCGGGCATGCTTTCCGCAAGGGCCCTGGCGGCGATGCTTCTGATATCGTTGAAGACTTCTTCTGCCTGACGCACATAGACACGCAGTTCTTCGGCACCTTCTGGAGAAAGCAACAGGGCGGTCGGCAAATTGAAACGCTCAGAGCGCCAACGCAGCAGCTTGGCTTGATCGCTCGCCAAACCCGCCACCAACAATGACTGCTCGTTAGTGGCGAGGTTGGCCAACAAGCTGGCAGCCCAGTGCAACACCGGGGCAGGCTGCGAGGCCTTGCCTTCAGCATCGGGCAACAGTGTCGGCAAATCACGCCAAAAGGCGCGCCCCTCCGTGAAACTCAATCGCACCAGGTTTTGCTTACTCACGCGATAACTGGCCATCGGGTCGGGCGCCTGCACATCGTCGGCCAGGGCAATACCGGCGGCAAAACGCAACCATTGCACTTGTCCCTGTTCATCCGGCAGCAGTAGTACTGCGCGAGTCTGCCGTGTGTAGCGGTCATTGGGGCCGCTGGCCGGCCTCGGCGCGGCCTGTAACTGCGCAACGCTTGGCAACTCCTGCTCCCAACACGGCAAATCCTCGTGGCCAGAGGGAGTTGGCGCATGCAGCGCCATACAAAGAGTTTCCGCCAACGACGAACCAAGGGGCAAGACGGCGGCAGTATTGGCCAGGGCCCCAGCCTTATCCGAAGAGCGCAGGGTTTTGACCAGGCCACCGGGAGTAAATTGAAGGAACCCCAATAGGGCTCGCAACACATTAGCTGCTGATGTGGGTTGTGGTGTCAGATCGCAGGAATGATCGAACACGACGGGTGTATTACCGTTGGCACTGGCCAAAGATATCTGTGCCCAAGGCTTCTGCTTTTCGCGGGTTTCCTCCGCTTCGGCCAGCGCCGCTACTTGCATAAATGGCTGCCCTGGGTGAAACAACCAGAACCGATCACGCCAGTGCTCCAGGTAGTCGAGTATCGCCTCGCTCGGCAGGCCACTTTGGTACCAGCGCAACCGATCTGCGTCTGTCCAACTGCCCTCGCTGCGGCTAAGCGCCCTGTGCGTAATAGCCAGTAGCAACCGGTATTGTGCAATCAGGCTGGGCGGAGCCGTTTCCGCCAATGCGCTGATCTCGCCCGCGCGCTGGAAAACCTCTAACAGCCCCAAATCACATACCTGTCCGTTCTGCAAACGCACCGGCAGCCAGGGTTCGTCTAGCAGGTTGAAGCTCTTATTCATACCTCGTCCTCGGATGAAAGGTCTTTATTCTCATAAACCAGCCCCAGCTCAGCATCCACTCGCAGCCATAGTCGGTCAAGCCGGAAACAACCGTGCTCTAGTGGCAGAGGCACCAAGTGGCGCAATAGTGGATGCTCGGAAAAGGCTGGTGGAACGGTTGCAGCCTGAAAATGCTTGACCAGCGCTTTGCGAGATACCCTGATCTGTCGGGCATAAAGCGCCTTGGCCAAGGCATCAGATGGGTACTTGTCGGGATCGAAAGTACTACCGCCCGGGGTCAATCTCCAGCCATCGGTACTTTCATGAATGGGAACCAGTGTGATCGAGTCATCACCTAAACGGGTGCTGTTGGGCAGGCCCAACCCCTCCTCTCCCTGTTCATAACCGCGGAGTTTCTGTGAATAGGCCAACTGAGGTTCGGCACCCGGATCTATGGCCACATCGGTCGCCATCATCTGCTCGGCCTGGCATTTCCCCATATAATCGCCGTAGGCCTCTATCTCGATAAAATCTCTATCTATTTCGCTCAGACCCGCCGGCAATTCTGTATCGCCGTATACCGTTTGCACCAGGCGATCAATATCTTGTGGCAAATGCAAAATGGACTCGCGCGAAAGCAGCGCCCAGGTGCGACCCAGAATATAGGGGTCGTAAACGTATCCCCAAGCGGTCGTTTTGAGGTCGGGCAGACTTTCCTCGGAAAGCCCGGCCACAAACAGGCGAGCCTGCTGATGAGCATCGGGTCGCGGACGCTGATGGCGATGAAGCCGGCCCGCGCGCTGCAGAATCAGGTCCACAGGTGCCAGATCGGTGAGCATAAAGTCGAAGTCGATATCGAGGCTCTGCTCTGCCACTTGGGTGGCAATCAGCAAGGCCCGCTGTGGCCGCTCGCCGTCGGCACCAAAGCTGGCCAGCACCTCTCGCTCCAGCTCTCCGCGCTGGTCAGCCGGAAAGCGCGCATGAAACAGCAGCAGCTTGGCGCCACTTCCCAGTTGCTCCTTCAGCTTGAGGTAAAGCTCCTGGGCCCGATCAACTGTATTGACAATCAGGGCGCCGCAACCGCCGAGTCGCAGGCACTCAAGCGCACAAGCCGACAGGCTATCCAGATCCTCCCCTACCGCTTGCAAGTTGATCGGCGGCAGCGGCCTGGCCTCGCAAGTTGCCCCCCGCAAGCCGCGGTTATCGGCCAGCAGCAGACGCGGGTAAGGCAGTTGGGGAATTTCACAGACATCCACGTCCCAGGCGCGCAGTAAATCTGCGCGGCGCTTTGCTGGCAGGGTCGCACTCATCAGTACCACCGAGCTGCCCATGGCCTTGAGCCAACGCAGTAAAATGGTGATCAATCCAGATGTGTAGGTGTCATAGGCATGCACTTCGTCGAGCACCACTACCCGGTTGCCGAGCCCCCACAGGCGAACAAAGTGGTGCTTGACGTTGAGCCCCGCGAACAGCGCTTGATCCACAGTACCAACGCCATAGCGCGAGAGTAGTGGGCGCCGGCGCTGGGAGAACCAGGAAGAAGAAGTGACACTCTCTCCGGGCGCGCCGTGAATACCGCGCAGGTGCAATACCTGCTCGTTTAGCGCAGCACCACCATGCACCAACTGCATGTCCAAAGCGGTTTCACCAGCAAAGGCACGCAGAAAATTGATGGCCCGCTGAAACAATGCATTGCCCGTGGCCTGAGTCGGCAGAGCCAGATACAAACCCCGATGCTGGTTGGCGGCCTGCAAGCGCAAGTGTGCAAGAAAAGCCAACTCCGTTTTGCCCTCCCCCATCGGAGCCTCAACTAACAACAAAGCGGGGCCCTGCACGCCCTCGAGCAGACTATCCCCCTCACGCTGCAGCGGACGAGCACCAAACTCGGGTTTCTGGAGAATGCGCCCAATCAATTGGTCCGCATCAGCCAAATCGCTCAGCAAGGGCTTATTCACAATCCAGCCAATGGCTGACAGAGCCTCATCAGCGCGCCAGAGGGCATCGGCATAGTAATCAGTAAACAAGTCGCAGCGCTCGCCCGGAGGAAACCAATCTGGGTTAGAGCCTATCCAGTCAGCTACGCTGGTGAGCCCCGCCAACCACTGCACGGCGGGCTGTGACAGAGCCTCGACTTCTGGCACTCCCTGCGGTGCCAGAACAGCCAGAAAAACATCGAAAATCGTATTCCGCGCCGCGCCCCACGCTTCCGGTTCGCGGAGCGGTTTTGCACGATTAATTTCGATTTGCGAAAAATTGTAGCCATGGTGGGCGCTGATGGCTTGCAATACGTGAAGCACCCAGTACCGCTGTTCGACACCTTGCCGGTTCAGATGCTCACCAAGCAACGCCGCACTCGCACAAGCGTGATCCGTAACTCCGAGTGAACGCTGCGGAAACGCCAGCCCCCGAGCTTCGTCAGCCTGTCGGCCCTCCTGCCATTTATCCTGAAAGCCTGGAATAGCCTTGCCAAAATCGTGAAGCCCTGCAAGAAAAGCGATCCAGCGCACCAGGCTGGGCAAGTATATGCCCAAGGCTTGTGCCGCCCACCGACGGGTGCTCTCAGGTTCGCGCATTAAAATAGTTTCGGCTACTGCCGCTACATCCAACAGGTGTGCCAATAGTCCATGGCCGTATTCCTCGCCACTCTTGGCCCAGACTCTGCGCGCGGGATCAGGCAACTCTGAGAACCTCTTAAGGTAATTATCCGAATTGCTCACAACCTAGAATTCCCTGCGATAACCATCTTGCTATCCTCCAATAGATGCGCTTTTTATCCAGTCTATAGAAATGCCAGGCGCGGCCAATACTGCTCAAATCCACAGGTAAACATGCTTGACGTCTGCAGCGCTAATAACGTCGAGATCACCCAAATAACCATTCCTGCACGTCATCAAAATTGACAAGCACCAGCTGCTGCGCCTCAGGCCGACCGTCCAGCATCTTGGTATTCACCCGCATTTCCTGCAGCAGGTAATTCGCCAACGGGGCTCGTGTTGTCAGATGGAGCTGCCCGTTGGTCATTCCGTAGTCGTTCTCCAGCACGGCCTTTTTTTCGGCATTGAGGCGGGAGTCCGGCTCAAAGATCAGGGTGATCTCGGTATTCCATTTCTCGTCTCCGTCTGCGGTATGTTGAGACTTACCCAGCATTTCAGGCTGGCCGTGGAACCGGCTCAGTACAAAGTCCCGGTAATCCCCGTTCTTTTCGCACCAGGCGCGGAGGTGCCAGCGCGGACCGGTATTGACGAAGGTGTGCGGGACGATGATGCGCCCTTCCCGGTTGGGGTTGCCGATGGAGCCGTAATCCACCTCTACTCGGCGGGATTCGCGCAGGGCTCGCACCAGAGGGCGGATGACTTCGGGGGTGATGTTTCTGGGAGGATGGGGAAGGATAAAGTGTGGCAGGTATACCGGAGACTGGGATGGCAGCGGGCTGGCCTGTAGCCCGCTCATCCAACTCAGGTACTCTGCTACATCGTCACTGATGTGGTGGCGCTGGAAGTCAGGAGCGGGCAGGTGCGCTCCGTCACTGCGCTGATATTCAAGCAGGTTCTGCGGGTAGGCTTTGCGGTAGTGGCCAATTTCTGAACTGGCGAGCTGCCGGCTGATTCCAAAGAATTCGCGCAGATGCCGTGTGGTGAGTCGGCCTTCCCAGTAGGCGATCAACTCGATCAGCCAGAATCGACGATTTTGTGCTTCTTCCATGGCGCCACCGGTTCGGGCTTCTCCTTTGGGGGGCGCCCTTATTTTTTTGTGAACTGGTTGGCACTTTTTACGACATCGCTCGTGGCGGGTCAACCGCTCTCAGTAATACCTACATTTCTGCACATCAATACTACGAGACCTGCCTGAGCCGATCGTTGCCCGGATTTGTCATCTACCCGCCCCTACGGCACTTCACTTAATATGGGGAATCTGCCAAGTTGAACGGGCATAGGCACTCGCCCATAATACCGCCCCCAATTGTTACGGGTTTCCCCACTTTTCGGGTCGGCTATCGGCCGGTCCGGCCCCGGTTGTCAGGAAAGTCATCTGTCAGAGGGGCAGATAGTGGGGCAGAACCGCCATCGCCGCCTCCCGGATCGGCCAGAATGTATACGGCCGCCCCTGAAAACGAGGCAGAACGGATTATCTATGAGCGAATTTACCGTCATCCTGCTGTCCACCATCCTGGTGAACAACTATGTGCTGGTGCAGTTTCTTGGCCTGTGCCCGTTTATGGGGGTTTCCAACAAGCTGGAAACCGCCGTGGGCATGGCGGGCGCGACCACTTTTGTGCTGACCCTGGCGGCAATCTGTTCCTATCTGGTGAACAACTACCTGCTGGAACCTTTCGGCATGGAGTACCTGCGCACCATCTCCTTCATCCTGGTGATTGCTGTCGTGGTGCAGTTCGCGCGTATGTTCATCGAGAAGACCAGCCCGCTGCTGCACCGGGTGTTGGGAGTCTTCCTTCCTCTTATTACCACCAACTGCGCGGTGCTGGGTGTGGCGTTGCAGAACACCATGAAGGCGAACAACTTCGTGCAGTCCACACTCTACGGCTTTGGCGCGGCGGTGGGTTTCTCCCTGGTGCTGATCCTGTTCGCGGCGATGCGCGAGCGCCTCACGGTAGCGGATGTGCCCAAGCCCTTTAAAGGCGCCGCCATCGGCATGATGACCGCGGGACTGATGTCGCTGGCCTTTATGGGCTTCGGCGGGTTGGTATAAGGAGTACACGGCGATGGAATGGTTGTCTGAAATATCCACTCCGCTGTTGATTCTCGGCGGTATGGCACTGGTGTTCGGCGCCCTGCTGGGCTTTGCCGCCGTGCGCTTCAAGGTGGAAGGAGATCCCATTGTCGATCAGATCGACGAGATCCTGCCCCAGACCCAGTGCGGCCAATGCGGCCACCCGGGCTGCCGCCCCTACGCCGAGGCCATCGCCAATGGCGAGGCGATCAACAAATGCCCACCCGGGGGCCAGGCCACCATCAATGAACTGGCCAACCTGCTGGATGTGGAGGCAGTACCGCTGGATGCGGAGCACGGGGTGGAAGACGTCAAGAAGGTGGCGTTTATCCGCGAGGCAGAGTGCATCGGCTGCACCAAGTGCATCCAGGCCTGCCCGGTGGACGCCATCGTGGGCGCAGCCAAGCAGATGCACACGGTAATTGTGGATGAGTGCACCGGCTGCGATCTGTGCGTGGAGCCCTGCCCGGTGGACTGTATTGACATGGTGCCGCTGGAAACACCACTGCAGGAGTGGCACCCCGAGAAACCAGCCGATGGAATCGATTTGATCGCCAGTGACAGACCCGAGCTGCACACCGACGACAGGAATGCAGCATGAGCCAGGTAGAGCATAGAACCAGCGCCGAGGAACGCCGCGCCGCCCGCGAGGCACACCTGATCGCCAGCGAGAAGGCCCGCGACCTGTCGCGGGAACTCAAGATCAACGATTTCCACGGCGGCGTGCACCCGCCAGAGAACAAGCACCAGTCTACCGGCGAGCCCATCGGCCACATCCCGCTGGCAGAGGATCTGATCGTTCCCCTGAACCAGCATATCGGCGGCACCGCAATTCCGCTGGTAAAGCTGGGAGACAACGTTCTCAAGGGGCAGAAAATAGCCGAGGCCGACGGTCCGGTGAGCTGCCCGGTACACGCGCCCTCTTCCGGCAAAGTGGTGGCTATCGAACCGATGGCCGTGCCCCACCCGTCGGGTATGGCAGCGGACTGCATCCAGATCCGTACCGATGGCCGCGATCAGTGGTATCCGCTGGAGCCGGTGGAAGATTTCCGCCGCGTGGAGATCGATACGCTGTTGGAGAAGATCCGCGATTGCGGTATCGCCGGTATGGGCGGAGCGGGCTTTCCCACCGCGGTGAAACTCGCCCCCCGCGGCGGCGCGGAAATCGACACCCTGATCATCAACGGCACCGAGTGCGAACCGTATATCACCGCCGACGATATGCTGATGCGCGAGCGCGCGGAAGAGATCATCGGTGGAGTGGAAATCCTCGCGCACCTGCTGGACGAACCGGAGCGGGTGCTGATCGGCATCGAGGACAACAAGCCCGAAGCCATCGCGGCGATGAAAAAGGCCGCGGAGGGCACCCGCTTCCATGTGGTGGTGTTCCCCACCAAATACCCGTCCGGCGGTGAAAAACAGCTGATCGAAATTCTCACCGGGCGCGAGGTCCCCAACGAGGGGCTGCCGGCCAATGTGGGTATCGTGTGCCAGAACGTGGGTACGGCGCGTGCGGTATATCGCGCCATTACCCACGGCGAGCCGCTGATCAGCCGCGTGACCACGGTGGTCGGCGAGGCGCTGGCTCACCAGCGCAATATCGAGGTGCCGCTCGGCACGCCCATCCGGCACATCCTCGAACACCACGGTGTGGACCGCAAACAGTTGCAGCGGGTGGTGATTGGCGGTCCGATGATGGGTTACACCATCGACGACGACCGCGCGCCGGTGGTGAAAACCACCAACTGTATTCTTGCGCCCACCGATCAGGAACTGCCGCCGCCACCGCCGGCCCAGGCCTGCATCCGCTGCGGTCTCTGTGCCGAGGTCTGCCCTGCCTCCCTGCTGCCGCAGCAGTTGTACTGGTATGCCCGCGCCGACGATCGGGAAAAACTCCAGGCCTACAACCTGTTCGACTGCATCGAGTGCGGCGCCTGTTCTTACGTGTGCCCCTCCAGCATCCCCCTGGTGCAGTATTACCGTGCCGCCAAGGGCGATATCCGCGAGGCACGGCTGGAAAAGGAAAAGGCCGACCGCGCCCGCGAGCGCTTCGAGTACCGCAAGCTGCGCCTGGAAAAGGCGGAAAAAGAGAAAGAAGCCAAGCGCCTGGCGCGCAAGAAGGCCGCGGAAGAAGCGCGCAAGAAGCGCGAACAGAACGCCAACTCACCGGAAGCCCAGGCCGCCAAGCAGGAATCCGATGTGGTGGCCGCAGCCCTGGCGCGGGTGAAAGCCAAACAGGCCTCCCCGGAGCAACAACTGGCCCGCGCCCAGCGCAGCCTCACCAGTGCCGAGCACCGCGTGGAGCGGATACAGAAAAAACTGGCGGAATCAGACGAAAACCAGCGCGCACAATTGGAAGCACAGCTGAAGACCGCCGAGCTGAAACGCCAGGAAGCCCGCGACAAGCTCAAAGACGCCGAGCAGCAGGCGGCCACCGCGCCGGCCGCGGAATCGACACAGGAATCAGCAAAGGAATCGGCACAGGCGCCCGCCAACAACGACAAGCCTGCAGAGCCGTCTGTCACCGAAGACAAACTGACCGTCGCCGGCGCGTCATCCAGTGCCGCCAACGCTGCGATCGAGAAGGCCAAAGCGGCCGCCGCGGCCCGCGCCAGTATGAGCCCCCAGGAAAAGCTCGCGGCGGAAATCGAAGCGCTGAAAAAGCGCGTGGAAAAAGCCGAGGCGCGGCTGGAAAAAGCCCGCAGCGAGGACGATGCCAATATGGCCGCGTTTGAAACCGCACTGCACAAGATGCAGGACAAACTGCAGGAAAAGCTGGCGGCCCAGCAGAGCCAGTCCGGTAATGCGGATCGATAAGCGGGAAACCTAACAGTGGGAATAACCAGAGAAATACCATGTCCCTGATGCGAGTCACATCCCCCCACGCCCACTCCGGCCAGAGCACCAGCAAGGTGATGCTGCAGGTGGCCGCCGCCACCATTCCGGGGGTACTGGCGCTCGTGGTCTTTTTTGGTCCCGGGGTACTGATCAATATCGCTCTCTGCGCAATTACCGCGCTGGCTTCCGAGGCCGCGGTGATGAAGTTGCGCGGGCGCCCGGTGGGCTTCTACCTCAAGGACTACAGCGCCTTCGTTACCGCCCTGCTGCTGGGGATCGCCATTCCCGCCTACTGCCCGTGGTGGATTCCGGTGATCGGCACGGTCACTGCCATTGTGCTGGCCAAGCAACTCTACGGCGGCATGGGTTACAACCCGTTCAACCCCGCCATGGTGGGCTACGTGGTACTGCTGATCAGCTTCCCGGTGGCCATGACCCGCTGGGTGGGGCCGGCAGAACTGATTTATGGCACGCCGGGACTCGGCGAAACCTTTTCCCTGATCTTCGGCAATATGAATGTGGACGGCTTCACCCGCGCCACACCGCTGGAAATTGTGCGCCACAATGAATCCACCATTCTCGCCCAGCTGTATGAAATGGAGCCGGTGTTCAATAAAGGCACCATCGCCGGGCTGGGGTGGGAGATGGCCAATGTGGGCTTTCTGCTGGGGGGCCTGTTCCTGCTGTTCCGCCGCCTGATCACCTGGCACGGGCCGGTGGCGATGCTGGCCACACTGTCGATTCTTTCCATCCTGTTTTATGACGGCGGCAGCTCCCTGAGTGAGGGCTCACCGTTGCTGCACCTGTTCTCCGGCGCCACCATGCTGGGGGCCTTCTTTATCGTCACCGACCCGGTGAGCGGCTGCACCAGTAACAAGGGCCGTTTGATATTCGGTGCCGGGGTGGGGCTGCTGGTATTCGTGATCCGCGCCTGGGGTGCCTATCCGGATTCGGTCGCCTTCGCGGTATTGCTGATGAACTTTGCCGCGCCCTTTATCGACAACTACACCCTGCCGCGCACCTACGGCCACAAGGCCCCGCGCAAGGCCACCGACCTGGAGGAACAGTAATGCTGAAACGCTCCATCGGCGGCAATGCCGTAGTGCTGACACTGTTTGCCCTGGTGACCGCCGGCACCCTCGCCATTACCCAGATCACCACCCGCGGGCCCATCGAGCGCGCCATTCGCGAGGCGTCGGCCCGGGCACTGCTGGAGATCATTCCAGTGGAGCGCCACAGCAACGATCTGCTGGTGGACACCTACCCCATCCCCAAACCGTACTGGGCGCTGCTGGGGCTCAGTGATGGCGGCGATATCAATCTGGCGCGGGAGCCCGACGGCCAGATCACTGCGGTGATCATCCCCACCGTGGCGCCGGACGGCTATTCCGGTCCTATTCGCATTCTGGTCGGTGTGAATCGCGATGGCACCATCGCCGGGGTGCGAGTGACCAATCACTCCGAAACCCCGGGGCTCGGTGACAAGGTGGACCTGAAAAAAAGTGACTGGGTATTGTCCTTTAATGGCAAATCCCTGCAGGACCCGGGCCGCGATATGTGGAAGGTACAGAAAGACGGCGGCGCCTTTGACCAGTTTACCGGTGCCACCATCACGCCGCGGGCAGTAGTCAATCAGGTACGCAAAGTGCTGGATTTCGTCGATGAACATCACGAAAAGATTTTCTCAGCACCCGTATCCAAGCGCGCAGTTGAAGTGGAACAGGCACCTCAGGATTCGGAGAACAAATGATGGCTACCCCGGATTACAGTGAAATCACCCACAACGGACTGTGGAAAAACAACCCCGCCCTGGTACAACTGCTGGGCCTCTGTCCACTACTGGCGGTCACCGGCTCGGTGGTCAATGCCATCGGCCTCGGGCTCGCCACCACCGCGGTGCTTACCTGCTCCAACCTCGCGGTCTCACTGGTGCGTCGACAGATGCCGGAGACGGTGCGCCTGCCGGCCTCGGTGATGATCATCGCCACCTTCGTGACCTGCGCCGAACTGTTGATGAAGGCATTCACCTACGAGCTGTACCTGGTACTGGGGATTTTTATTCCACTGATCGTGACCAACTGCGCCATTCTCGGACGTGCCGATGCCTTCGCCAGCAAAAATCCGGTGCTCCCCTCTCTTGTGGATGGGTTTATGATGGGGGCCGGCTTTACCGCGGTGCTGATTGTCATCGGCGCGGTGCGGGAGGTCATTGGCCGCGGCACCCTGTTCAGTGATATGGACCTGCTGCTGGGCCCCACCGCTGCCAACTGGACACTGCCGGTGCTGGGGCAGGATTACGCGGGCTTCCTGGTGGCAGTCCTGCCTCCCGGCGCGTTTCTGGTGGCTGGATTACTCATCGCGGGAAAAAATGCCATCGATGAAAGCATAGAGCGTCGACGTCAAGCCGGTGTCACGATCAGTGCGGGTAGCAAGCGGGTCCGCACCACCGGAAAGATTCAGTAGCGACACATCTCCGCCGAATTACACTTTGGACACCGATCACCTCGCAGTTTTCAGAGCCGAACAAAATACAACGTTCAAGCTCCGGAAACTGCGTGGAAAATTATTCAGGATCGCCATATTCATCTGACTAGCTACCATTATTGACCGGCTCGCAGCCACATCCCCTCTGGCCAAAATTTCACTCCCTCAGGCCAAAACTGACCGACCCCGTATACGGTCAACTGACCAATACTCTTTATTTACTCAGGCCAATTTGATGTAAGCCGAATTAATATTCGATTACGACTGGCTGTAATGCAATGTAATGGGATGCCTATCACAATCCCAGATTTCTCGGTAGTCAAAGTGGTACATATCGATAGAATAGGCTCCAGGGTATACAGCTGAGCGATGCCAGATCACATTTACTATCAAAATTATCATGCACCCATAAAGCTAACTGTTCCCTGTTTTTTCAGCACACAATAAGGATTTACCCTCATGACGTTAGACAGTGGAAAGTCTGAACTGGTCTATCACGGGCGTCGTGCTCAACGTGCCGACAGTCGCCAACGTCGCAAAGCCATTCTCGAAGCAACATTACGCCTGATAGTAAAAGATGGGATTCGCGGCATCCGACACCGCGCAGTCGCGAAAGAAGCTTCCGTTCCACTGGCCGCAACCACCTATTATTTCAAGGATCTTGATGATCTGATCAGTGATGCTTTTACTTATTTTGTAGAGCAGAATATTGATCATACCCGACAGCTGCAGGCCGAGAGTTTCAGTGCCGTCAATCAACTGACCCCGGAAGTGATTGCCTCCAGCGAAGGGCGCCGTCAGTTCCTTCAGCAATTGACTCGATTTGTGCTGTCACATATTCGCACCCAGGCCGGCAGCCGGGACAACCGCATCATTGAGCTTGCCTTTCGTAACGAGGCGCTGAGGAATGAGCAACTGACCCGCGCCATCCGTATGGCCAACCGCGCCACAGAAAACCTGATCGTCGAGTTTTTCGAGCTACTGCAGCTTTCCGACCCGCTGGCAGCAGCACAAATCGTCTATGGCACTATTCTCAACCTAGAATACCAGGTATTGAGCGGCGCGGTAGCCATCGACTCGCCGCTACTGGAACGCACGGTAACCATGATGATCAAACGATTGATCCCAGCGCAGTTGGAGCCTGCCGTAAAACCTCTGCAGGTTTCCGCACTGACGGTATGATCCCTATCTGATCCCTACATTGCGTGCGCGCACTCAAACCAGTATGCGCGCACCACCTTTCGACACACGCACTCAATTCCTCCTTCTGCATCGTGAAGCAACGCACCGGGATACGCCGAACAGTATCCGAACCTGGAGTTCAACGCATCCGATTGAAACTACGTAGAGCTTGATGTGGTTTACCCTCGCGTCCATAGCGACATCAGAAAAAGTGCCCGCTTTGCAGCGGGCACTTTCGGGCGCTTCAGGATTTTGAACAGTTACCAGGCATACCTGCAATCCAGTTATGTAGTAATTCGGCCCCTTCTTCGTGTACCAGGCTTCGGCCGAGCTCCGGCATCATCGCACCCGGGTCGGTGGACTCGACGCGGAAATTGATAATGGACTCTTCCGGGTGCCCCGGAACAATGGCAAAGCGCCGATCTCCAGACCCGGTTCCTGCTGCCACCGGCGGCTTGCAGACACCCAGACGACGCAAATCCTGCTCGTCGTGTGCCAGCATCAAGCCCGAGGTATCTGCCGGCCCATTGGGGTTATGGCAGTGGCCGCAGTTGATATCCAGATAGGAACGGGCGCGCTCCGCCAGCGCCACTTCGGTATCTTTGAAGTTCACGTTTTGCGGCACTCCGGACAATTCCGGCAAACCGGAAAGAAAACCGACCTGCTGCCAGTACGATAACTGATTCTCCTTGCCGCTCTGGTAGGTGTACTCCTTGTTGAGGTGCCTAGCGCGGGGGCCGATCGGACGTATCGCTTTCTCAGTATGGTTGTCTGCATGGCAGCCGGCGCACTGATTGAAATCAGGTACAACGTAAGTGAACTCTTCCGCACTGCCATCGGTACTCACCAGCTTCAGGCGCTTGGCATCGCCGGCAATTTCCAGCACCGCATCCGTTTGCTGGTCATTCCACACATACGGTAGAGCCTGCCAGCCATCATCCCGCTTTACCAGAATACGGGTTTCAATCAGTTTCACCCGATCAAGATTCAGCCCTGAGCCGGCAAAATCCCCGCTGTAGTCATCAGTCCGCAGCACCGATCCGTCTTCCGCAAGCGGATAGTAAAAAGTTTTGCTGATGACCGTGCCCACGGGATAGTCAAAGTCATCCTCGCCATAAGCCGCGCTGGTACCTTCTGGCATCCACACGGTACGCAACTTGTGGGCATAATCGGTAAATAGTGCGGTATTTAGATCGTACGGAACCACGCGCTCATTCAGCGTGAGTTTTCCGTCAATCGCTTCGACAACATGCCAGGCACTCAGGTTATCCGGCACTGCCTCTCTCTCGTGTACCGTTACCTGCTCACGGGGTGCATCGCACCCCACCAGCATCAGGGCCAGTACCGCGCCCCACAGCAACTTATGCATCGGCTACCTCATTTTCTGCGGCCGGCTCTTCCTGAGGTTTATCAAAATCCAAGACGATTTTCGGCAACTTCTCGAGGCTGCACTGATGGGCAGAGATGTCGGTAGAAATGTTTTCAAAATCTCCCTGTACATCGACATTGATAATACCCACACCCTCATTTTCGATACAGAGCTTGAGGTTTTCCGGCAGTTCACCATTAACCATCTTGTTCGGGTCCATGGCGCCGTCCCACATGATGTCCGGTAAGCTGCCAGTCAAACCAAACCTGGCAACCTTGAGTGCTTTCAGTTCCAGGTGGTCTGGAGAGTCCCCACCGCCGGCAAACTGATTGTCGTAGATATAGATACCTTCCGGATAAGGATCAAAGTCTTTCTGTGTGGACTTGTCGCTGTAGTAACCCGCCGAGAAGTAGCTACTGACAATTACGTTCGCAGTTTCATTGTCTGCAATCTCATTATTGAAAATTTCAACATTGTCGTTGGAATTGATCACCACACCGGAGCCGGCGGGCACCGCGGCTACCGGGGTGCCTTCATGGCCGAAGTTATCGGTGTTATTCTCAAATACCCTGTTGTTATACACGCGGGTACTGTGCCCCGGTTGTGGCAGGTTCGGCATATTGAAAACCAGGATGCCGCCAGTGTTATTGGTCGCCACATTGCCATAAACGTCGGCACCGATGGTATTTTCAATTTCGATGCCCGCTACGTTGAACTCGGCGCGGTTATTACGCACGATGACATTGCGCGATTGCCCCACGTAGATACCCGCATCGGAAGCGCCGATGGCCACCGTCCCTTCTACCAGGGTGTTTTCGGTCTGTACCGGGTAAATGCCATAGGCGCCGTTTTCCGTGGCGGGTCCGTTGGTCCATTCCACGCGGATATTGCGGATAATGATATTTTTGCCTTCGTTGACCTTCAGCGCATCGCCGATGGTGTCTTCAATCGCCAGCCCTTCGATAGTGAAATCACTGGCATTCACCAGTAAGCCCTCAGCGCCCTGAATCTGGTCTTTGAATGACAGGATGCTCTTGTCCATACCGGCACCGCGGATGGTCACACCATCCACGTTCAGAGACAGGCTGCGGTTGAGCTGGAAGTGTCCTTCAGGGATTTCGATAACGTCACCAGGCTGGGCCTGAATCAGTTGCTTGCGCAACGCTTTCTGGAAATCCACCGCAGTTGCGGCTGCTGTGTTTTCATTGTTTTTCTGGGTCTGGCTGTCCTGAGAACAGGCGGCAGCCAGCGCCGTCAACAGAACTACGCCGATCTTAGCTGTAGTTTTCATGGGGTCTCCCGCTTTTCCGTTATGGTTATTTTCCGTGTCAGTGTGTCAGATAGCCTGGCCGTGTCTGCCCCGTGTACCCAAGACAGCCCCATCCGCCTGAAACAAGCCGCAAGGGACGCCCCTCCACCCTTAACTGGTACGCATGTACCAATTAGAAAGCGCAGATAGTGGCTATAGACAACTGCATCGATAGTATCCAACCCCCTGTAAGCCAGCAATACAGCGAACGGAACTATGTCTCCTTTTAACCAATTCTCCCGATAAGCTGCCGGGAACCTGCTGGTCACAAGCTGAGGGGTATAGGAGGTGAGGGGTACAGGAGGTGAGACGCAGTCAATTGAAACAGGAACCCCCTGGAATACAGGCTAGGAACCTGAACCCCAGGGGCTTGTTGATTGTCTCAGCCGCTGATTTGAATTGGCGGCCGACGGCTTAGCTCAGTGCTGGAAAACCGGCGCGGCTACATAACTCCAGAACAAAACCGTGGAAACCATCACCACGACTGCCATGACCAGACACACGGTGACTACCGCGCTGGCAAACAGGAAGCCCCGCTCTTCAGACACATCCAGCACAATGGGAATTCCCAGGTAGAGCAGATATACCGCGTAGGCGACCGCAATAGTAGCCAGCAGGATATCAAGCCACAGAACAGGATAGAGACCGGCAGCCCCGGCAATGAAAATGGGGGTTGCGGTAAAACCGGCAATCACCATGCCCTTCATTGGGTGGGACTTGGCACCGTAGGTTTTCGCCATCCAGTGGATGAAAAACCCGATCGCAATCACCGCCAAAATCATGGTGAGATAGAACACAGCCACCAGAGAAAGCGCGCTGTTGCTGGTAAGAGTGCGTACCTGCCCACCATTTCCGATGCTCCAGCCAATCTGGGTGGTACCAAAAAACCACGCCAGTGCGGGTAGCGATGCCAGGATGATGACATAAGGGAGCTGACGGTTGAGCCCCTTTTCCGACAACCCGGCAATTTCCTGCCATTGGCTGCGGGGTTTTACCATCAGGCCATAGAGATGATTCAGCATTCCCGTTCTCCTCTCATTCGAGGAACACACACCGGTACGCGGATCGATGTGTGGGATAGCCTTATTACAACGCTCAATTTGATCTGGATACGACTTGTCAAAGTGAGGGATACCGCCAAAGGCTTTTCCCGAAGTTCCAGTATTTATTGTTGCGTGTAGCTGCGGCGAACGGCTCAGTGCCTCAGCGACAACCGGTTGAAAAAACCGGATATTCCAGTTGTAACACCCTGGTCATCCAAGTCAACGCGGGTGTCAAAAATGGCGCCCCGGTGTTTGTGGGCGTTTCCCCTGGAAACAATTACAGGTAGAGAAGTGATACGGAAAAACCCGATTGCCTCGCTGTGAAACCGGCAATCGGACTTTTGGAAGACAGGTACAGCCCGAGCGGCTGTCACCGTGATTGGATGGGGACAATACGCTTACGATTCAGCGGCTTCTACCCGCTGAATCCAACCGAAGCGATCCTCACTGCGCCCCTCCTGAATATCCAGCAAAGCGGCGCGCAGTTTCTCCGCCACAGGTCCCGGCGCAGAATTGAGCTTGTAGTTTCCGTTGTCATCACCCAGCTCGCTGATGGGACTCACAATCGCTGCGGTGCCACAGGCGAATGCTTCAGAACAGGTGCCTGAACGAACCAGCGCCAACAGGTCATCGATATCGATATCCCGCTCGTGCACTTCTATGTCCATTTCGCGGGCCAGCGTCAGCAGAGAATCCCGGGTTACCCCTTCAAGAATGGAGCCATTGAGCGCCGGCGTGTGCAGCACGCCATCCATCACCGCAAAGAAGTTCATTCCGGAAAGTTCATCTACGGTCTGACGATTACTCGGGCTCAACCACAGGGACTGATCGTATCCACGCTCCTTGAGCCGGGCGATACTCTGCAGGCTGGCAGCATAATTGCCACCGACCTTGCTGTCGCCCGTGCCGCCGACCGCGGCCCTGGAGTCCTCCCGTTCGATCCACAGGCGCATATTGCCGGGGTGGTACGCCGCAGATGGACTGGCAATCACATAGAAATCGTATGCACTGCTGGCAGTGACCGAGAGATCGGGCTGAGTGCCGATCAGGAAAGGACGTAGATACAGAGACTCGCCACTGTTGGCTGGAATGAGATTGGCGCAATATGCGGTGACAGTGCGCACCCCCTCCATAAACAGGGATTCCGGCACCGGTGGCATACACAGGCGCTCGGCGGAATGCTGCATGCGCGCGGCGTTGCGCTCCGGGCGAAACAGCGCAGCGCCGGAGCCATTGCGATACGCTTTCAGCCCTTCAAAGCAGCTCTGGGCGTAGTGCAGTACTTTGGCCGCGGGATCCAACATCAGGGGGGCGTATGGCACCAGCTCCCCGCTACTCCAGCAACCGTCCTCATAACGGGCGCGGAACATCACCGGCGCCATGACAGTCCCGAAGCCAAGCCGCTCAGGTAGTTCGAAGCCCCGCAGGTTGGCGATGGCTTCCGGTTGTATTTTTATGCTCACAAGCTCGTCCTCTCTCAGGATTCCCACGGTTTCGGGCCTTGAAACCCACTCAGATGGGGATTATGGCGCTCAATGCCCAAACAACCAAATACTCAAACCATTAAAAACATTTAACACGCAATAAATCACCAATATATACAAAATATTAGGATGCAATACCAAAACAGGCGTAATTGCCCCTCAGACTACGTCTCCCGCCACTACCGCACCCGATGCCGAACCGGAAAAGTGAATGACAGTTACGAGGAAGTTAGCCTCGGTTCTGACTCTTTGTGCGACAGAGTCTCTTCCTCCTTTCTCAACTGGCAATTTTTGGCGTGGCTTTCCTGACCAGAGTCGCCAAACACCCCTCGTAATCTGCACAGCTGCCAGACTGTAAAAACCCCTGAGCAACCGCCTTTGTCAGTGCATTCAACTCCGGCGGCAGAGGCATCGAAAATTCGTTGGCTATACTCAAAATACACGGGCGGCAAAGATCAAAATGCAAGGCAAACCTCTGCCAATCGAGGCACCGGAACCTGCAATCAGCCAAAGCCCGGCATTGAACGACACACAAGCCGGGCAACCGGCAGGACAACGAACGAACCACACTTCAGGGAGAGAAGAGCCGGCAACAGGAATGTTGTGCCGGCACTCGCGCCTGCACTCGACGCACCGCGCCGGGCACAGGACAGACACAACACGAAATGGAAGTGGTTCTATCGTGACACAGACAGATACCAGCAACGCAATTGCTATCGGCTTGATGTTTACAGCCTCAGCTCTGCTGTGTGGCTCTGTATCTGCGGAAGGTATATCCGCAGTGGGTAATGCAGGCATGCCGCCGGATGCCTATATAGAAGCGGCGTCGAAGCCGCTGAAAAAGCCCAGGAGACAACTGCGCCCATCAAAGGCGGCGGATGAGTACCGTGCGCAGATCGAAGAAATGGAGGCGGAGTACGGCGCTTACGGAGCTGGTATCGACGAACAATTGATGGGACTGGGTTCCGCGCTTCAGCGCTCCGGCGCACACGAGGAAGCCATCAGCGAATTTCGTCGCGCCATGCTGATCAACCGGGTAAATGAGGGACTCTACTCCCTGAACCAGGTTCCCATGATCGAGCGCATGATCGAAAGCCAGATTGCGCTCAATCAGTGGGAAGATGCCAACGACAATCAGGAATACCTGTTCTGGCTGCATGCAAAAAATTACGGCGAGAAAGATCCACGTATGCTGCCGATCATCAATCAACTGAGCCACTGGCACTTGCAGGCATACATCGATGAAAAAGGGGCGACACTATTCGAGCACTTGATCGATGCCACCAATCTCTATGCGCTGGCGGTGGATATCATTTCGCATAACTTTGGTGCCAATGACCTGAGGTTAGTCGAAGCACTACGTGGCCTGAAAGCGAGCAGCTACTATCTCGCTACTTACAAGGGTGAGCCCGCGGAAGCAGTGGTCGTCAATACAAGTTTCGGTGGCGGCAATATGGGTAATGAAAGGCGCGCGCAACTCGACCAGTACCGGATGAAGAGTTTCAGCTCCGGAAAAACCGCGATTACCCGCATTATGGATGTGTACCAGAAAAACCCGAAATCTCCACCGGCAGCGTCAGCCAAGGCAAAAGTGGAGCTCGGCGACTGGTACATGATGTTCAACAAATGGCACTCCGCACGCGAGACTTACGGCCAGGCATATCAGGCTCTGTGGGATAACGGCGCGACCAACCAGGAGATCGACGCGATTTTCGGCCGCCCCGCTGCACTGCCGACACTGCCACTATTGGATGAAGATCGCGAAGCACTGGCGAATTCCTATGTGACGGTTTCCTACGACGTCACCGCGTTTGGAAAAGCACGCAATATAAAGATTCTGAATGCGCAGCCATCTAACAAGGTCAGTATCCGCTCGCGGGTGCGCAATGTGCTGAAGCGGGCAAAATTCCGCCCGCGGTTTGAAAATGGCGAACCGGTGGATACCACCGGCATCGTTCAGAGATTCGTGTTCGACTGATGTAGCGAGTCGTTTCCGTGCACAAAAAAACTGGCGCTCAAACATTGACGCCGGATAAACATGACGCGCCGGGAACTGTCGAACTCACACAACGCGTAAAGAGGCCGCCGCGATTTCGCCGCGGCCTCCTGCGCATCAGGAGAAACTCATGATATTACGGAAGATCGCTCAACAGTTCTCACCCCAACCCCCGCAGAAGCCGATGTATCCTGGCAACCGTGCGGGTATGCACTGGTGCACGCTGGTATCCACGCTGGTACTGGCAGCCGTAATCGGTGGCTGCAAAAATCAACAGACTCAACAGCAGCCTCCGGCGAAGCCGTCACAGTCGTCCAGCTCTTCGAGTTCGCCATCACAGTCCCAATCTCAGTCACAGTCGCAATCCCAGTCACAGTCATCTTCGAGCAGCTCGTCTTCAAGCCCATCTACGGCCAGCAGCATGCCGTCGCCGAGCTCTCCCAGTAGTTCCAGTTCGAGCCCGAGTATTTCTACCGCGAGCAGCCCCTCACAGCCGAGCAGCTCGATGCCCAGTGTTGAATCCGGCGACCGCTCCAGTGAGCAGGCGAGCGCATCTTCCAATAGCGGCGAACAATCCAGCAGGCGCTCGCAACGCGCCAGCAGCAGCGCAGACCCCAGCAGCGCAGACCCCAGCAACAACAGCCGCGGCGAATCCTCGCCGGTATATACCGATTCCGACCAGCGCGCCGAAGAATCGCGTATGCCGCCGGACCCGTCCTCCAACAGTGAGGGCGAACCGCCGGATGAAATCGATTTCTCCGAAGAAGAACAAACGGCCAGCGCATCGTCCAGCAGTAGTTCTTCGTCCAGCAGTTCGTCCAGCAGCTCTGCCTCCAGCAGTGCATCATCCAGCAGCGCCTCTTCGAGCAGTAGCAGCGCACCCAGCAGTGCTTCCAGTGCCTCAGCTTCCGGTGCGCCAAGCAGCGCTTCCAGTAGTTCTCCGGCAAGTGGATCTCCTGCAAGCGGCGGCCCTGCCGGCGGACAGCAGTCAGCCAGTGCCTCGAGCGGCAGCCCGGCGGCCGGCGGTACCCCTTCCGAGGGTGGCCCGTCCACCAGCGCTCAGACTGGTGGTGGAGCGCCCCCCGGCGGCGGTAACGGCGCACCTGATGAAGCGCCGGCCAGTTCTGCGGAACGGGTGGCAGAACTGGAAGGACAATTCGAGTCCACGATGGTGAGTTACGACGGCATGATCCTGCGCGAGCGCGACTACGTACGCAACCGTCCCGCTTCCGCCGAAGAAGAAGCCGCGGCTGAAGAGGAAGTGCCACCCGGCGAATCCCTGGAGGATCTGATCAGTGATGCGGAAGCTGAGCTCCCTGCTGCGCCGCCTGCTGGCGGTGGCGAGGGCGGTAGCGGCCCGGAACAAAATAACTCCAGTGGTCAGGCTACCGGCCCCGGTCTCCCCACCAAGGGACGTAAGGGGGAATATAACCACAGCAATACCGCAACGGTGGTGCCGGCAGATATCCCCTCGGGAGATGACGACGATGTAGTCGCCCGTCAGATTCGCGAGGCAGCCATACGCGAGACCGACCCGGAGCTGCAAGAAAGGCTCTGGGAAGAATACCGCAAATATAAAAAATCCCAGAAGTGATAGCGGAGGGTGGCAGTATGTTTACATCAATCTATGGACGCGGGAAAAAATCCGCCGACGTTACACAATCACTCACCAGAAACCTGCGCAGCGGATGCGCGGCACTGTTGTTGGGGGCACTGACACTCGCTGGCTGTACCACTACAGATGTGCGTACCACCGCCTACACCCCACTGACGGTGGAGGACGCCGCCATTCCTGAAGGCCGCTTGCTGGACGTAGGCGTGGTGCAGTTTGATACCGGTCTCGATCAGCTTGAGGATGACGAAGAAGCGCTGGTCTTTCCAGAGTTGCGCCGTGCAGAGTCGCGCTATATCGCCGTCACCCTGGCGGACTCCCTGCAGTCCAGTCAGGGTTGGGGGGCAGTGCGGGTTATTCCCAGCCAGCGCACCAATATCGATGTCACCGTGGCCGGCACCATCATGAAATCTGATGGCGAAACCTTGACTGTTTCGGTAACCGTCACCGACTCCCGCGGCCAGGTCTGGTTTACCAAGGAATACACCGAGCAAGCCTCCCACTACGCCTACGACCGCAAACACCCTACGGAAGGCGACGCCTTTCAGGGGATTTACAACCGTATCTCCAACGATATGCTGATCTACCGTCAGGGGCTTTCAGACCAGTACGTCAGTGAGTTGCGCACGATCTCTGAAATCAAATTCGCAAAAAGCTTTGCGCCGGACGCCTTCGAGCGCTACCTCACACAGAATGAAGAGGGTATTTATCAACTGCGCGCACTACCGGCGGAAAACGACCCCATGCTGCAGCGGGTACGCCGCATTCGCGAACGGGACTACCTGTTTGTCGACACCCTCCAGGGCCACTACGACACTTTTGTAAAAACCATGGAAACGCCGTATCAGGAGTGGCGAGCCATGAGTTACGAAGAAGTCAAACAGATGCGCGAACTCAAGCGCAAAGCGCGCAACAATACCATCATGGGGGTTGCCGCTATTGTAGGGGGGATCGCGGCTGCCGGTGCCGGCGGCGGCGCTGCCAGACAGGCCGGTAACGTTGCCGTGGCTGGTGGCGGTTACCTGGTAAAAAGCGGTTTCGATCGTCGCGCGGAGGCCAAGATGCACATCGAGGCGCTGCAGGAGCTGGGCGACTCCATGCAGGCGGAAGTCGAGCCACGCATCGTGGAACTGGAAGACCGCACCGTTACTCTCTCCGGCTCGGTGGAAAACCAGTATCGCCAGTGGCGCGAGCTGCTAAAAGAAATCTACGAGGCTGAAACCGGTGGTATGCGCGATATCTGATGCCATCCGTATTCAGTCACCAACCAAAAGTCCGTCTGTACACTCGTCTTCCCCCAACAGGGAAAGCCCCGGCGGGCGCACAAAAATGGTAGTGCGGAGAAACCATGCAACACCGCGATAACCCCCCCAACAAAAAAACGGTGCCGGGTAAGAACCCCGCACGCGAGCAAGCGTGTGAGGAGGAGAGTTATATCCAGCCGGCGGAATTCAGCTTTGGTACCGAGTCAACGGAAGATAAAGCCGGCAAGAGTAGAGATCGCACCCGGGCAGCGGCCGGCACGAACGTCCGTGGCCGCAGCCTGCTGCAGATCGCCATTGCCGGCGGGATGATCACAGCCCTGGTGGGTGTTTTCTGGGTTCTGCCAAACATGGTGGAAAAACCGAATATTTCCGTAAAGCGCCCCGCTACAGATACCACTTCTGCGCAGGAGACAAGTGCGCCGAAACTACAGAAGTCGCCTTATTCCGAAGCGGAGATTACCCAGCAGCGGCGCGATGTGCAGAAGGTGCTGCAGGATATCCTGCAGCTGCAGGACGAACTGACCGAACGGCGCGTGGAAGTCTGGGCCGCAGAAGCGTACTTTGCTGCACGCACACTGGCGGAAGAAGCGGACGGTATCTATCGCCAGCGCAAGTTCATGCAAGCCCTGCAGCAATATCGCGAGGCCCTCGATGGCCTGCAGGAAATCCGTGACAGTATTCCAGATCGGATCGAACAGCACCTGAGCGAGGGACACGCGGCACTGGACATCGGTGATGCGGAAGCTGCCCACGAAGCGTTCGACCTGGTACTGACCATTTCCGAAGACCACCCACGGGGAACCAAAGGTAAAGCCCGCGCAGAGAAACTGCCGGAAGTGTGGCCGCTATTTACCGATGGCAAGGTGGCATTTGAGGAAAACACCCTGGATGAGGCGCTGGACCTCCTTCAGGCGGCACTGGCTATCGACTCGGAAACCCGCCCGGCCAAGGAGCTACTCCCCAAAGTAAAGGCAGCAATACTGGAGCGGGATTACGGTGAGGCAATGTCGGCGGGCTACGCCGCAATTGCAGTAGAGAATTTCGAGAAGGCAAAAAAGGACTTTGCCAAAGCCAAGCAGTTGAAACCCAATGCCAGCGATCCAGGCATCGGTATAACCCAAGCCAACAATGGTATTGCGCAGGCCCGTATCGATCGACTGTTTGCCGGTGCCGCGAAGTACGAGCAACAGGAACAGTGGCACGAGGCAGTGAAGAATTACCAGAAGCTGATAGAAATCGACACCAGCCTGGTGCAGGCCATTACCGGCAAAGCCCGTGCCGAAGCGCGAGCAAAACTGGACGACAGGCTGCAAGAGTTACTCGACGATCCACTGACCCTGGGACAGAGCAAGCGCAATCAGTACGCGCGCAAAGTCCTCGCAGATGCCCGAGCACTGAATACAAGCACGCCGCGACTGCAGGGCCAGATTGAACAGCTGGAATCAGCGCTCACCCAATCCCTGATTCCCATTACTGTGAGCTTTCAGTCGGATACCTCGACCAATGTCACCATTTATCACGTCGGTAGGCTGGGGAATTTCTCCGAACGGGAAATCGCCCTCAAACCCGGGCGTTATACCGTCGTTGGTACGCGACAGGGGTACCGGGACGTACGGCAGGAAATTGTCGTGGACCCGTCACAGGAAGCACCGACCGTCACTATTCGTTGCGCCGAAAAGCTGAACAGCGCCAATAGCGGTTGAACCGGCGAACCTCCCTTCTTCTCTCCCGTCCAAGCAGAGCACGATCATCGGTTAGCGTGCTCTGCTTCCCACAACGTTTTTTAATGCTGTGGAAAGTCTGATCAATCATGTCCGATGACCGGATAACCACAACGCATTCACCGAGAACAATGGACCGAAACGCCAACACAGTGTCAGGCAAATCGCACTTTTCCCGCCAAAAAGCCCGACTTGCCGCCAGCTTCTGTGGAAGCGGACTAAGCTGAAATGCGCGGCCCTGTCTCTTGCTCCCCGCACAGGAAGGCAGAGTGAGCGGCAGAAGGAAGATCAATAAATACGCAGTAACAGGACATCATAAATGACAGCCAAGGAAGCGGTACCCGTTCGCACCAGCGAGCCGGAAAGTGATGATGCATCCGTCATTCAGCCGATTGGTTTTACCCCGGCACCGGTGTCTACTGGTGGCCACAAGCTGTTCCTATCTCCCCGAGCAATTATCGTGGCCGCCTGTCTGCTACTGGGCGCCGGTATTCTGGTCTATCTGTTGGTCGCACGTTCCCTGATTATCGAAACCCAACCTGTAGATGCAGACGTTTCTGTTAGTGGGCTCGCGTTGCCTCTGGGCGATGGCCACCTGGTACTCCCCGGAAAGTACAACTATACCGTGAGTGCCACCGGCTACATCTCTCAGAGTGGCGAGGTAAATGTCAGCAGTGACAGTAATAGCCGTCGCGCGGTAAAGCTCGAGCGCCTGCCCGGTCACCTCCAGGTAGTGACTGAACCCAGCAGTGTCCCCGTCCGTATATTGATCAATGGATCCGAAGTAGACAGCCAACAGGGGTTGGCACGGAATATTTCCGCCGGACGCAAACGCATTACCATTGAGTCGGAACGCTACCTTCCCTTCAGCAAAGAAATAGAAATTGAAGGCCTGGACAACACCCAGATTTTCACTGCCAACCTTCGCCCGGCCTGGGCCAATGTGCATATTACCAGCCAGCCCCAGGGGGCAACCGTGACCGTTGAGGGTGAGGTACTTGGTACCACCCCCCTGACCGCAGAGCTGGTGCAAGGGGACAGAACGGTCAGTATCTCACTCCCCGATCACAAACCCGCAGAAGTCATTGTTCCAGTCACGGCAGGTGTCGACCAGACTCTGGAGACTGTAGATCTGAATGCCGCGGATGGCTTGCTTCGCGTGGTCAGCTCTCCAGAAGGGGCCAGCGTTACCGTGAATGGCGAATATCGGGGCCGGACTCCCATGGATCTGGAGCTGTCTTCCAACAAACGTCACGAGCTGCGCTTTTTCAAGGATGGCTACGGATCCGTGAATCGCAGTATCGACGTGGATGCCGGACAACAGCAGCAACTCAACGTCATGCTGAAAGCCGTGTTCGGTAAAGTTGCCATCACCAGTAGTCCAGAGGACGCACAAGTACTCATCGACGGAAAACTGGCAGGCACAGCGGGCCAGACTTTCACCCTCCCTACCCGCAGCCACAAAATTACCGTGCGTAAAGACGGATACGAGGACTATGAAACCACCATCGTACCCAGCGCCAAGCTCGAACAGAGTGTCCGCGCGGTATTGCTCACCGGTGAGCAGGCCCGTTGGAGCAACGTACCCGCGGAAATTACCCACAGCGCCGGGGGAAAAATGTTGCTCATGCGACCCAACGCCCAATTCACCATGGGTTCCTCACGCCGAGAACAAGGTCGCCGCGCCAACGAAGTGATGCGCAAAGTCGCCCTCACCCGTCCGTTCTACATCGGGACAACGGAAGTCACTAATCGTGAGTTCCGCCGTTATAAACGCCAGCACAGCTCCAGCCATACCAATGGCATTAGCCTGGATAACGACGGCCTGCCAGTGGTAAATATCAGCTGGAATGAGGCCGCGCTATTCTGCAATTGGCTCAGTGCACGCGACGGCCTCACGCCGGTATACCGCACCGAGCGTGATCGTATTGTCGGCTTCGACTCCGGGGCCAACGGCTACCGAATGCTCACCGAAGCGGAGTGGGCCTGGGCGGCGCGCTATCATCGCGGCAGCATGCGCAAGTTTCCCTGGGGTGACAACCTGCCGGTAGGAAAAAACTCGGGTAATTACGCCGACAACAGCGCGGCACAGATAGTGCCTGCAGTATTACGTACCTATACCGATCGTTACGCAGCTACCGCGCCGGTTGCCAGCTTTCCCCCCAATCCACTGGGGGTCTTTGACCTCGGTGGCAATGTATCCGAATGGGTTCATGACCTCTATACCATCGGTACCGGACTCTCCCTCAAGACGGAAGAAAACCCTGTCGGCCCGCAAGATGGAGACTACCACGTAATCCGTGGTTCCAGCTGGCGTCATGCGGGACTGACAGAACTGCGCCTTTCCTATCGCGACTACGGCGCAGAGCCGAGAAATGACGTGGGATTCCGCGTGGCGCGTTGGGTTAACTGATCCTTTGAAGTTGTCAACGGATAGAAATCAGGAGCACGCTATGAGAACCACGCCGGCGTACATTGGAGTAGCAACCGTGATACTCACCACCACCCTGCTCCCTGGCGGTTTGCAGGCACAGGTAGAGAGCACAGATCAAAAAGAAAATGTCGAAGAAGTGAAGCCACAGAAAGTTTCTTCCAACGAGACGAAAGACGAACCCGAAGCAAAGATTAAAGCGAAGAGTGCTGAAAGCGCCGACAGTTACGAAGCCACAGAAGAGATCTCCGAAGATCTTTCAGTTTCTTACCCTGTCGATATTTAAGTTCGATCAGCAAGCGTGTGACCAGCCGTCACTGTAAATCCAGACAACGTAGTGCAAACAGCCTATCACCAGATTATGTAGGACCCGGACCGCGCAAAAGGCATAGCATGCGGCCCCAGAACACACGGAAATGCCCATGAAATTCAAGTCGTCAGATTTTGTCTTCCAGATTTTTGCGCTACTTGGCGCGATCATTCTGGTACACGCCATTTACGTGGCCATCATCCGCCCCAATGCGGACGCATTGATCGAAGAACAGATGGCGCGGGAAGAAGCCGGCGAAACCTATATACAGAAACGCTCAATCTACATTGTTATGCGTGACTATGAGCAGGAAGCCTGTTTCGTTCTTATGCTATGGGCCATGGCCATCATGGCGCTCAAGGCCCGCCGCAGCATGCGCGAACGCAAACTTCTGGACCAGGCGTTGCTGAATGTCAGCGAGGGCACACCAATCCTGCCGGAAGACGCTCGGGATCTTTCCAGGCCCATTCAAGCCCTGCCCGAAGAAGAGCGAAACTTCCTGTTACCACGCGCCCTGCTCACCGCGCTGCAGCGATTCGGATCCACCCGCAACGTAGCCGCGGTATCGAACTCAGTAAAAGAAGTCTGCGAAACTGAAGGCGACCGACTGGATAGTGAACTGGCCATGGTGCGCTACATCACTTGGGCCATTCCCTCCATCGGGTTTATCGGCACTGTACGCGGTATCGGTGAAGCATTGGCCCAGGCCCACCGCGCCGTGGAAGGTGATATCGCCGGTGTCACGGTCAGCCTGGGTGTGGCTTTCAATTCCACCTTTATCGCGTTGGTGATCAGTATCGTCATCATGTTTTTCACCCATCAGTTACAGCTGATGCAGGAGCGACTGGTACTGGATACGCAGAATTACTGTGACAACAAATTGCTGCGCTTCCTGAAAGTGAGCTGACGCTACCACTGAGCCGTTATCTCGGTACCACAAACAGGGGCCCGGCAGGAAAAGGAAATCCTAATGAGTGAAGGTGTACTGGAAATTAACGATTGCGGACTGCGTGTTTTCGATGGCACCAATGAAGTGCTGGAAAGCCCTGGGGTCGCCATTATCAACAGTCGCGAAATTGTCACTGGCACCGCCGCCTTGATGCGTGCACGCAGCCATCCCACCGAGGTAAACCATCAATTCTGGCGGCGCCTCAGCCTGGAGTCCGTCAAATCTGACAACCCCGGCTGCCGCCACCACGCCGATCTCGCATTCTGTCACTTGAAAGCAGTGGGCGACCTGTGCGACCTACCCAATGAAGTTGCCCTCGCGGTGCCCGGCAATTTCACCCGTGAACAGCTGGCACTGCTGCTTGGCGTAGTCAAGGAAAGCCCAATCAACGTCGTCGCCCTCATCGACAGTGCCACCGCCTGCCTTGCCAGCTGCGCCCCCCGGGGCGTTCATCTGCATGTGGAACTGCACCGCCACCAGACCCTGGTCAGCCGCATTGATGTTTACGAGCAGGCAGAGCTGGATATTGCAGAAACCGTCAACGAGGCCGGCCTGCAACACTTTCAAGATGCCTGGGCACGGGTTTTCACCGACGCCTTCATTATGCAATGTCGCTTCGACCCCTTCCATTCTGCAGAAGCGGAGCAGCAACTCTACGACCAGCTGCCACAGTGGATTGCACGGGCAATGCGCCAGGGCGAAGTCATGGCTGAGCTGGATGACCGCACCGCCAAAGTCAGCCTGCGCCAACTACAGGACGCCAGCACGCCCATCCTCTCCCGCGTAAGGGCAATGATTGAGAACCTGTCCGATCCCAACAGCGTTGTGTTTGTTTCCCATCGCTGGGCAGAGATTCCCGGCGGTGCCCAGCTTGCTGAACGCATACACCTGCTGCCTCACAATGCTGTGGCACAGGCGGCAGAACAGCGTTGGCAGGAAATCCACAGCGATAGCGGCCCGCTACGCCTGATCAATGCCATCAGCGCCGCGCCCGCGACCGAGGTAGCCGTGCAGGTGAATGCCGCCGCAGAAGCTGCCGCCACGCACCTGCTCTATGGACATCGTGCACTGGCCGCACAACAGCCACTGTTCGTCAGCTGGCAGGAAGGCAAGTTGAGTGTCACGCCCACGCCGCCCAGCCACCCTGCCGCCACCATCACTAACCACTCGGGCCGCCTGGCGCTGCGTGTGGATGCGGGTGCGGAGCTGATGTTGAATGGAGAGCAGATTTCCACGCCGATCAATCTCACTGCCGGTGACCGTATTGGTGTGGCGGATATTGAAGACGTAATCACAGCGATCAGCGTGGAGCACTATGGCGCGTAGAAAAAGGCGTTTCACCGCCTCCAGCCTGTCGTTTCTGGACATCATGTCCTGCGGGTTCGGCGCCGTTGCACTGATCTTTCTGATCATCAAACACGGCTCCGATCACCAGGTCGATGCGCCGGACCAGGACCTGTCTGCAGAGGTCAACCTGTTGCAGGAAGAAGTGCAATTCGGACGTGAGCATCTGGTTCAGGCACGTAATACTCTCGACACCACCAGCGACGAGCTGGTGAAAACCCAGGGATTGGCGCGGCGGATCATCGAACAGATTGAAGAAGTCAAAGGCAATCTGGCAGAAGTAGACAGCACCACTGAGGAAGAAGACATCCAGCGGCTGCAGGAAAAGCTGAAGAAGCTGGAACAGGCGAAGAATAAACTGGAAGAAGAAAACAAAAAGCTGGGGGACAACGTTCGCAAGCACGTCGGTGAAGGCGATCGTCAGTACCTCACCGGTTTGCGCCTCGGCGGCGATCGTATCCTCATTCTGCTGGACTCATCCGCCAGCATGCTCGGCGATGAGCTGATTAAGGTCATCCGCGCACGAAATATGTCGTCTTCTGTAAAGCGCAATACAGAAAAATGGCGTCGAGCCAAACAGACCGTATCGTGGCTGGTATCCCAGTTTCCACAGGAAAGCCAGTACCAGATCTACACTTTCAATACCGGGTTTCGCGCCGCGATTGTCGGCACCGAAGACCGCTGGCTGAACGTGGATGACCGCGATCAGCTGGACAAGGCCATCGCCGAACTGGATGAGATTGTGCCCGAAAACGGCACCAGCCTGGAACGCGCGTTCCACGCCATCAGTGGAATGTCACCGCTGCCGGACAACATTATTCTGATCACCGATGGGCTACCCACCCAGGGCATGAAGAAGCCCCGCGGCAACACGATTTCGGGTAAAGATCGCCTGAAACTCTTCCGCACTGCGGTCGACATTCTGCCCAAAAGCGTACCGATCAACGTGATTCTGGCACCCATGGAAGGCGACCCGCATGCCGCCAGCGAATACTGGAAGCTGGCGATGGAAACCCAGGGTTCTTTCCTCGCACCGTCAAAGGACTGGCCATGAGTAACAGACGCAACAAGCGACAACAGGAAGAGTTCAGTATTTCTTTCCTCGATGTCATCTGCTGTGGTTTTGGCGCTATCGTGCTGTTGTTGATGATCGCCAAGACAGTGGAACCCATCGTGCTTGAGGAATCAGAGGTGGACCTCGATGGCCAGGTGCAGGCGCTGCAGGAACAGCTGGCGGAAATCCGCGGTGAAACCACCGTGCTGAACCGGGACCTGAACGCCAAGCGCGAGCAGATCGATATTGAGACCCGCCGCATCGCCAAACTGAAGGGCGAACTGGAAGCCCTGCAAACCCGCTTCGCCCGCAAGACCGAAGGTGAGACCGAGGCAGGTAAGCTGAAAGGGGAGCTAACCGTCGCACTGCAATCGATGACTGATGAAATGCGCCGACTACTGGGGGAAAACTACCAGCGAAAGAATAACGTGATCGGTGGTATTCCCGTCGATAGTGAATACATTCTGTTCATCATCGACACTTCCGGCAGTATGTTTAATTACGGCTGGGATCGCATGTTGCAGGAAATGGTCAACACCCTGAACCTGTACCCCAACGTCAAAGGTATCCAGGTGATGAATGACATGGGGGATTACATGTTCTCCAACTATCGCAACCGCTGGATTCCGGACACCCCCGGACGCCGCAAAGCAGTACTGGACCGGCTGCGTGCCTGGAATCCGTTCAGCAATTCGAGTCCAGTTGAGGGTATTCAGAAGGCGGTGCGTACCTTCTACGATCCCAAGAAGAAAATCAGCATCTATGTGCTGGGCGATGAATTTACCGGCAAATCAATCCGCAATGTCATGCTCGCGGTTGATCGGGTCAACGCCCAGCGTGGTGAGGATCATCGTATGGTGCGCATTCACGCCATCGGATTCCCGATCCAGTTCTCCAGGCCATTGCACCTGCAGACCACCGGCCTGCGCTTCGCCGCCCTGATGCGGGAATTGACCTACCGAAACGGCGGCACTTTTGTCGGATTGAATGATTTCAGGTAGCCGTGACAACCGATTCAAACACAGCCCCACTAGAGGGCGGGAGCTTAGGATGAGCCTCTTGAACCGCATACTGAACCGCGCGCCTCAAACTGCGATGGCATGCGTCCGCAAGCTGGGGATTTTTGCCCTCTCAGTTTTACTGGCAGCCTGCTCACATACCGTGCGCGTGGATGGAGAGTTCCCGGCACCGGTGGGAAATCCGCACCCTCTCACTGTCGGGGTTTATTTCAGTGATGACTTCAGCAACTTTACTCATCAGGAGAACCGTGAGGACAGGGATGAGTGGAACATAAACACCGGCCGCGCCCAGAGTAACCTGTTCAACACCGTATTCGCGTCCATGTTCCGCGAGACCGTGAACCTTTCCCAGTATCCCAGCAACCTGCCCGCAGGGCTGGATCTGGTCATCGTACCGGAAGTGCGCGAACTGCAGTTCACCATGCCCCGGGAAACCCGGGTAAATATTTTCGAGGTGTGGATCAAATACGATATGCACGCCTACAACCGCCAGGGAGATTCCGTCGCCGAGTGGGTGATCACCGCCTACGGCAAGACCCCAACGGCATTCCTGAAATCTCAGGAAGCAGCGCTGGCCCAGGCCATCAATATTGCACTGCGGGATGCCGGCGCGACGCTCTACACCGGCTTTACACAGGTGCCTGAACTACAGGCCCTGATCGCTAACAAACAGCGCGCGCTGTCAATGAAAAATCGCGAGCAGGAATGAACTCAAGCGGGCCGGAACAGATTACGGCTCAGACCGACATGGAGGTTTCCCGGTGAAAATACTGATCGTTGGATTGCTGGTGATTTTGACCAGCGGCTGTACCACCGTTGTCATTGATGAATATCGCCGCAGTACCGGCGAGCTGGCCATGGGAGATTCCGTAGTCATTCTCGGACGACGTCACTCCAGTGATTACGAAACTGAACCCGACCTCATCGACTGCGTGGGCAAAAATCTGCACAACCCCGAAGCCGGGGTCAACATTATTCCCGAGCAGCAATTTGTGGATGCCATGTATCCCTGGTTTGAGCCGCGTACGGCGCCCATGCACATCAAGTCTCTGGACAAGCTGATGGACATCCCCGAGGTACGGGATCGCATGGCGGAATATGGGGTGAAATACATCGTGTGGATCGATGGCTCCACAGAGACAACTTCCAGTGCTGGCTCCATCGGTTGTTCAATCGGTACTGCCGGTGCCGGCTGTTTTGGCTTTGGCACCTGGGACAAGGAATCCGACTACGAAGCGGCGGTGTGGGATTTCCGCGACCAGGAATTGTCGGGGAAAATCAGTGCAGATGCCCAGGGTACTTCTTATATGCCCGCGATCGTAGTTCCCATCCCTCTGATTGCCCGGGTTCAGAACAATGCCTGTAAAGGTATGGCGGCACAACTGCAGGAATTCCTGCTGCCCCCTCAATCTGCGAGCCGTTGATCAATACCACCGCATGGTTTTCCCGTATTACCAAGGAAAAGGCAGCGGGAATTGACCGTCGCATTCGACAATAAAGGTTTGGGCCTATACCGCCAGAGCCCGAAAATGACAGGAGCATGCGCATGTACACACTGAATAAAGTTCTTGCCGGTGTCCTGCTGGCCGCGGCCGCCGGCTGTGCCTTTAACCCAGCCACCAATCGACCAGACCTGGTGCTGATGTCGCAAGAAAAAGAGATCAAGATCGGCCGTGAGATGCATGAAAAGCTGGTGGCGAGCACACCAGTGTATAACGATCCGATTTTATCGGCTTACATCGAACATGTGGGACAGAAGATTGCCAAAGCGAGCGATCGTCCGGATCTGAATTACCACTTTACCATCATCGATAGCCAGGACATCAACGCCTTTGCGCTCCCCGGTGGATATGTGTATATCAATCGCGGGCTATTGACCTACCTGCAATCGGAAGCCGAAATGGCCGCCGTATTGGCCCATGAGATTGGCCACATCACTGCGCGCCACGCAGTACGCCAGAAAACCGCCTCCACCGGTGCCGGCGTGGCTTCCGTACTCTCGGTTTTGGTAACCGGCAGTGGTGTGGTGGGCGAAGCGGCCAACTTATGGAGCACTGCAGCGGTAAAAGGCTACGGTCGAGAAATGGAACTGGAGGCGGATCGTTTTGGTGCCCAGTACATGTACAACGCCGGGTACGACCCGAACGCCATGCTCAATGTGATCGGACTACTGAAAGATCAGGAGACCTTTGCCCGACGCCGCGCGCGGGTGGAAGGAAAGAAACAACAGACCTATCATGGTGTATTTGCCTCACACCCGCGTAACGACGTCCGCCTGAGAGAAGCAGTTCAGGCTGCCGGTGAGCTGGCGGAAGACAAAAAGCTGGTGAAGACAGAGTACTATCGAGAGAAAACCGAGGGGATTGTCTATGGTAACAATGCCCAGGAAAGTGATAAAAACCGCTTCAATCACAAGAACCTGGGTTTTTCCATGCTCTTTCCAGACGGCTGGGAAGTCGAGAACCAGCGCAGTGCTATCGTCGGTACCGCGCCGGATAAATCCGCTTCACTGACCATTCGCGTCGCGCGCCGGGATGGAAACCAACCGGCAGATATGGCTCTGCGCGGGGTCTATGATGTACGCAGCCTGGAGCAAGATGAAAAGCTGGAACAGTATCGCCTCGAGGGACATACCGGTAAATTACCTGTCGATAGCGAGGATAAACCGGACCGGGTAGCGGTACTGTTTTACGGCAGCCGCCAGTACATTCTGGAAGGCAAAATGTTGAGTACGCCGGAGAACGACGAGGCGGCCAATGAGACCGACAATCTCTTTCTGACCTCGATCCGCAGTTTCCGGCCACTGCGTAAAACAGACTTGATTCAGCCCGATATCAAGCGCGTGCGGTATGTGCAGGCCAATGAAAAAACCACTTTTTCGTCGCTCGCGCGACATATGGAAATCGGTGAGTACGCGGAAGAACAATTGCGGCTGCTGAATGGATACTTTCCCCGCGGTGAGCCCGAGCCCGGAGAGTGGATCAAGATTGTCCAGTAAGTGGAGGCGTCAATGACGCCTCTGGAGCAGATCAGAAAGTTCGCAGGACCGGTACACAGGCCCGGGCTCTGGTGACATCAATACGGCTCAGGGAGTGACGGCACGAATTCCATTTGTGCACCTTCAGTATACTCCGCGACCATGTCGCGGCCCTGGGCTTTCGCACGATAGAGCGCTCGGTCAGCTCGCCGTAGCAAGGTTTCGATATCCAGCGGCTCGGCGTTCCCCTTCTCGCCGCTATGGGCGATCCCGATACTTGATGTAAACTGCAGATCCCCATCCTGAGTCTGTACCCGTATGCCAGAGATGTTATCCCGTAATCGCTCTGCAGTATGCAGCGCATCTTCCGGGCTCTCTACTATCAGCAGCGCAAACTCCTCTCCGCCCAGGCGGCCAAAAACATCTGTCTCGCGGATTTTTTTCTGAATCGTCACACAGAACTGGCACAGCGCTTCATCGCCAATTTCATGGCCGTGATTGTCATTAATCGCCTTGAAGTGGTCGATATCGAACATTAACAGACTGAACGCTTCAGATTTCCTGTGTGCCCGCTTGATACACAATTCTGCGTCGGTAATGAAACTGCGGCGGTTGCGAATCCCCGTAAGCGCATCCGTTCTCGCTTCCAGTTCCGCCCGCTGTTTGGCTTTCTCAAGTTCTTCGGTGCGGGCCAGCACCAGCGCTTCCAGCTTCACTTTGGACTGCTCCAGATGCTCCCGATAACGCAACTCATGCTGCTTGCCCTGCAACCGGAGCCGGCGGAGCTTCAGCCCCATAGCTGCCATCACAGTGACCATTTCCACAAATGAGCTCAACGGTGGCAAATAGTAGTTGAGCATATTGTGTGCAATCAGACCGATATCCCGCAGCGCCTGGAAAAAGAGGCCACACAGGAGCACAGTCCAGCCAATAGCGAAGACTGCTGCTTCGCTGGATCCCTGACGCCAGCGCACTATCGCAATTACCACAGTTGCCGGGTACAGCAACAACCCCAGAGTGATGGAGATCAACGCGATCGACTTCATCTGCAAGAAGGCACTCACCATCAGAACCAGGGCATTCACCATCATCAGCACCAGGATGTAATCCAGTCTCGGAGTGAATTTTCTGGTCTCCAGGAACAGGCGATCAAAAATCACCCCACACAGAATCCCCAGTGCCCCGGCGATGGACATGTAACTCCAGTGAAAGGACTCTTTCAGCAGGTACTGATGGGTAAACCCGAGAATAGTAGCCCAAGCGACAATTTTGGCGATGCCATAGACGCTGTAGGCGAGGAAGCCGGGGTCCCGCACTGTCATCCCCACGATCAGGGAGAAGATCGCAATCAGTACAATCCCGCCGAACAGAAACGACAGAATGGCCGTTTCCATGGTGTGTGCTTTGCTCAGGTTCTCCGGGGTCCAGATGCGCATACTGGGGAAAACAAACCCCGCCTCCTCGGAATCCATACGTACCAGCATTTCGAGCTGCGCTCCGGCTGGAACGGTCGCCGGGACAACAAAGCGGTTGTGGAAAACCGGCCGCGCGTCGAACGAGCCCCCCAGGGTGAGCTCGGCAAGGGAATAAAATCGCTCGCTGCTCCCGAGAGGACGCGCAAATGCGCCCAGTCCGATCAATTGGTGATCAACATATTCCAGATGCAGCTGTAGAGGGATGGAAGCGGGATTTTCGAGGACAAAATAAGACCAGAAGCTGCCCTGCTGCAAGCCTGTGGAGCCGGCAGAACTCAGTGGCGCGAATTGATTACCACGCAAAGCCGCCAGCGCTTCCGCGACGCCGGCCCTGCCCGAGGGATCGTGCCAGATCTGCCGCTGCCCGGTGCGCTTATCTCCAGACTCTCCTGGCACGACCGCAATACTTGAGAAATCGCCGTCTGCTGCCAGAGGCTGTGCTGACAGGCACAGTACCAGAGCCGCCAGCAACGTTAGCAAGCGGGGCAGGAATTGGAAATTCAGGCAGCACGTCATTTTTATCATTGTCGGACATTGGGTTGCCGGCCAGGCGCCCTGCGCAGGCGCTCTGGCGAAAGATCAAAGTTTATCTTTTCAGCGGAAGAGATTCATGCCCGAATCGCGACTCTTTGGCAACTTTATGCCCCCAATCGAGACCTGAATGCCCCGGAATCGCGCTATTCCCAACTTTGTATAGGCGTTTACAGGTGGTAAACACCCCTTTTTCTTTGCGATTAGTCGAACTTGGAAAAGTCTGCCGGTCGCTTCTCCATAAAGGCAGTGGCGGCCTCCCGGAACTCTTCAGATTGCAACCGCTCCTGGAAGTGTCCGGCCTCTTCGCGGATTATCTCCATTCCCCGTTCCTGCGTGCCTCGGCGCAGCAGCTGCTTCGTCAGGCGTACTGCGGCCGGTGCTTTTTTCGCTAACTCTGCAGCATAAGAGCGGGCGCGGCCCAACGCCTCCCCGGCATAGACCACTTCGTTACAGATATTCACATCGGCAGCGGTCTGGGCATCAAACTTATTGCCCAGTAGCAGTAATTCTGCGGCTTTCGCCTGCCCCATGATACGTGGCAACAGGTAGCTGGAAGCATACTCCGGGCACAATCCCAGATTGACAAATGGCAGCTGGAAAACCGCATCGTCATCGGCAATGGACAGATCGCAGTGCAATAGCAGTGTGGTACCGATACCCACCGCATAACCGCTGACCGCCGCAATCACCGGCTTGGGAAATTCGTACAGCGCACGCATGAACTGGTACACCGGCGATTCCTCTCCGGCAGCGGAGCCTCCCAGAAAATCAGTAAGATCATTGCCGCTGGTAAATACCCCATTGCTGCCGGTGATGATGACCACCCGGATTGCGGGGTCGGACGCGGCGCTGTCCAGGAGTTCCGCCATGGCCGAGTACATGGCCATGGTGAGCGCATTCTTGCGGTCGGGCCGGCTAATCGTAATCTCTAGTACCCGGTCCTGTACTTCGGACCGGATTTCCGCGCATGAACTCTGCATGAAAGACTCCGTTATTGGGTTTCTCTGGGACATTAGGTTTCTCTGGGACATTAGGTTTCTCTGGGACTGTCAGAACGACCACGCTATGCCATTCCCGACCTTTGGAAGCCCCTATGGTAGCCACAGAATGCTGCCGCACGAGGTCCAATTCAATCAGATTACCTAACCAAATACCTGATCTCTGGACAAAAACCACATTACCTTTCCCGCATATGTAGCGGCCCGAGGTCCCCGTCCGCCATCCCGCCCGGAACATCTTGAGTACATGCAAGGGGGCGTCCCCCGACGGTCCAGTAGGCCAATTTTCCCGGCAGACCGCGTCAGACCTTACAATACCGTCAAAGTTATGCACAATTGCGCAACCGATAACCCGGAAAGGCATAAAAATCACAAATTCATCTCGCCACCGGGACAGTTAACGTAGGAATATCCTAGCCATGACCGTAACGTATAGTTCCTATCTTAAGGTAGACGACCTTCTCCAGTGCCAGCAGCCCCTGTCTGAGGGGCCGGAGCACGATGAGCTGCTGTTCATCATTATTCACCAGAGCTACGAGCTCTGGTTCAAACAGCTGTTGCACGAGCTGGATTTCCTGGTGCGACTGTTCAATGACGGCGAGCGCAATCGTGCCCTGCACACCCTCAAGCGCGTGGACGCCATCTACCGCACCCTGATCCAACAAGTAGACATTCTTGAGACCCTGACACCACTGGAGTTCAATTCCTTCCGCGACCGCCTCTCTACCGCCAGCGGCTTTCAGTCCTTCCAGTTCCGTGAGCTGGAGTTCCTGTATGGGGCCAAAGATGCAAAGAAGCTGGAAAACTACGAAACCGGTTCAGAACACTACCAGCGCCTGCAGAAACGTCTGCAAGCGCCGACACTGTGGGATGCCTTTCTCAACTTCCTGGTGCACGAGGGCCATGAGATTCCCGTGTCAGAATTGAAACGGGACTTCTGTGAAGTTGCTGCGCCCTCGCCGGCGGTACAGAAAATTCTGATCGATGTATACCGCAACGACCCACTGGTCAGCGACATTTGCGAGGCACTGGTGGATATCGACACCTCGCTGCAGCAGTGGCGTTATCGACATGTGAAGATGGTGGAGCGCACCATCGGACACAAAATGGGCACCGGCGGCTCCAGCGGTGTAGGGTACCTGCAAAGCACCCTGTTCAAGCCGGTATTCCCGGATCTGTGGGCAATTCGCTCGGAATTCTGAGGGCGGGCCAGGCCGGCTTTCGTCACTTTCCTTCAGGCACAAAAAAAGCCAGCAGATGCTGGCTTTTTTTGTGTGCCCGCGCAAGGGGGCTGGCTCAGACTGGACTCAGTCTTCGTAAGGTACCAGGGACACCTGAATGCCCGGATTCACCTCTTTCGCCGCGTCGGCAATGGTGACGTAGGTGTCGGCACTGGACTTATTGTGCGCACGTACAATCACGATAGCCTGTGGATTTTCCGCAAACAACTGCGCAATACGAGCGCGTACTGCACGGCTATCAACGCGGTTGGTACCCATATAGATCTCGTCTGCGGAGTTCACAGTCAGCAGGATGTTCTGCTTGTCGGGATCCGGCGGAGTCTGCTCCGTTTGATCAGGATCAGGCACGTTCACGTCCAGCGCCTTCTCTTTTACGAAGGATGCCGTCACGATAAAGAAGATCAGCATGATGAACACGACGTCCAACATGGGCGTCAGGTCAATATCGGCCTTTTCTTCTTCTACGGCCTTACCGCGTCGTCTACTCATTTAAAACACCGTACAGTTTTTTTAATACGAATATCGCCGGCGCACCGGTCTAATCAGGTGGGCAAGAGTGCCGGGAAATGGCTATCAATGCAAGTGTAACCTTTTCCCGGGGAACAAAGACATTTAAAATCAATAACTTACGAAACCAAAGCCTTCAGGCAGATCAATTATTAGACGGCAAATTCGCCCTTTCGCGCGGCAAGATAGCCCTGATAGTCAGGTATCTCACGGGAGAAACTCCGCTCCATCAGGGCCGACTGGATGATCATATCGGCGCTACTGGCATTACAGGCCACCGGGATATTCCATACCGCAGCGATCCGCAGCAGCGCTTTGACGTCCGGGTCATGAGGCATGGGCTCAAAGGGATCCCAGAAGAAGATCAGGATGTCCACTTCCCCCTGACAGATCTTTGCCCCCAACTGCTGGTCGCCGCCCATGGGGCCACTGAACAGTTGCTCCACCGGCATCCCGGTGGCGGCCTCAATCCGGCTGCCGGTGGTACCGGTCCCCAGCAGCTCGTGCTGCTCCAGTACCGCCCGGTGTTGTTCACACCACTGGATCAGGCTGGCTTTGCGGTTATCGTGGGCCACCAGCGCAATACGTTTTTTCGCCGCGATGGGCTTGTCGATCGTTTCCATGGTACTTCCGGCTCTTGCAGGACTGTTGAGTGGAACGGGTGGCTGACCTCTGCTTCCGCCGGTGGCCACGATTGAATTACCGGAATTATGCAGAAATCCGCGCTACTGATCCATTCACCGCTCTCCAGATCGGCAATCCGATCAATGAATCCGGCCCGGATCATCTACGTAGTTGATCACTGCAGGTATAATGCGCGGCCTGTTTACATCACCGTTACATTACCAACAAGTGAGAGGCCTCTATGAGTGTCGGCGCCTGGGAGCCCAACAATCAAGCATCCGCAAATACTGCGGATAAACCCATCGACCATGCGCTTCTGATGCGTATCGTCGAGACCATGTCATCGGGGACAGAACAGCTCGACAACCTGGATACCGAGATCACTGCGGCGAACTGGCTCTCTGGTTTGGCCGCAACTCAGTGGTTAAAAGAGGCTGAAAACTGGAGTGACGAGCAAATCTGGATGTTGATCCGCTTTTTTACCCTGGCGGAAATGCAACTATCCGATTGGCAGGGCGGCGCGGAGTCTGCCGTCATTCCGCTGGCGAAAGCGCTGCGTCAACGCAAAGCCCCCCTGAGCCGCGAGCAATTACTCTGGATCCGGCAGAACTCAGATAACCGCTACCTGCCATACGGACCACTCTGATCAAGACGGCAGATATCGATCGCCCCCCAAAAAAAGCCCGTATCCAGTACGTAATGCTGTTCACTTAACGAAATTCTGCGCGAAGGTGGCGATGCCGGGTGCGGTCTTGTGAGACCTTCTGCGAGAGGGACCTCGCAGAAGAGCCCCCATGGATGGGTTCACGGCGTGTCTCACAAGACCGCACCCGGTAGCGACACCGCCACTTGGTGACTTAAGTGAACAGCGTTACGTATCCAGTACGGGCTTTTTTGCATCCGGGCTTTCACTACTCCTCCAGGCGATACAGTTGATCCCGAATTGAGCTCAATGACGGCAGTGCGCGGTAATTTCCCGGCAACGCCCTCCACACAATGTATCCCTCCTTGTCCACCAACCAATAGCTGGGTCTGACCGCATCACACTGCCACCCCCAGGCCCAGAGTGGGGCCGCGCCCGGTGCAATGAACAAATGGTTTTCAGTGGCGCCTGTATCCAGAGTGGAAACTGGGGGTAAACCACCTTGCTGACGACATGACAGCGGCCAGCGAGAACCGCTGACACTGAATACGGAAATATCCACACCCCGGTGATGAAATGCCGCTCGCTGACTCTCGATCTGCGCCAGGCATCGGCGGCTGTCCGCACAGAAGGGTCCACGCAGAAATATCACCAGGAGACCGGGCGAATTTTCACCCTCGCAATGCTCCGCCGCGGACCAGAGCGCACTTTTATCGGGGGCATCCTGCTCCAATAGCATCAGGTCTGGAAACTGCTCATCAATCTGCGGCATCTGAGGGTGAGCAACAGCACTGAAGTGATGGAGATACAGCAGCGCGATGAACAAATTGTATATTGACAGGTATACCGGCCAACCTCGTTCAGCATCCGCAAGTAGTGCAATTGCCAGCCCCGCCAGTACCGCAAAAAATGCGGGCGACTCACGCAAATCTCCGGCGTACTTTTGCGGTGACAGAAACCGCATCAGCATCCAGATCGGCAACGCCCAGGCATTCATCAATACCCCCAGCCAGGCGAGCTCACGCGCGTGAAAACACTGGGCAATTGCTCCGATACCGCACAGCCAGAGCCAGAGAAACGCGAAAAACGTAAAAAAAACCTTAAATTTATTCATCTGAGAGTAAAAATGCCCCTAAAACACTTGCATTCAAGCATATAAATAAGCTGCAATTAGCGCGATGATTTCCACTCATCCAAAATAACACTTAAATCGCAAAATTTAATACAGGGATATTTTATGGCCGCACGAAAGAAAGCCGCTAGAACGCCTGCGACTAAGGTTAGCCCCGTAGCTAAACTTGAGTCTGAACTCGCCGCGCTGAAGAGCAAACTGGAAAAGGCACGCACCAGCCAGGAAGCCGACGCAAAAAAAGCAGCAGACAAGCTGGTTAAGGACGCTGACAAAGCTGCCAAGAAAGCCAAGTCTGCCGCTGACAAGGTAAAAGCTGTTCGCGCGAAGAAAAAGACCGCCGCTCAGCAAAAGCAGCTGAAAGCTGCCCAGACCGCTTCTGCTGCCGCCAAGAAGGCCGCCGCTACCGCCAAGGCAGCCGCTACTGATGCCAAAGCGACTCTGGCTGCTATTGTGGCCGAGAACAAGCTGGCAACCAAAATAGCCAAGGCTGTTGCCAAAGAAGAAGCGGCAATCAGCAAGAAACTGGCTGCCGCCGAGAAGAAGAAAGCCGCTGCCGCCGCCAAGAAACAGGCCGCCGCTGACAAGAAGAAAGCCGCTGCGGAGAAGAAGAAAGCTGCCGCTGCTGCCAAGAAGAAGGCTGCTGCCGAGAAGAAGAAGGCCGCTGCTGCCAAGAAAAAGGCTGCTGAAAAGGCCAAGAAAGCCGCAGCCAAGGCCAAGGCTGGCGCCAAGAAGAAGCCGGGCCGCCCGAAGAAGGCTGCTACCGAGAAAGCTGCTGCCAAGAAAACTGCCGCTAAAAAGCCGGGCCGTCCGCCCAAGTCTACCGCGGCCAAGAAGCCCGGTCGTCCAGCCAAGAAAGCTGCCGGCCGTCGTGGTCGTCCGCCGAAAGCAAAGTCCTGATTACTGGGACTTCGCCTTCAGGCACAAAAAACCCCGGATATCCGGGGTTTTTTGTGCCGGGGAGGTAACTCTCCAATCTCACCTCATCCTTATCTCACTTCACCCACTTCCGGCTCCCCACCCCGCCTGCGACGAATCATTTTGCGCACGGACTGTACCCCCGCACGCAATGAATCCGGCAGAGCCAACATCACCGGGGTCACCACCAGTGTCAGCAACGTCGAGAAACTCAAACCGTAAACAATCGCACTGGCGAGCTTCACCCAGAAAGAAGCAATCACCCCATTGATCACCATGGTGCGCCCAACCATATCGACACTCACCCCCATGGCAAGCGGCAACAGGCCGAGAATAGTGGTGGCGGTGGTCAGGAACACCGGCCGCAACCGCTGAGCCGCCGCCTTGACGGCGGCGTCCCCTGCCAGCATTTCCGGATCCGACTTCCGCACATGGTTGTAGGTATCGATCAACACGATGTTGTTGTTCACCACAATACCCGCCAGAGCGACAATACCTACCCCGGTCATGATCACACTGAAGGTGCTCTGGGTGAGCGTCAGCCCCAGCATTACCCCGGCGGTAGACATGATGACCGACGACAGGATCAGTGCCGATTGATAGAAGCTGTTGAACTGGGTTACCAGCAGGATAAACATCAGGAACAGCGACAGGGAAAAGGCCACCTGCAGGAACAGCAATGACTCCTGCTGCTCTTCATCGGCACCGCGGAAAATCACTTCCACATCGCCATCCACGGGTTGCTGCTCCAGCCACTGACGCAATTCGCGAACCTTGTCATCCGCCAAGACGCCGTCGTCCACATCCGCTTTCACTTCCATGCGGGTGACGCCGTCAATACGCTGGATTTTGTCCACCTTGGGCCTGGCTTCCGTGGTTACGAAACTGCTCACGGGAATCGCACCCTGTGCGGTATTGACCTTGAGTTGCCCCAACGCGGCGATCCCTCGGGCGTAATCGGGATAGCGGATGCGGATATCCACCTCCTCGTCGGAGTCATCCGGGCGATATTCCGCCATCAACACACCATTCGTCACCAACTGGACCGCGCGACCGACACCGGTCAAATCAGCGCCATAGAGCGCGGCCTTAGCGCGGTCGACTTTGACTTCCCACTGAATCCCCGGCAGGGGCGCAGTGTTGACAACATCTCGCACGCCTTCGATCTCGCCTTCCAGGACCCGGTGCAAGCGCCAGGTTTCCGCAAGTAGTTTGTCATAATCGCGGCTGCGTAACTCCAGCACGATATCCTTGCCCACCGGAGGACCGCCTTCAAAGGCATTGGCTGAGGTTTTGATGCCAGCAAAATTGGCGGTACGCTGGCGAATATCGGCAAAGACTTCGCGACTTTTACGCTCACGCTCGGAAGCCGGCAGCAACTCAACCAGCAGGTTGGCAATCTGATCCGGCGCCTTTTCGGTATTTCCGGAAATGCCGCCGGCGCCCACCGCGGTATAGACCACCCGCACTTCGGGAACATCCATCACAGCCTGCTCCACTCGGGCTACCAGATTTTTCTTCTCCTGAAGCGAAAGGTTCCCCTGTGCCCGCACCTCCACGTTACCGTATTGCTCCTCGGTCTCAGTAAAAAACTCCACCCCGGGATTGAATGCCTGGAATGCGGTAAATATGCCGATGAGAATGCCAATGGTGGCAGCGAAAGAAATCAACGGCCGCCGTACCACCGGTGCCAGTATCCGCGCGTAAAGCCCGGTAATGCCCCCCAGTTCTATCGGCTGACCGGATTCCAACTGCTTGAGATAGCGCTGGGTCTGCAACTCCATATTGGTGCGACCAAAAACGGAACCCAGCACCGGGGCAAAAAACAGTGCGTACAGCAGGGAACCGGACAGCACCGCAAATACGGTAACAGGCAGGTAGCGCATGAAATCCCCCACCACGCCGGGCCAGAAAATGATGGGCAGGAAAGCCGCCAGCGTTGTGCCCGTGGACGCAAGCACCGGCCAGAACATACGTCGCACTGCAATGCCGTAAGCAGCCTTGGGAGACAGCCCTTCTGCCATTTTTCGGTCGGCAAACTCGGTGATGACAATAGAGCCGTCGATCAACATCCCCAGCGCCAGCAACATGCCGAACATCACCATGAAATTGAACGAATACCCCAGGTACCAGGTGATGACGCAACCGAACAGCAGCGAGAAAGGAATCCCCAACCCCACCAGCAACCCGGAACGGAATCCAAGCGCCGCCACCACAATGATCATCACCAACAGCATCGCCGTCAGGATGTTGCCTTCCATCTCACTCACCATGTCCCGTGCAAACTCGGACATATCGAAAACGAAATCTACATGGAGCTCGTTGGGCAGGAACTCGCGCTCACCGTTCACCACGGCGCGCACCTGGTCCGCCAGGTCCACCGCACTGGCGCCGGTACGCTTCTCGACACTGATAGACAACCCCGGGCGGCCATTGACGCTGGTATAGCTGGTGGCATCCTTGAAGGTGCGGCGCACATCGGTGACCTGCCCGAGCGTCACCACGCCATGCTCGGACTGCTTGAGCGGGATCTGGAAAACATCGCGGGTGCTTTCAATCAACCCCGGCACTTTTACCGAGAAGTTACCCTGGCTCACATCCATTTCACCGGCGGGAATCAGTAGGTTATTCCCCAGTACCGCGTTGATCAGCTCACCGCTGGTCACCTGGTAATGCTCGAGGCGCACCGGGTCGATGGTGGCTTCCATCACCTCTTCTCGGCTACCGGTAATATCCGCGCTCAGGACCTCTGGAATATTCTCGACCTTGCGCTGCAGCCTCTGTGCACTACGCAAGAGGGTACGCTCACTCAGCCCTTCACCTGCCAGCGTAACCACAATGGCCGGAAACGGCTGTGCCGAGGCTTCTTCCACTAGAGGCTCATCCGCATCCTGGGGCAGCTCGGCTTTGGCTCGGTCCACCGCATTGCGCACTTCATCCACGGCGAAATCCACATCGATTCCGGAATCGAACTCGATCACCAGGTACACCAGAGATTCCCGCGCGGTTGCCACCACCTCTTTGACCCCTTCCAGTGCCCGCACCTCCTGCTCCATCGGCCGGATCAGCAAGCGCACGCCATCTTCCGGGGAAATGCCTTCGTGCCTCACCTGTACGATCACAATGGGAGGATTCACTTCAGGGCTGGACTCTACCGTCATTGCCCCGCGTGCTGCGATCCCCATAATCACGATCAACAACATCAGGCTGGCGGTACTGCGGAACCGGTCTACGGCATTTTCAAGCAGTCTCATCGGGACTCATCCTCCGCCGATGCAGCAGCCCCGACGTCGGTCGCAGGAACGGGCCCGGAATCGTCGCGTGGTCCCACAGCTGCGGGCGCCAGCAGGTCACCGGCGGACTCTTCAAGTTCTACCCGCACCTGCTCACCTTCACTGACATACTCCTGGCCAACGGTAATCAATGATACTTGCGCTGGCAGTCCAGTGATCCAGACACCTTCTTCACCATCACTAACCATTTGGACATTGTTGAACTGCACCCGGTTTTCCGTATCCAGCGTACGCACGCCCAGATCACCACGATCATCCAGAGTCAGCAAAGATCCGGGAATCCGATGGGCCAACACTTCCCCCGTAGGCAGCGCCAGTCTTGCACTGATGCCGCTGCGCAATTCGCCGTCCCGGTTGTCCAGAGCCACTTCCACCCGGTAAGCGCGGGTGACAGGATCGGCCGCCTGGCTGACGTAGCGCAAATGCCCTTCTTTGAACGCCCCCCCCTGCAACCGGACACTGGCCGGTGCACCGGGTTTCAGGTGTGCCACCTCGGTCTCTGCGACCTCCCCCACAACCAGAATCGGGTCCATATCCAACAGGGTGGCACACTCTTCACCGCGACGGATGAAATCCCCCAACTCCACAGCATGGCGATTGATCACGCCGGCAAAAGGTGCCCGAACTTTCAGGTTATCCACTTCCACCTGCGCACGTCGCCAGTCAGCGGTCGCACTGGCCAGGGCCACCTCAAACTGGGCCATTGCACTGTCGGATTGCAGCCCCTTACCTTTCAGTTTCTGCGCCCCGGCGTAATCGATTTTTGCCTTTTTCAGTGCCGACTCTGCCAGCGCCAGGCGTTCCGGTCGATCTTCCGCATGCAGCTCGCAGATAACGGCTCCGGCGTCAACCCACTCACCTTCACCCGCCGGAAGCGCGGCGATCACGCCATCCAACTCGGCTCGTAAGCGTACTTCCCGATTGGGCTCTGTGCGGCTGTTCACCGCCACTCGCGTGACAAAAGGCTGGGCCTGAATTTTACGCGCCTTGACTAGCATGGCCTCACCCACGACGGTTTTGTCAGGAACCGATTCGGCAACGGAGGCTCCGTCATTACCAGAGCCGGAGAAAACGCCACTCAACAGCCAGAGCATTGCCACTAACGCCACAATTATCGCCATGCGGTAATTCCGCTGCCGCCACAGGCTCAACAACACGTTTTTCACTACAATCCTGCTCCCATCGGTTCATTTAGAGTTGGATACGGGGTCGAATATCAGACACTGATACGCTCATCGGGGAACAGCGGATTCTATCCACTAACCCATGACAGCGCAGTGGATAAACCTGCCGGATTACGAAATCCGTTGCGGTTGGGACCACAATTACCCCGATTGGAGCAACTCTGTAGAAGGAGATGACGGAAGGAAATACGGACCCCCTGCTTCAGGGAGTACAGGAGTGAGAGCAGGAGAGAATGCAGGGGCCGGAAATACAGATAAGGAAGTGGGAGAGACTTGCGGGCCAGATCAGGCCCGCGAACGTTTGGTCACACGATCACGGCAACGGCAGTCAAGACAGGATCGACTCGAGGAAGTCAGACATATCGGCCTCTTCCGCCGCCAGATGGCCACTACCAAACTCGGCGTTCCAGTCCAGCAGAATACGGGCGAGCGCGCGAGCCTGATCTGCCAGTGCCACCAATTCTTCACGGCTGTTTTTGGGGCCTGTGTAGAGTTTCAATCGGCGATGGCTGTTGGCCAGTTCATGTCCAGGATATTTGGAGCGGTATACTTCCAGCTTCCAGCGCAATGAATGCACCATATTGCGGTAGAAAACCAGCTTGGTCGGCAGATGCAGGAGCGTGAAATCATCCAGATCGCCGAACAGTGTGCAATCCACAGCCAGCACCTGGGTTTCGAGGCCCGCGGGCGCTGCTATGATGGTGGCACTGCGCGGCTCAGCCAGTAACATGGAAAGATCGCCAAACACTTCACCCGGGCGAATCACTGCAAGTGGACGCTCCGCCTGGGCGATCGCTTCGTCGCCCACATGTACCTGAAGCTCACCTCGCAACAGAAAATACACCCACTGATCGACATCCCCGGCGTGAAGCAGCGGCTGCCCGGCAGGCACGGTCACCAGACGCGAGCGTTTCAACAACACATCGTACTGCCACTCACTGGTAGCACGAATATCCCGAAATAGATGAATGACATTTAAAAGGCGATCTACCGCATCGCGCGGGTAGTTGCTGAGGGACCTGTAATCCATGAAGTAATGCTGAACCGGTTTATCGCAAAAGAAGGGAGGCTCTTCGACCCCTTACATGATTGCTGTGCAAAGAATACATCCGCCCTAGCGGGCTGTGCGTGACGTTCTGTAACAAAAAAACATAGCCAAACGTGCAGATCAAGGCGAGAAAGCGCTGGAACAGTGGTTTTATTTCAAACTTTCTCAACGCAGAGCTGGGCGTTTTGGTGCAGCGACCTGTTACCGAGCTTTGCGCATAGCCCACTAGCAGGCCACAGAGCACGCAAAGGGTTTCCCAGCAGCCCGTTAGAACATTTTAGAGCCAAAGTGATCACTGTATTCCCTACTATACCGCGGATTTAAGAAAACGAGACATTTTCCCCATTTCGGACTTGAACTACATTGCAGTTACAGTAGAGTTGAGCAGAGTCCCGACAGAATACGTTGCACTGTGTGGCATTTTAATCCATTCACGGACATTTCTTCCACATGCACAAGTTCTGTCGAACGGGGCCCGTACCTTTCGGGGGGAAGGTACGATCGAAGGGTTGAAAAGGATTCTGGGGTTTTTGATTACTTTTTCAGCGCTTTACCTGCCGGTTCACTCCCGCCCGCCGGCCACAGAGAAATCAAAGCAAAAATGAAATCGACCAAACTTGTCATTGCCCTGCTGCTGTTTGCGACGGCCCTGACAGCGCACGCCGCACCGCTGCTGAACGGGCTGGCCCTGGAGCAGCAATTCAATAACGATCAATACATTGCCGCCGTTTACTCAGAGCGACTCTCCGACGACGCCAATACGCTACTCGATAACAATATGCCCCGCAGCCTTCAGGTGCGAATCGTGGCGGACCGACTGTCCGCGCGCCGCTTCCGCAACCAGTGGATGGAAGGGATTGCGATCAACAACCCGAGCAGCATCCTGACGGGCCAGGCCGATAACATGGTGACCTTTGCCAATCTGTTCAGCGGTCGATTGGTGGCCGGTGACCAATTGCGCGTCGATTTTGCGGCCGGTTCGGGAACAACAACCGTTTCACTCAATGACGTCGAACTTGGTGTCATTGAGGATCGCGAATTTTTCAACACCCTGCTGCGCGCCTGGATAGGTCCGGTGCCCCCCTCTACCGAGTTCCGTGAGCAGTTACTGGGCGCGGGGCGCGTAGGCTCTGGACTGCTGGCCACCTATGAGGCGCTCACCCCCGCCGCCAACCGGGTTGCGCAGGTGGCGAGAATGGTGGACCAGCGTGAAGCTGCCAACGAAGAAGACAGCTCGGAGCCAGCCGCCGAGCCAAAGCCGGAGAAAGAATCTGTGGCTGCGGCCAATCAGCCAAAGCCGGACCTCAAAGCAGATATCCCCGCGCCGTCACTGGCTGCTATTGGCACCGCTGGTGCCATCGGCACTCCGGCGCCATCAAAACCGGCACCGGCTCGCGCCGAACCCAAGCCGCCGGCAGAAACTGAATCAGCCGTTGCCGTCTCCAAGCCACAGCCTCTGAAACCCACGACTACCCGCCCCAACGCGCCAGCAGACAGGATCAGTGAACAGGCGGAGGAAGAGGATCTTCTGGAAGAGGAAGAAGAGGCACCGCTGACAGCCGACATGATCCTGGCACGCCAGATCTATCACTCGGTGTTGCTGCGCCACACCTTCAAATCCCTGCGCTACCCGCAACGTGCCCAGGAGCGCGGCCAGGAGGGCAGTATCCGCCTGAATGTCACCATCGACCCGAGTGGCAACGTGCTGGATATTGCGACCGTTCAGGAATCCCGCTATTCCACTCTGAACCGGGAAGCCGCTGAAGCGGTACGCCGCGCGGCACCCTATCCGAAAAAACCACCGCAGCTCGGCAAGGATGAATACGAGTTTACGATTCCCATTACATTCAAGCTGCCAGACTGACTTCCTTAAAACCCCGCTTTCGCGGGGTTTTTTATTTCACCACCGGACTCACCTGGCCCGACTTCCCGCCACCTCCCGGTTTACACTCACCGCCACCAGCAGACCGCCCGCCGCAGGCCTGCTTGCCGAAATGCCAGCCCACGCCGTAATATCGGGCCGGAACCTATACCAACCATGAAATAACAAGCCCAAAAGGCCAAGCATGAAAAAGCTTATTCTATCGATCGCTATTGCCGGCGCTATTGCCGGCTGCTCCAAGTCTGAGCACCCGCAGACTGTAGAGAACGCAGATACCCAATCTTCCATCACTGAATCCGCAACCCCGGTTGCCGAACTGGGCTCCGGTATCGACCTCAGCGCCATGGACACCAGCGTGCGCCCGCAAGACGACTTCTTCCAGTACGTCAATGGCACCTGGATGAAGAACACCGAAATCCCCTCTGATAAATCCCGCTGGGGTGGCTTCAGCATGCTGCGCGACAAAGCCACGGAAGAAGTGAAAGCGCTGATTATGGAAGCCGGCGAGCACGCCGAAAGTGCCGGTGCCAAACAGATTGGCGACCTGTACAACAGCTTCATGAATGAAGAGCTGATCGAGAAGAAAGGCCTCAGCGCCATCTCAGGTGAGCTGGCCAAAGTGGATGCGATTGAATCCCGGAAAGACCTGACCGACTTTTTCGCCTATGCGGATACCGTCGGCTACGACACCCCGTTTGGTGCTGGCATCTGGCAAGATCTCAAACAGGTTGAAAACTACATCACTGTGATGTGGCAGGCAGGCCTCGGCCTCCCGGACCGCGACTACTACTTTGACGACTCGGAAAAAGGCCAGAAGCTGCAACAGGCCTATCAGGACTATCTGATCAAGGTCCAGCAGATCGCCAAGCTGGAAGATGCCGAGCAGTACGCCGATGCCATCTACAGCCTGGAAAAAGCACTGGCGGAACACCACCGCACCCGGGTTGAGAACCGCGATCCGGACAAGTATTACAACAAGAAAACCGTCGCCGAGCTGCAGGAACTGATGCCCGCCGTCGACCTGCAGAGCTACCTGAACAAAGCTCACCTGGAAAAAGCCGAAAGCTTTATGGTGGGCCAGCCGGAATATCTGCAGGCGGCGAGCAAGATCATTGCCGACACCGACCTGGAAACCTGGAAGCGTTACCTGAAAGTCAAAATCCTGACCGCTGCTGCCCCCTATATGCACAGCGAGCTGGCACAAGCGCGATTCGACTTCTACGGCACGACCATCCGCGGCACCGAAGAAATGGAACCCCGCTGGAAACGCGGGGTGCAGTTCGTCAACAGTTCCGTCGGCGAACTGGTAGGCCAGCGCTATGTGGAAAAATACTTCCCGCCGGAAGCCAAGGCGCGCATGCTGGAGCTGGTGAATAACCTAAAGGCCGCCTACCGAGAGTCCATCGAATCCCTGACCTGGATGAGTGAAGACACCAAGCAGGAGGCACTGACCAAACTGGCCAATTTCACCACCAAGATCGGTTACCCGGACAACTGGCGCGATTACAGCGCGCTCGAAGTGAGTGATGACGACCTGGTAGGCAATGCCAAGGCGGCAACCCTGTTCGAGACCCTGCACGAGCGCGACAAGCTGGGCAAACCGCTGGATCGCAGTGAGTGGGGTATGAGCCCGCAGACCGTGAACGCCTACTACAACCCGGCCATGAACGAGATCGTATTCCCCGCTGCCATCCTGCAACCGCCGTTCTTCAACATGAACGCGGAAGATGCGGTGAACTACGGCGGTATCGGTGGTGTGATCGGCCACGAAATCGGCCACGGCTTCGATGACAAAGGCAGCAAGTTTGATGGCAAGGGCTATCTGAACAACTGGTGGACCGATTCCGATCGCGAAAACTTCGAACACCTCACCGGTAAACTGGTCGCCCAGTACAATGGCTTTGAGCCGATTGAGGGCGAACATGTGAATGGCGAGTTGACTCTGGGCGAGAATATCGGCGACCTGTCCGGTCTCGGCATTGCCCACAAAGCGTACAAGATGTCCCTGGAGGGTAAGGAAGCACCGGTGATCGACGGTTTTACCGGCGACCAGCGCGTATTCATGGGCTGGGCTCAGGTATGGCGTAGCAAGACCCGTGAAGAAGCCATGAGTGAACGCCTGAAGACCGACCCGCACTCCCCGGCAGAATACCGGGTAAAAGGTGTGGTCCCCAATATCGATGCTTTCTACAGCGCATTTGACGTAAAAGAAGGCGACGGTATGTATCTGCCGGAGGAGGAGCGTGTGGTTATCTGGTAACCACACCTGCCGGGTCACCCACTGGATCAACCTGTGGTGGCCCGGACACTGCCTGCACCAAAGCCCCGCAACAGCGGGGCTTTTTTTGGCTTAGAGCATATACTGCACTCCCAGGCGGAATGGCATACCATGGACGAACCGGATATACAGAGGGATCGCCATGGCCGACAACAATCCGTTCCAGCTGCTAGGCAGTCGCCGTTTTCTGCCGTTCTTCTGCACCCAGTTTCTCGGTGCTTTCAATGACAACGTGTTCAAAAATGCCTTGATCGTGATGATCGCCTTCCGGCTCGCGGCCAGTGAAGCGAACTTCCTGATCAATCTGGCTGCCGGCCTGTTTATCCTGCCGTTTTTCCTGTTCTCCGCCACCGCCGGACAGATCGCGGACAAAACTGACAAAAGCATCCTTATCCGGCGAATCAAGTTGGCGGAAATCGCCATCGGCGTATTTGGCGCATTCGCGCTGTTCAGTGGCAACAACTACCTGTGCCTGGCCATCCTGTTTCTGCTGGGTGTTCAGTCCAGTTTCTTCGGGCCGGTAAAGTACGCTATCCTGCCGCAGCACCTGCGTAAAACCGAGCTGGTCAGCGGCAATGCGCTGGTGGAAATGGGCACCTTTGTCTCCATCCTCCTCGGCACCATAGTCGGCGGCCTGCTCGCCGGTCGTACCGGTGAGGGTGAATCCGGGATTCTGTGGATCTCCGGCATTGTCGTCACTGTCGCCACAGTGGGCTATCTGGCGGCGCGGGCAATTCCCCAGGCCATAGCGCCGGCGCCGGATCTGAAGATCAACTACAACCCGGTGTCCCAGACCCGTCGTATCCTCAAGGAAGCCGCAAAGACACCTTCCGTATTCTACGCCATTATCGGGATTTCCTGGTTCTGGCTCCTCGGCGCCGCTTACCTGACGCAGATTCCCAGCCTGACCAAAAACGTACTCGGTGGCAGTGAATCTTTGGTGACCCTGTTGCTGTGTTGCTTCACCATCGGCGTCGCCATTGGCTCCATACTGTGTGGGCGGCTCTCTCGCGGCCGCGTGGAACTGGGGCTGGTCCCCATCGGTGCTGCGGGCCTCACCGTCGCCGGGGTTTTACTCGGCAGTGTCACCGGTAACTTTTCACCCTCGACAGAAATGACGGTGGCCACCTTCTGGTCGACCGACGGCGCCCTGAGTATTCTGGTCAACCTGACCCTGATCGGGATTTTCGGCGGTTTCTATATTGTCCCGCTCTATTCCATGATGCAGGCGCGGTCGGCACCGGAAATACGCGCCCGTATCATTGCCGTCAACAACGTCCTGAATGCCCTGTTTATGGTGGTTGCCGCCATCATGGGGATTGTATTTCTGAACATTCTCGGCGCTACGATTCCCCAGTTTTTCCTGATCATCGCGCTGATGAATGCGGCGGTGGCGGTATTTGTTTTCACCAAGGTGCCGGAATTCACCATGCGGCTGCTGATCTGGCTGTTGTCCCACACCATGTACCGGGTAAAACACGAAGGGCTGGAACAGGTACCCGAGGAAGGCCCGGCCATCATTGCCTGTAATCACGTGAGTTATGTGGATGCCTTGCTCCTAGCCGGAGCTGTGCATCGCCCGATCCGCTTTATCATGTACAAGCCGATCTACGAGATTCCGGTACTGCATTTTATTTTCAAAACCAGCCGCGCGATCCCGATCTGCTCTAAACAGAAAGATCCCGAGGGTTACGCCCGCGCCTTTGAAGCCATCGAGCAGGGGCTGAAAGATGGCGATCTGCTGTGTATTTTCCCCGAAGGCCAGTTGACCCAAGACGGCGAGCTGCAACCATTCAAGGCGGGGATTGAAAAAATCCTGCAGCGCAATCCGGTGCCAGTGATTCCCATGGCGTTACAGGGGCTCTGGGGTAGCTTCTTCAGCCACAAAGACGGGCACGCGTTTTCTACCTGGCCCAAACGCTTCTGGTCCAGCGTAAAAGTCGTCGCCGGCCCGCCACTGGCTGCTGCGGCAGTGAAAGCCGAAGTACTGCAGGAAAAAGTACTGGCGCTGCGGGGGCAGCAGCGCTAAGTCACAACAAACTCAACAGATAAAAAAACAGCGGCCAATGGCCGCTGTTTTTTTATGGACAGATGAAAGGTGAGGGGCAGCGAGTGATCACAATGCTGCGAGTGCCGCCTCATAGTCTGGCTCTTCGGTGATCTCCGCTACCTGCTCGGTATAAGCCACTTTGCCGTTGGCATCGATCACCACCACAGCGCGGGACAATAGTCCCGTGAGTGGACCGGACTTGAAGGTAACACCGTAATCGCTACCGAAGTCCGAACGGAATACAGAGCCCAGCTTCACGTTTTCAATCCCCTCGGCGCCGCAAAAACGGGTCATGGCAAAGGGCAGGTCTGCAGAAACACAGACCACGACGGCGTTGTCCAGAGACGCGGCCTTTTCGTTAAAGGTTCGTACGGAGGTGGCGCAGGTGCCGGTATCGACCGATGGAAAGATATTCAGCACGATGCGTTTGCCAGCGAGATCTTCCAGCGTGAGGTCGGAGAGATCGCCCTGTACCAGGGTAAATGCCGGTGCCTTACTGCCAACCGCCGGCAGCTGGCCGACAGTTTCTACCGGGTTTCCTTTCATTGTGACTTTCGCCATTTTGTCATCCTTAATTGAGCCGTTGAATTGTAGTGGCAGCATGCACGACAGCAAAAGCCTGCGTCAATGCAATACTCCGCCAAGCTGGTTGAGTAGTGCTCTTAATTACTTCTGTGGCAGTGACGCTACCGGGTGCGGTCTTGCGAGACACGCCGTAAACCCATCCATGGGGGCTCTTCCGCGAGGTCCCTCTCGCGGAAGGTCTCGCAAGACCGCACCCGGCATCGCCACTTTCGCCCGCGATTGTCTTGCGTCGGTCATAGCTCGCTGGCCGTCATTTTTATCAGTGTTCGGCCGGCACCCGTCCGAAGTCGCCTTCCATTTCCGCAGCGAGGAAAGACATCACCACCCAGGCGGCAACGTTCTGCTTCAGGTTTTCCGGGTCCACCTTGTCCAGGGTATCGTTGGGCGTGTGGTGATAATCGAAATAATCGGTACCGTCCTGGTACAGGCCCATGGCCGGTACGCCGTTGGCAACGAAGACACTGCTGTCCGGGCCGCCGGAAGATTCGTTGTTGCCGCGCTCGATGCCCAGTGGCGCCAGCAACTGCATCATCTGATCGGCGATGGCGAATTTGCTCTCCGGGATCCGAGTGTCAAAGCGCCATACCTTGCCGGCGCCGAAATCGGACTCTGAGACCATGATGATTTTGTCCAGATCGTCTTTATGGGCATCCACATACTGACGCGCGCCAACCAGGCCAATTTCCTCGGCACCAAACAGCACGACACGCAGGGTACGGCGGGGGCGCTGGGGCAGTTCGGAGATAAGGCGCGCGGTTTCCATCACGATGGCCACGCCGGCCCCGTCGTCGAGGGCACCGGTGCCTTCATCCCAACTGTCCAGGTGGGCACCGATCAGCACCACTTCTTCCGGTTTCTCGCGGCCGACTACTTCACCAACAACATTGAAAGACGGACCGTCGGCCAGGCGCTGGTTTTCCACGTCCAGTTTTACTTCTACCGGCTTGCCACGCTCCAGCATGGCTTCGAGCAGGTTGGCATCCGGGGCGGAAAGCGCCAGCGCCGGCACCGGGTTTTCAACGCCGTCGATGGACATCATGCCAGTGTGTGCGAAGCGATCGGAATCGGTGCCCACTGAGCGCAGTAACAACGCGGCGGCGCCTTTCTCAGCTGCGGCACGCATGCCACGGCTGCGGCCCTGTACCGCGGGGCCGTAGCCTTCACCGGTGCGGGCGCGCTCCATACGCTTGTTGATAAAGGCGATTTTGCCTTTGATCTTCTTTTCGGGCGCATTGATCAATGCTTCCACATCTGCAAATTCGACGATCTCTGCGGTCAGGCCGCCTTTAGGCGTGGCGGCACCGTAACCGAGGGAACTGACTACCAGCGGCTGTGGATAGGGGGCGGTGACCTCGGCGTGCGCGTGCCCCCGCGCCCAGCGTTTTACGTCGATTTGCTCGGTGTAAACGCGGTCAAAACCGAGTTTTTTCATCTTCTGCTGCGCCCAGGCAACAGCGCGCTTGTCGCCCTCGGTGCCGGCGCGGCGCGGTCCGACTTCCACGGTAAGCGATTCCACCAGGCTGTATGCGTCGGAAGATTCCAGTGCGCGCTCCCGCAATACTTCGGCCACGGACAGGTCTTCTTTATCCAGCGGCACAGCATGGACACTCGCCATCAGCACTGCAGCGGCAATGCCGCCGGTAAAGCGCAAAACAGGTTTCAGCATATTCTTCTCCAGTTACAGCTATTTAAATTATTCGGTATTGGTCTTGGTATCCATATCGTCAAGCAGTCGCTGGCGAACCTCGCGCAGCTGTTGCAACCCTTTATCCGTAAACAGGTAGGGCATATGGCCAGTGTACTCGGATTCTTCAATCTGCAGACACTTCAGTCGCATCGCTTCCAGCGTTGGGTCGTGCCGCATGGGGTAACCGGTGAGTACCCGCCATTCGTTATCGTCCGCCTGACCGGCGATCACATCTTCCAGCCCCCGCAGGAACTGTGCCCGCTCCATGCGAAATCGCGGGGTGCGCATATGCATCAGTCCCCAGATGATCAGTGCAAATACCGCAAAAGACAGGCATACGGTTATGACGATGGTCATGGCTTACGCCTCCAGTAACAGTTTCACAGCCACCAACAGGGTGGCAACAATAATGACTGGTCTCACCAGGCCCACCCCACGGGCGATCACTAGGTTGGAGCCGAGACGCGCACCCACGAATTGGGCAACAGACATACAGATCGCAAGCCCCCACAACAGGTGACCACCGGCCATAAACAGCAACATGGACGTGGTATTGGTGGCGAGCACCAGCGGTTTGGTATGCGCGGTGGCCCTACGCATGTTGTACCCCAGTAGTGCAGCAAAAGCGAGGGCGTAAAAGGAGCCCATCCCCGGCCCGAAAAATCCGCCGTACAAGCCGATCCCGCCCCCGATAAACACGTTAAACGAACCATTGCCCATGCGGGGCTTGCGGTCGAGATCGGAGATGCTGGGAGAAAAGGCAAAGTACAGCGCGATTGCAATCAGCAGGATTGGCAGCAAGGTGCGCAACTGCTCCCCACCGAGCCGGGTCACGCTCCAGGTCCCGACTGCAGAGCCTATCGCCGCTGCCAGTAATCCAGGCCACAAGGGACGAAAATCAAGATGGCCTTTGCGGAAAAAGTTCAGGGTGGAAGACAGGGTACCGAACACGCTCTGAAACTTGTTGGTCCCCAGGGCATCCAGCGGGGGAATCCCGGCCCACAACAGCGCCGGCAATGTGATCATACCGCCGGCACCGGCGATGGAGCTGATAAAACCGGCAGCAAAGGCGACCGCGGTCAGAATAACCAGCGTCAAGGATGTCAATTCACCGGTAAACGCCGTCACTGCGTCTCCGCGTCAGTGCATGTTGTTACAAGAGCAACGGACTCACGGCACATCGACAAAATCGGTCTGGTTTTCCGGATTACGTCCCTGGTACTTGTGAAAACGCTTCTGGATTTCTTGCATATCCACGTCCAGTTTACCGGTCGGACGATACAGGGAGTCCACCACCACACGTTTGGTGGGAAAATCCCAGGCTACCAGCAATACCGGTACATTGGCGGCATAGGCAATACGCAGAAACCCGTTTTTCCAGCGCGCGGTTTTCTGACGCGTGCCTTCCGGGGTGATCGCCACCCACATTTTTTCATTCTGCCGGAACTGGCTGGCAACCTGCTTGGCCATGCCACCCGCAGCGGCGCGGTCCGTGGGAATCCCACCGAGCCATTTGAACAGGTTCTTGAACGGGAAGAAAAAGGCCTCTCGCTTCATCAGCCAGGAGGCTTTGAGTTTAAGGGCCATGATAAATGGCATCGCCACCACAAAGTCCCAGTTGGAGGTGTGCGGGGCCAGAGCCACCATCAGCTTTTTCTCCGGCGGGAACTCTCCTTCGAGACGCCATCCGAGCAGTTTCACGATTAGCAGCCCGATGCCCCCGGTAAAGCCGTTGCCGGCTCGCGGCATCTCATCGGGTAACTGGGCCGGAATGGTGGGTTTTCTATTGCTCGCCACGTGTGTGAGACCTCTGCCTTGTACTGTCTGTAGGTGGTGCGTCTGTTGTTTTGAAACCGTGTTGTCAGTGCTCGCGGGTCGCGTAGAAACGCACATCCGGGTAGCGCTCTTCTGCAAGCTGCAGGTTCACCCTGGTAGGCGCCAGGTAAGTCAGGTGACCGGAGCCATCTACCGCCAGGTGGGTGCTGGCCTTGCGTTTGAAGTTTTCCAGTTCCTTGGCACTCTCACTGTCCACCCAGCGCGCGGTATTCACGCTGACGTTTTCGTAGATGGCCTCCACTTTGTATTCGTCTTTCAAGCGGTAGGCCACCACTTCAAACTGCAGCACCCCCACAGCGCCGACAATGATGTCGTTATTGTCGAGCGGGAAAAATACCTGGGTGGACCCCTCTTCCGAGAGCTGTTGCAGACCTTTCTGCAGCTGCTTTAATTTTAGTGGATCTTTCAACCGGATACGGCGGAACAGTTCCGGTGCGAAGTTGGGGATACCAGTAAACTTGAGCGCTTCGCCTTCGGTAAAGGTATCGCCAATCTGGATGGTGCCGTGGTTGTGCAGGCCGATGATATCGCCGGCAATGGCCTCTTCCACATGGGTGCGGTCTCCGGCCATAAAGGTGACGGCGTCGGCGATTTTAATATCCTTGCCGATACGCACGTGTTTCATTTTCATGCCGCGACCGTAGGTACCGGAACACACGCGCATAAACGCGATGCGGTCGCGGTGCTTCGGATCCATATTCGCCTGGATCTTGAAAACGAACCCGGAGAATTTGTCTTCGTCCGGTTGCACGGTACGTTCGTTGGTTGCCCGCGGCTGGGGGCCCGGCGCCCATTCCACAAAACCGTCGAGCATTTCACGCACCCCGAAGTTGCCAAGCGCGGTGCCGAAGAACACAGGCGTCAACTCACCGGCCCGGTAGGCCTCCAGGTCAAACTCGTGGGTGGCACCGCGCACCAGTTCGATTTCATCGCGGATCTCTTCCGCCTCTTCGCCCAGCAACTCGGTGGCCTCGTCGGAGTCCAGCCCCTTGATCTGCACATCTTCCGGAATGGTGTGCCCCTGCCCCTGTTTGAACACATGAATGGTGTCGGTATACAGGTTGTACACGCCCTTGAAGTGTTGCCCTGAGCCCAGTGGCCAGTTGATTGGCGCAGCCTGAATATTCAGTACCTCTTCGATCTCATCCATCACTTCGATGGGGTCGCGGATATCGCGATCGAGCTTGTTGATGAAGGACAGAATCGGCGTGGTGCGCAGGCGACACACGTTCATCAGCTTGATGGTGCGATCCTCAACGCCCTTGGCGCCATCGATCACCATCAGCGCGGAATCCACCGCAGTAAGTACCCGGTAGGTATCCTCGGAGAAGTCTTCGTGCCCCGGGGTATCCAGCAGGTTCACCACTCGCTCCTTGTAAGGGAACTGCATAACAGAAGACGTCACCGAGATGCCCCGCTCCTGTTCCATGCTCATCCAGTCGGAACGGGCGTGGGGACCCTTTTTGCCCTTTACCGAACCTGCCAGCTGGATCGCGTTCCCGAACAGCAGCAGCTTCTCGGTCACCGTGGTTTTACCGGCGTCCGGGTGGGAAATGATGGCGAAGGTACGGCGGCCACTGATGCCCGCCAGGGAGGAAGATTGGGCCATAAAGCAAATATGCACAGCTGGATAAAAAACAGGCGCGCATTATACAGGAGAAGTGAGGGGCAAAAAGCGGCTGTCTTGGCAGGGGCGGAATAAGTAGCCAAAAGAAGCCGCCCTCAAATCGCAATGCGGCCCATTATCGTGGCTGAGGGCGAGGGTGGCGCTGCCGGGATCAGTCGACCCGGCAGCGCATATCGAAAGGACTAGAAAGAGACATTCACCCCGACCCAGAAGCTGCGAGCCTTGTCTTTGACGTTGTAGTCATCGGTAAACACCACCTCGCTCACCGCGCCGCGGCCGGTGACATAGTCGTATACGCCATCGCCATTGAGGTCTGTGTAGGAGGTGCTGTAAGAGGTGAAATCCTCATCCAACAGGTTATTGATGCGCCCGTTGACGGACACATACTCGTTGATCCGCAGGCGCGCCCCCAGGTTCAGCACCTCGTAGTTTTCAAAGTACAGGGGCTTGTCCAGCACATTGTCCCAGTCGCGGTAGCGGTCGGAACGCAGTTCTGCCTGCAGGTAGACATCCAGATCCGCGGTAGCCTGCCAATCGAGGGTCGCGTTGGCCATATGCTCGGCGGTGTTGGTGAGTGGTTGCCCCGCCTGTGCACCGCTCTTCTGCTCGCTGTCGATCCAGGTGTAGTTGCCCCGTAGTGACCAGCTCGGTGATAGCGATACCTGCCCGGCCAGCTCTACACCGCTGACTTCCACCTCGTCCACATTGATCTTCTGGCTGTAGGTCTGGTAGCCGAGCGCATCGTATTCCCCCAGGTTCACACACGGGCGGGCGCCACCGGTGCTTTCACAGCTCAGGATGGTATCGCCACGGGCAATCTTGTCCTTGAAGTCCGTCTGGAAGTAAGTGGCATTGAAGTTGTGCAGCCCGGACGGAGCCGTCCAGTACACCGCCAACTCTGAGTTGACGCTGGTTTCCGGCTCCAGGTCCGGGTTACCGGCAAAAGGCGAAGTACCCTGACCGCCAAAACCGGTGATGCCGTCATAAAGGTCGGTAGTCAGCGGGGTTTTGTAGCCGGTGCTTACACCGCCTTTCACGGTCCAATTGTCAGTCAGGGAATAGACACTGTAGAGACGTGGGGAGACCTGGCTACCGAACTGATCGTGGTTGTCGTAACGCACCCCCGCAGTGACCGTCATGCCCCCCACGGGCGTCCAGTTGTCTTCCACAAACAGGGAGTACATCTGGTGATCCTGCACACCGCCGGCGGCATTGTCTTCCATACCGAACACATCATCCTGCAACTCGCCATCGATCAGCTGGCCACCGACGACCAGCGCGTGATCACCGGCGAACCCGGACAGCGGGATATCCATACGCGCATCCAGGGTGTACTGATTGCTGGCGAGGGTGCGGGATGGACGCGGCAGGAATGTCTCTTCCGCCAGGGCCTTGCGCGCCTCTTCACTCATCCCCGCATATTCGCCGCTACCATCGTACATTGCCTGCAGCTCCAGACGCTCAGCCACGGTAAACGGCAGGGTACGCCCGGCATTATGGGTATCCACATAGCTCAGGGAGAGACTGCTGGACGCGAAGCCCCAATCGCCCTCATGGGACAGGGACCACCAGTCGCGGGTAAACATCTGATCCGCCGCGTAGCCGGTACGGGGGTTGACCTGTCCGCCGCGGGTCGCCCACACGGACTCGATATTATCTTTGGTGCCCAGGGGGTAGTTGATCTCACCCGTATTGACATCGAACGTCGGCGTGTTGTCGTAGACCTGCTCGGAGGTATCGTAGTTGAAACGGACAAACTGGCTGTCGCTGACCGTCCATGACAGGCTCAGACCGTACTGTTCACTGGTGTTATCCACTGTGCGACCACCACTGCCGAAGCCCATGGAGCGCACATGCACATCGCCATTGGGATCCACCGCGGGCTGGAATTCCGGGTTCGAGGCCAGGCGCTCATACACGCTGCCGTGCACACCAAGACTCAGCACACCGGGTACCAGCGGGCCGATCACATCGAAATCGGTGGTGAGATCATCGCCAAAGTTTTCATTGGTCTGCAGACTGCGGCCAAAACTGGCGCCGCCACTCCACTCATCGGAATGGCGCTTGGTGATCACATTGATCACACCACCGAGGGCATCGGCACCGTACAACGTGGACGCCGGCCCGCGAATCACCTCGATCCGCTCAATGGCATCCTGGGGCGGGATGTGATTGAACTGGTTGCCACCGAAATTGTTCGGGTAAATATCACCGTGGTTGTTCTGGCGCTTGCCATCGATCAACACCAGGGTGTAATCGCCGGTGAGGCCGCGCATACTGATGGAGCCCTGCCCGGTTTTATCGCGGGTGCTGCCGATATCGACCCCTTCCTGGTATTTCACGGCATCCAGCAACGTCGTGAAGGGGCGGGACTGAATCTCATCCTGACTGATGACCGAGATACTGGCGGGTGCATCGGTAATTTTCTGCTCGAAACCGGTGGCGGTAACCACTACGGTCTCCATCTGCGCGTCGTCCTGGACCGATTCCTGTCTGTCCAATTCCTGCGCCTGCACCCCCGCAACGGCCATGGCCACAGCCGCGCTAATCCCTTGCCAATAAAAGCGTTGCATCATCATTGTATCCTTTTTATCGATTTACCCGTGGCCTACCAGCCAGAGGCCGCGAATGATAACGATTATCAGGCTCATTACAACAACGTGGCGATTTTGCATAACAGATTGGCGTGAATTTCATAATTCAAGCGGGGAACTTTGCGGGAGTCGAAAATGTGCAGCAGGTGCGGCTTTCTTTATGGCCAGTCTTGATTCATGGCTCAGGCCACATTCAGTGACACACAGTAGTGGCACAGATGGCGGATTACCTCCTAAGATGATTGCCATTAAGGCCGACCGGGACATGGTTATGCCCCACCGTATTAAGCAGTACTGGAGAATTCTATGAGCGAAGCTTCAATCCGCGCATTGCAGGACCTACTGGGCCAGCACGGCTTGCAGGGTTTTCTGATCCCGCGTTGCGACGAGTATCAGAATGAATACGTACCCGCTGCCGATGAACGGCTTGCCTGGCTTACCGGCTTTACCGGCTCAGCCGGACTCGCCGCGATTACCACGCGTGGTTCGGCGCTGTTTGTAGACGGTCGCTATACCCTGCAGGCGGAGCAACAGATCGCTGAACAGCCACTGGCGCTGGAAAACCTGTCGCCACCGGACATTGCCAACTGGCTGTGCGACACGCTGAACGAAGGGGACACACTGGGATTCGATCCGCGGCTGCATACCGAGCCCGGCCTCGCCCCACTGAAAAAGAGACTCCAGGAGTGCGGCATCGCCCTGCAGCCGACGGAAAACAATCTCGTCGACAGCCTGTGGATAGATCGCCCGGAAACACCAGCGGGCGCCGCGCGGCCGCACCCGATGTGTTTCACCGGTGAAGACGCCACCAGTAAACGCCAGCGCATCGCGCAGTTGATAGCGGCCAAAAATCAGGATGCCCTGTGGCTGCCCAATCCCGAGGTGTGTGCGTGGCTGTTCAATATCCGCGGTGACGATATCCCTCACCTGCCCGTTGCCCTCTCCATGGGGGCTCTCTACAGTGACGGCAGTGCCACGCTCTACCTGGCGGACAACGCGATCAGCGACACATTGCGTCAGCACCTGGGTGCCGAAGTGGAGCTGGTGACGGAGAAATCCGACCTGTTCAAGGCGGCCGAGCGTCGCCACCTGCAACAGGTGTGGACGGACCCGTCACTCACCAATTGCTGGACGCTGCAGGCGTTGAGAAATCTCGAGATCAAACTTTTACTCGAACGGGATCCGATCACCAGTGCCAAGGCGTGCAAAAACAGCGTCGAGCTGGAAGGCAGCCGTGCCGCCCATATCCGCGATGGCGCCGCCCTGTGCGAGTTTCTGGCAGAGCTGCCGGAAGCCGTGAAAGGTACAAAGTTCGGCGAGCTGGAAGCGGTACAACTGCTGCGCAGCAAGCGGGAACAACGAGAGGGATTTACTGACGACAGCTTCGATTCCATTTCCGGGTACCGCGGCAATGGCGCTATCGTGCACTATCGGGTAACACCGGAATCCAGCCTAAGCATGGCGCCGGAGGGAATCTACCTGATCGACTCCGGCGGCCAGTATCCGGACGGCACCACGGATGTCACCCGCACTGTCGCCCTGGGCCCCGTTCCCAGCCAGGCGCGCGATCACTTCACCCGGGTACTGAAAGGCCATATCGCCATTGCCACCCTCAAGTTCCCGGTCGGCACCTGCGGGGAGCAGATTGATGCCCTCGCGCGCCGCGCCCTGTGGGACGCCGGACTGGATTATGCCCACGGCACCGGACACGGTGTAGGGAGCTTTCTGAGTGTGCATGAGGGCCCGCAGCGAATCGGCAAGGCGAACACCAATGTCGCGCTAGAAGCGGGCATGATCGTTTCCAACGAACCGGGCTTTTACCTGACCGGCGAATACGGTATTCGTATCGAAAACCTGATTCTTGCCAAGCAGGCAGAAAATTACCCCGGCTTTCTCGAGTTTGAAACACTCACGCTGGCGCCCATTGACCGCCAGCTGGTAGAACCACTATTACTGTCCGACAGCGAGCTTGGGTGGCTGAACGACTATCACCAGAAAGTCCGGGAAACACTGCTGCCACTGGTCAACGAACCGACCCGCGAATGGCTGCAACACGCTACGCTGCCGATCGCGGCAGAATAGTTAAAAACTAAAGCAAAAAGAATGAGTGATCGAAGGGGCAGCTATTACCTGCCCGCTTCGGAAATCTGCGGTTGCGCCCGTACAGCGTCGAAAAACGGTATCAGCTGCTCCAGCACCAGCCGACTCACCGCCGGCTCAAGCGCGTGCCCCATATCACGAATGGCCACAAAGTGTGCATCAGGGATTTTTTGTGCCGTATCGCGGCCATGCGCAATAGGTAATAACGGATCAGCATCACCGTGAATAACCAGCACAGGCAACTGCAACTTGTTCAGTAACGGGGAGCGATCCCCGCTGGCGAGTATCGCCAGAAACTGACGTACGGTACCTGGCGGGTAAGTTCCCCGACTCACCACGCGCTTCGCCAGCGCGCGCGCATAGGTTTCACTGAAGTATCTGGGAGAACCGATGGTGCGCGCGATCTCCACCCGCTTGTCCAACTCCCCCTCCAAGGTCAGTGACGATTCGGCGCCGGACGCCAATGCCGAGACAGCAGCCTGAGCGGGCTCCGGCAGATTTGGCGCGCCGGAACTCGACATGATGGAAGTAAGACTGCGGACACGCTGCGGATTTTCTGCGGCAAAAACCTGGGCGATCATACCGCCCATGGACGCGCCGACAATGTGGGCGCGTTGAATATTCAGCGTATCCAGCACGCCCACGGCATCCGAGGCCATGTCTGAAAGGGTATAGAAAGGCTTGGGTGTGATCCCGACTTTCTGTTTAACCAATGCCCACCAGATGGGCGGTGCTGACAGCGCATAAAATTTTTGCGACAACCCAGCATCCCGGTTATCCAGCAAAATCACCCGGTACCCCTGCTTTAAAAGGCCCCGAACCAGGGGATCACCCCAGTGCAGCATCTGCGCCCCCAGCCCCATAATCAGAAGGACCGGCTCCCCATCCGGCGGGCCCATGTCCTGATAGGCGATGGCAGTACCGTCAATGGTGGCGAAATGGATGGGATAAATATCAAACGGGCTTTCTGTCGCCCGAGCGGATACAGAAAGCACTAAAGCAATCAGCGCCGGCAACACTAACCCGCTGACCATTTTCTTACACACCATACCCATGCCAGCGTTCTCCTTTTTGCTAAACAGACCCGAACAGCTCCGGCTTTATTTCTGGCTTCTATCCGCGGCTACTTCTCTTACGTATTCTATTGCACGCGTTTTATCGCATCTCCACCGGTCACCGGTGACATCGCCGATACATTACTGCCGATATAACGCCGCAGCCACCACCACGCAACGCCCCCCAGCACCAGGTTGGAAATTGCTGTGGCCACAAACAACCCTTGTATCCCCCAGAACTGATTGCCCAGCCAGGCCAGGGGCAGGTACAGCCCCAGAACACGCAAAAATGAAATCAGGGTGCCGGGCAGCGGGTGCCCCAGGCCATTGAAAGCGGCATTGGCAGACATGACAAACCCGTAGCCGGCGTAGCTGATCGGCACCACGGTCAGATAAGCAACGGCCACCGACAAAACCTGAGGGGAATCACTGAACAGACTCGCCACCGGTCCTCCAGCAAAATACAGGACTAACGCCATCCCCACGCCGAACACCATACAGAAACGCGCAAGTACGGAGACCGTCAACTGCGCGCGGCCCACTTTGCCGGCTCCGGCATTCTGGCCAATAAACGGGCCCACCACGGAAGACAATGCGTAAAACACGATCAGGGCAAGTGGCTCGATACGCAACGCAACCCCGAGTCCCGCCACCGCTTCGGCACCGTGGGACGCCACCAATGCCACCACGACCCCACCGGACATGGGAATAATCACGTTAGTCGCTATCGCCGGCAATCCGACCCGCAGTAGCTGTCCCCAGGATTCCCGGATTACAGGCAGGCGCCAGACCGACATCGCCAGTAACTGCTCGCGATGCGCCAGATAATAAAAGGCGGCCACAAAACTCACCCCCCTGGCAATAATCGTCGCCAGTGCTGCGCCCTGTAATTCCAGTCTCGGGAAAATACCCCAGCCGAAAATCAGCAGCGGATCGAGCACCAGATTGAATAGCGCTACGGCCACCATGATGCGTCCTGTCAGGGCACTGTTACCAATGGCGCGAATGGCCGATAGCGCCACCATCGGCGCCATGGCAAACACTGCTCCGAGGTACCAGGGCACCATGTAATCTGAGATCAGTGGCAGCAGGGCTTCTTCGGCGCCAAGCAGGCGAAACAACGGCTCGATGGTGAGCAAGCCCACCACCGTAACCACAATCGCAATCAGTGCCGCCAGCAACACCGCATCAGTGGCCAGGCGGCGTACCCGGTTCAAATCACCGGCGCCATAAGCCCGCGCCACCGCGGAGGACGTACCAGCGCCAAGACCAATAGCAATGGCATTGATGACCATTACCACCGGAAAAGTAAAACTCATCGCCGCCAGGGGGCCACTTCCCAGCTGGGCAACAAAGTAGGTATCCACGACATTGAAAGACATGGTGGCGAGAATCCCCCATACCATCGGCAATGCCAGGCGCCGCAGATGGGCAGCTACCGAGCCTTCGAGCAATGAGGGGAGTTGACGGGATTTGGCCATGAAATTTCCAGTACTGAATGACGGACGCACCTGAACCGGCAGCTACCGTAGCAGACTCATTATCAGTGCGTCTTCCCGGCTGCCGTCGGGGTTGGGGTAGTAGTTCTTGCGGCGCCCTTCTTCCATGAACCCGAGCTTACGGTACAGGTTGCGGGCAGCGCGGTTGGATACACGCACTTCAAGTAATACCCGGTGGATATCATCCGCCAGCTCAGTGAATACGCGTTGCAGCAAATACTCGGCGAGCCCCTGGCGGCGCCAGTGATTGCTGACCGCCACGTCGAGAACCTCTACTTCATCGAACAACTGGCTGGTTACACAGCAGGCCACAATGTCTCCAGGTTGCGTCCCCGCTGGTTCCCGCTGCGGTTTTGTCCGCAACAGCCACCCAAGATGGCCGGAGGCCAGGCTCTGCCGATACTGATCCGCACTCCAGGGATGGATTTGCGTTTGTTCAGCCAGGGCCGCCAGTGCATCGCTGTCATTTGCACAGGCGCGCACGAATACGAGTCCGGCGGGGGGAATCTTGAGATCAGTCATGTGTAAATCGGGTCGATTATGCGCGGGTCTGCTCGGGGTAGACGCGGCGGAGCAACTGCCATAACGCCCGCTTCTGTAGCGGCTGCTGCAACAGGGTAGTCAAGCTCGGCATGGCGATTACCTGTACGCCCTTCCAGTCATTTACCGGCTGCTCCAAGGCAATCGGCGCACAGAATTGTTGAGCCGCATCTCCCATCAGCCAGATGGATTTTACCGGTTTGCGGGAACAGGCAGCCTGCAACCAGCTACCACAGATATCGCGCGCATCATCGGCACCCGCAGCGGCAGTAAATGGATTTTCTGCGGGTGGCCACTTCAGGCGATCGCGCTCACAGTCGAGCCCGTGCCAACCCAGTGCGCGGGCAATATTGCCGAACAGCGATTCTACCGGCAGTGCGGCACCAGGGACACGACTGTCCACCGCGAGCAGCTCCTGACCCAGCCACCAGCAGCTGAGCACAAACGGCTCCACCGGCTGCTCCGGCGCAGTCACCCGCGCCGGCTCCGTGGGAACGATTTTGGTTTCCGCAGTAATACTGCCAATCACCCGACCGACATCAGTCGGAATCTGTACCGGTGCTGACTGGTTCGGGGCTGGACGGCTGGCCGCACTTTCAGGCGGCGGCACGTTGGCCGCGCCTGCCCCGGTTTCGGCAAGCAGTGCAGCGGCAGGCGAGCTGGCCGGCGCAATAGACGACGTCTCAACCGGCGGCGGCAATGGCGCCTGGGTCGGCTCCGGTGCCAACGGCAGACGAAACCTGGGCATATAGCTGGTGACCCCCAGTGCTGTCAGATACTCCGTCCGTAACCGTTCGTTCACGTGCTCACCTCGTCAGCCGGGGTTATACCCCCTGCGCTTTGCTGTTTTTACTGGCGAGCAAGTTTAAAGCATCCAGATAGGCTTTTGCGGATGCAATCAGAATATCTGTGTCCGCCCCTACGCCGTTCACCAGTCGACCATCCCGTTCGAGACGCACGGTGACGCTGCCCTGGGAGTCTGTCCCCTGGGTCACAGCATTAACAGAGTACAGTTTCAGGTCCGCGTTGCTACCGACAACGGACTCGATCGCCTTGAACGTAGCGTCAACCGGTCCACTGCCTTCCGCCTCACAGGAACAGACCTCGCCATCAATGGTCAGCTGCAGCTGCGCGCGTGGGTTGCTGCCGCTTTTGCTGCGGACCTCGAGGTCCGTCAGCTGATAGTGCTCCACCGGATCGGCGGCGCCGGAGATCAACGACTGCAGGTCTTCATCGAAAATTTCGTGCTTCTTGTCCGCGAGGTCTTTGAAGCGCTGGAACAGGACACTGAACTCCGCCGGGTCCGCAAAGGTCACCCCGAGCTCTTCGTAGCGGGCTTTTACCGCAGCGCGACCGGAGTGTTTGCCCAGCACCAGGCGATTATTGCCCCAGCCCACATCCTCTGCACGCATGATTTCGTAGGTTTCGCGATGTTTGAGTATGCCATCCTGGTGAATGCCGGACTCATGCGCGAAGGCATTGGCACCGACGATGGCCTTGTTCGGCTGTACCGGGAAGCCGGTAATGGAGCTCACCAGGCGCGAAGTCGGTACGATATGGGTGGTATCAATCCCGGTATCCACGGGGTACAGATCCTGGCGGGTACGCACCGCCATCACGATCTCTTCCAGCGAAGCATTACCAGCACGCTCCCCCAGACCATTGATGGTGCACTCTACCTGACGCACGCCATTCATAACTGCCGACAGGGAATTGGCCACTGCCAGACCGAGGTCGTTGTGGCAGTGGGTGGAAAATATCGCCTTGTCGGAGTTGGGGACATTCTCGATCACCCGTTTGAACATCGCGCCGTACTCTTCCGGCTCGCCGTATCCCACGGTATCGGGAATATTGATGGTACCGGCACCGGCTTTGATCACCGCCTCAATAATCCGGTACATGAACTCAGGCTCGGAGCGGCTGCCGTCCTCCAGTGAGAACTCCACATCGTCAGTGAACTGACGGGCGGACTTTACCGCCTCAACTGCCTGGCGCAGCACATCCTCGGGCTCCATCTGCAGTTTGTACTTCATATGGATCGGCGAGGTGGCAATAAAGGTGTGAATACGCCCGGAATTGGCTTTCTTCAGGGATTCACCAGCGCGGATGATATCCGGCCCCATAGCGCGGGCAAGGCTGCACACGGTGGAATCCTTGACCGTTTCGGCAACTGCTTGCACGGCTTCAAAGTCACCTTGACTGGCAATGGCGAAACCGGCTTCGATCACGTCCACCTTCATGCGTTCCAGCATGGTAGCGATACGGACTTTTTCCTCCTTGGTCATGGAGGCGCCAGGGCTTTGCTCACCATCGCGCAAGGTGGTATCGAAAATGACTAATTTATCTTTTATAGTGTTCATCAGGGCCTTTCTCCTAATCTTGCCCGAGGCTAAACAGCGCTAACGTCGCTGTCTATGCGCGGCTCGAATTAAGTACGGAATTCTGTAGAGGGGTGCGGGAATAAAATTATATGCCGCTACGTAGTAGACGTAGCGGGCGGGGTAGTCGCAAAGCGGCAGCAAAATTCAGGCGTACAGGAGACTGACACCGACAGGATTGAATTGTGGAACAGGCGCGTGTCGGGACACTGGAGACAACGTGCCTCACTGCCACGATATCGGCCACATAAGGCTCTGCATTGTCGGACATATAAACGACAGACATGATTGCTGCATCTGATTGGTTACGGTAGCGAAACTATACCCGCACACCGAGCCCAATATCAACAACCATCCTAAAATCATTGGAATTACATGGGATATTCACAAAACTGTCCCATGCATTCCAAAAATAAAGAAAAAGCATCCCGAGCTATGGATCTTTACGAAGCTGGTCCAATAGCCCCCAGAGCTCGCCATGAAGAAACGCCAAGCGCTCTCTGGGCACATCCAGCTGACCCAGCGCCCGGTCTCTCCACTCTTGGGCTCTCGGCTGGAGGGATCGCCCCTCTTCCGTGAGTGCAATCAGCAACGTCCGCTCATCTGTGATCGAGCGCTGACGGGTCAAAAGCCCCGCGCCCTCCATCCGTTTAAGCAGCGGGGTCAAAGTGCCCGAATCCAGCATCAGGTGCTCGCCCAGGGCCCCTACGGTTATCGCCTCGGCACTCCGTTTTTCGTCCGCCCACTGCCATAACAGCAACAACACCAGATACTGGGGATAAGTGATACCCAGCGCACGCAGCATTGGCTGGTATGCGCGGATCATGGCTCTGGAGCTGGCGTAGAGTGCGAAGCAGAGCTGTCGATCCAGGTGCAGGGCGTCGCCCTCGGGTTTGGCCATTAAAGCAGCTTCTCGATATCGGCAGCCAACGCTTCAGGCTTGTCTTTGGGTGCGTAGCGCTTTTCTACCTTGCCTTCGCGATTAACCAGAAACTTGGTGAAGTTCCACTTGATGGCTTCGGTCCCCAGAATACCCGGCGCCTCGCTTTTCAGGTGACGGAAGAGTGGGTGGGCCTCTTCGCCGTTTACGTCCAGCTTCGCGTATACAGGAAAACTGACACCGTAATTGAGCGTACAGAACTCCTGTATATCACTGTCACTGCCCGGCTCCTGCTGACCGAACTGATTGCATGGAAACCCGAGTACGGTAAAGCCCCGCTCTTTATAGTCACGGTACAGGTCTTCCAATCCCTGGTACTGCGGCGTAAAGCCACATTTACTGGCGGTATTCACCAGCAGCAATACCTTTCCGCGATGCTCGTCGAGTGTGGTTTCAGTGCCGTCCGGTGCCGTCAGAGGAATCGAATAAAGGTCTGTCATTGGATCTCCTTGTGGAATCAGTAAAGTATGTGAACGACAATATTGCACAAAACTTAATTGCGCACAATATAAATAGTCAAGCAACGGAAACCGATCTGCGACTGGCAAGTACCGTCTGGTCAGACGCTCAGGGTACGTCCCTCGACGGCGCTGCGTTCCGCCAGCTCAATCAACCGGACAACATCCAGCGCCTGTCGCGCTGTGACTGGAGGCTCTCCCCCGCTTCGTATTGCGTGATACAGAGCGTCGTAATACCGGTGGTAGTTGCCGGTTTGTGTTGGCAATGCCGTCCTCTGTCCAGCAACGTAAAGCGAACCATATTGCTCGGTCTCTTCCTTGCCCCACTCAGAACCATCCGGACGTATCCCGGCACGCAGGCGGTCCTCCTGGGGATCCAGCCCCCATTTCTGGTAACTCCCCTTACTGCCGTGCAACTGGAAGCGATGATTGGGCGACGCACAAAACGGGCTGGAGTGCAGGATGACCTGATGCGCCGCGTACCCCAACTGCAGATGAAAATAGTCGGCCACTTCGGCGTGCGGCCGCATTGCCAGCACGTTTGCGGTAATTGTCTCCGGCCAGCCGAACAACACCAGCGCCTGGTCAATCAGGTGTGAGCCCAGGTCATACAAAAAGCCGGTACCCGGCCCCGCCTGTTCTCGCCAGCGCACCTGGGGCTCGGGGCGGAATCGGTCAAAATGACTCTCAAACAGGCGTACCGTTCCCAGTGTCTGATTTTCCAGCAGCGCCTGTACCGTCAGGAAATCTCCATCAAATCGACGATTGTGATAAACACTGAGTACTCGCTGATGCTCATCGGCCAATTGGACCAGGGCCTCGCCTTCACCAACCGTGTTAACGAACGGCTTTTCCAGAACCACGTGCAGCCCCGCCTTCAGTGCCGCTTCGGCAAGAGGGAAGTGTAGTTCGTTGGGAGCCGTGATAATCGCCAGCTCAACGTCGGTATCGCTCAGGTCTTCCATACTGGGGACGACTTCCGCCTCAGGCACAAGCTTCTTCGCCAACTCCGACTGCCCGGAAACAACCTTGATAAGCTCGTAATCGCCACGGCTCTGGAGAAATGGCAGGTGGAAAGTTCTGCCGGAGAAACCCAGCCCTATCAGGGCCGCTTTTATAGGCTGATTCATAACCTGTCCTTACGCTAGTCTTCATTGATCTATCCAAGCACTCTATCGCACCCCAGAATGGGTAAACAGATAGTTATCCCCTCCTCCCCATAGGAGGTAATGGCACATACAAACACAACTGGCCTGAAACATGCCTGTAACTAGAGTTACTCACAAATATCATGGATAGACCTGTGCATAACTACGGGATATTGGAGGTAAACCGCATGGTTACTGGCTTTGGGGAACCGTATAAAAATACGTCGATGGGTTTTTGAACAATTCTGGGCGGGATAAAGCTGTGGAAAATTTTTTCCACATATGAAAAAGGCCCAGCCGCGTTAGCGACTGGGCCTTTGAATTAAAGCCTGACGATGACCTACTCTCACATGGCGAATCACCACACTACCATCGGCGATACTGCGTTTCACTTCTGAGTTCGGCAAGGGATCAGGTGGTTCCACAGTTCTATGGTCGTCAGGCAAACTGGCTTGGGTTGGCTCGGTCTTATGGGCTGCTCTTGATATCAAGGGCCCTGCGCTGCCGTGTTACCGCCGTTTGCACGATCTTTCGATCAACGGTAACCCCAAATAAGGCAGAAAATTGCTCCATGCATTTTCTGCATTCCCGCCATCCATGGCGGGCTTCGATAAAACAATCTGTAGTAATACACCGCAAGAACTCTGTATGTCTCTCGTTGCTTGCGCCTTAACGCTCACAATCCAATCTAGCTCTGCTAGATAATCGTCAGTAACCATCTCTGTTGTATGGTCAAGCCGCACGGGCAATTAGTACTGGTTAGCTCAACGCCTCACAACGCTTCCACACCCAGCCTATCAACCTGGTAGTCTTCCAGGGCCCTTTAGGGAACTCGAGGTTCCAGGGAGATCTCATCTTGAAGGAGGCTTCCCGCTTAGATGCTTTCAGCGGTTATCCCGTCCGAACATAGCTACCGGGCAATGCCACTGGCGTGACAACCCGAACACCAGAGGTTCGTTCACTCCGGTCCTCTCGTACTAGGAGCAACTCTTCTCAAATCTCCAACGCCCACGGCAGATAGGGACCGAACTGTCTCACGACGTTCTAAACCCAGCTCGCGTACCACTTTAAATGGCGAACAGCCATACCCTTGGGACCGGCTTCAGCCCCAGGATGTGATGAGCCGACATCGAGGTGCCAAACACCGCCGTCGATGTGAACTCTTGGGCGGTATCAGCCTGTTATCCCCGGAGTACCTTTTATCCGTTGAGCGACGACCCTTCCATTCAGAATCGCCGGATCACTATGACCTACTTTCGTACCTGCTCGTCATGTCTGACTCGCAGTCAAGCGCACTTATACCATTATGCTCATTGCATGATTTCCGACCATGCTGAGTGCACCTTCGTACTCCTCCGTTACTCTTTGGGAGGAGACCGCCCCAGTCAAACTACCCACCATACACTGTCCCCGATCCCGATAAGGGAACTGGGTTAGAACCTCAAACATACCAGGGTGGTATTTCAAGGATGGCTCCACTGCAACTGGCGTCACAGCTTCAAAGCCTCCCACCTATCCTACACAAGTAGGCTCAAAGTTCAGTGCAAAGCTGTAGTAAAGGTTCACGGGGTCTTTCCGTCTAGCCGCGGGTACACTGCATCTTAACAGCGATTTCAATTTCACTGAGTCTCTGGTGGAGACAGCGTGGCCATCGTTACGCCATTCGTGCAGGTCGGAACTTACCCGACAAGGAATTTCGCTACCTTAGGACCGTTATAGTTACGGCCGCCGTTTACCGGGGCTTCGATCAAGAGCTTCGCCTAAGCTAACCCCATCAATTAACCTTCCGGCACCGGGCAGGCGTCATACCGTATACGTCCACTTACGTGTTTGCACAGTACTATGTTTTTAATAAACAGTCGCAGCCACCTGGTCACTTCGACCGGTCTCAGCTTAGGGAGCAAGTCCCATCACCAAAACCGGCGTACCTTCTCCCGAAGTTACGGTACCATTTTGCCTAGTTCCTTCACCAGAGTTCTCTCAAGCGCCTTGGTATTCTCTACCTGACCACCTGTGTCGGTTTAGAGTACGGTTCGCAATTGCCTGAAGCTTAGAAGTTTTTCCTGGAAGCATGGCATCAACCACTTCACCTACAAAGTAGGCTTCGTCATCAGCTCTCGGCCTTAGGGACCCGGATTTGCCTAAGTCCCCAGCCTACTACCTTAAACACGGACAACCAATCGCCGTGCTGGCCTAGCCTTCTCCGTCACTCCATCGCAGCAATTGCAAGTACAGGAATGTTAACCTGTTTCCCATCGACTACGGCCTTCGCCCTCGCCTTAGGGGCCGACTAACCCTGTCCCGATTAGCGTTGGACAGGAACCCTTGGTCTTCCGGCGGGGAGGTTTTTCACCCCCCTTATCGTTACTCATGTCAGCATTCGCACTTGTGATACCTCCAGCAAACTTCACAGTTCACCTTCAGCGGCTTACACAACGCTCCTCTACCATGCAACAAAGTTGCATCCGCAGCTTCGGTTATCAGTTTGAGCCCCGGTATATCTTCCGCGCGGGCCGACTCGACTAGTGAGCTATTACGCTTTCTTTAAAAGATGGCTGCTTCTAAGCCAACTTCCTAGCTGTCTGGG